>VGTK01000070.1 GCA_016874715.1 Deltaproteobacteria bacterium | reverse complement strand
GCGCACCGCGGCGCGTGCCGCTCAGGAAGACCTGGTGCGCGCGGACGCGCGCCGGCACCGTGAAGCGCTCCGGCTGAACCGCGACCCACCGGCGCAGCTCGTCCTCGCCGGGCAGGTCGGCCGCCGAAGGCCCCGCGAGCGCGAGCCGCGCCAGCTCGGCGAGGTAGCGGCGCAGAACGAGGTCCGCGCCTGCGAGCCCGGCGTCGCGTGCAGCGGCGATCAGCTCGTCGGCCGGCTCGGCGTGGTCGGCCTCGGCGGTGCCGCCGAGCTCGAGGTACTGTGCGAGCCGCAGCAGCCGTCCCCGCACTACCGGGTCGTCGACCGACACCGCCGCGGCCGCCGTCCGGTAGAGCAGATCGTCGTCACTCGACGGCCGGCCCGCTTCGCGACCGCCGGCGAGGCCCGACGCGGCGACCGTGCGCACGGGTGCCGACGACGGCGCCTCGCCGAGCGCGTTCAGCACGAGCGCCAGCAGCGCGCCGCCGGCGAGGAGGCGCGGCAGCGGAGCCCGCACCAGCGCGGATAACCGGCGCGCGAGCCTGCGCCCGCGCGGCCCCCCGACGTCGCGCATCACGCCGGCCCGCCCGCGAAAGGTGCGAGACCCGCGGCATCGCCGCGCCAGCGGCGCACGTGCTCGACGCGATACGCGCCCGACTCGAGCTGCACGCGGAGCGTCGCGTCGCCGTCGCCGAGCGACGACACGTCGGCCTCGTCCGACACCACGCGCAGCACCGTACGACCGCTCGCGTCGCTCTCGAGCGGGACCTCGCCCGCCGCGTACGCGACGCGCGCGATCACGACACCGCTCGACAGCGTCACCGTGAGCGGCGCCGCGCCCTGCACGACGTCGTCGGGCAGGCGTCCCGGCACGACGACGAGGTCGAGGCGGCCGGTTCGACGAAGTGCCGTGCCGGTTCCGTCATTCGTGGCCGGCGAAGCCGGCGCGGACGACGGTTCATCGCGTCTGCGCGCGATGCCGCCGGACAGCGCGACGATCGACTCCGGCCGGTACCAGATCGCCGAACTCCACGCGCGCTCCTGCACCACCTGCTCGACACCCTGCTCGCGCGTCAGGCAGCAGTCGGCGAACGACCCGCCCGCGCGCGCCGCCTGTGCCGCGCAGTCCGACGCGAACGGGTCGACGCCCTGCTCCTTGCACACCAGCGTGCTCCAGCGACAGGTCGGCACTTCGAGTACGCGCGCGTAGTAGAAGGCGCGCTGCCCCGCGTCGAACTCGGGGTCCTCCCAGACCGCACACAGCTCGCTCGCGGCCGGCGCGGGTGTGCACGTCGCCCGGTCGAGGTCCGTTCCGTCGTCCGCCGAGCCCGCGACGTCGAACACGCGCTCGCGCGCAGCGCCGCTCGCATCGACCCATCCCTTCACGATCTGGATGCGCTGCAGGTCGGCGCCGGGCGCGTCGGCCGTGCCCGCATCCTTGACGGCGAGCACCGCGAAGCGCGGGCTCGCACCGTCGCGCACGTCGCCGAGCTCGCCACCCATCGGCGTGCCGGTCGCGTACGCGCGCGCCACGAAGTCGGCCGCGTCACACGAGACCCCGTCGAGCCCGCCACCGAAGAGACGCACCAGTGAGCGCGTGCCGCTGGTCGCGAAGGTCTCGCGGCGCGCGAACGCTGCGAAGATCGCGTCGCGCGAGTTCTCCTCGGCCCAGGCGCCGGCGAGACCGCCGGGGTTCGACTGGAGCTGGCGCGCGATGCGCCGCTGCGGACTCGCGTCGCTGTTGCCCTGGCCGCCCTGCCAGCCCTTCTCCGCGGTACTGCCGGACGCGCCGCCGTGATTGTCCGTGCTGCCGATGAAGCCCATGCGGAACGGGTTCACGCCGAGCCGCTCCTCGAGCGACAGCCCGTCCTCGAGTGCGTTGCGGACGAGGTTGCGACGCGGCCAAGAGCGCACATCGGGTGGCGGATCGTTGTCCGGGCCCTCGTGCGATCGCGCCAGCTGCTCGAACGAGCACAGCTCGTCGGCGGTCCCGACACCCTCGCCGGCCAGCAGGTCGAAGCGGCACTCCGAGTTGCCCTTGATCTGGTGGATCTCGACCAGCGGCTCGCGGTCCTGGCGGCGCTGCGCCGCCGCGGTGTCGTCGGGGTCGGCGAACTGCTCGCCGTCCGAGAGGTTCGTGTTGTGCGGGATGATCACCGCGTCGCAGCCGATGCCGGCATCGAGGCAGTCGCGCTCGACCGCGGTCCACAGCCCCTGCGGCCAGCCGTCGGGCGCGGTCTCGAGCTGGCTCGAGGCGAACGCCGGCACGACGTGGTTGCGAAAGATCACGTTGCGGTGGCGATGGCGTCCGAACGGGCTCGTCGTGTGCTCGTAACCGACGAAGCTCGTGAAGGTGCAGGCGTCGCTGCGGTCGTATGCTTCTTCCGCCGCGGCCTGCATCTCCTGCCAGACCGACGTCGCTTCGGCGTCGCAGTCGACGCCGGGCGTGCTGCAGAATGCGTGCGACCTGGGTGGGTTGTCGATGCCCGCGGGATACAGCCACTGCACCGTGACGTTGAAGCGGTCGCCAGGATCGTCGGCCTTGCGCAGGTTACCGCACATCTCGGTGTCGTAGAGCGGCGTCCCGGGTGTGATGCAGAGGTTCACCTCGCCGAAGAACTCGGAGTGATCGGTGACCGCGGCGAAGTCGAGCGGTCGGTCGAGGCGCGCGCTGCGGGTCTGCTGCTCGTCGTCGTCGACCAGCGTGATGCTCGAGCCCTGCGCGAACGCGTACGCATCGCGCGGGCCAACCTTCGTGCCGAAGATGTAGGCGTCGGCGGAGTAGCGCGTGTGGACGTGCAGGTCGCCGAAGAACGGCTGGCGCAGGGGATCGAAGCTCGCACACGGCGCGCGCTCCTCGGTGCGCTGCCACGGGGCCCCGGTGCCGGCCGTCGGCGGCGGGCCGACCGGCGGTGCGTCGCTGCACGAGGTGAACGACGCGACGATCGTGGCCAGTACCACGACCACCGGGAGTCGGACCGGGTTCGAGTGCGTCACCCAACCTCCGTGGCAGGTTTCCCTGCTCCGTGGCAAGCGCGAAAGCGCGTCTCGCGCCCGGCGACCGGTTCCGATGAGCGACCCGGCCCCCAGCTCAGCCGGGCAGCAGGCGCCCGAGCAGTCCCTCGATCTCGTGCACGTCGCGGACCACGTGGTGGCGCGCGTCGTCCGGCACTGCCGCCCCGGGCGACGCCAGCCAGACCGCGTGCAGGCCGCAGTCCGCAGCCGCACGGACCGACGCCAGCATGTCGTCGACGAACACGCACTCCCCCGGAGGGACACCGAGCGCCGCCGTCGCGGCCGCGAACGCGCTCGGCGCGGGCTTCGGCACGTAACCGATGTCCTCGAGGGCCAGCACCCGCTCCATGAGGTCGGCGATGCCCAGCAGATGCAGCACCTGATGCGCGTGGCGGCGCGGCGCGTTGGTGAGGACGGCCTTGCGCAGCGGGACGCGCTCGAGGAGCCCCCGCAGCCGTGGATCAGGCCCGAGCAGGTCGGAGAGATCCACGCCGTGGCAGTGCTGCAGGTAGTCGTCGAGGTCGAGCGCGTGGGTTTCGAGCAGACCGCGCATCGTCGTGCCCCAGCGTGCACACAGCGTTTCGCGCGCGGCGTCGACCGCCGCCGGGTCGAACCCGAGTCGGTCGGTCATGAACGAGTTGATGCGCCCGTCGATGCGGCGCAGCACGCCGTTCCCGCGCGGATAGAGCGTCTCGTCGAGGTCGAGGAGGAGAACCTGCACGGCAGTCCGCCGTAGCATGCACGGACCACGGGCGGCGGTGCGCCGTCTTCCCGACGCGCACCGCCGCCGCGCACGCTCAACGGTGGCGGTTGATCCAGCCGTACGCCTTCGTCGCCCAGACGTCCGCACGATACACCGCATCGTCGCCGCGCGTGGTCGTGATCGTCATCTCGGCGAGCGTCGCCGCGTCCAGGTCGCGGTACGCCTCGATCGTGACCTGCGTGCCGGCGTCGGCCTGGGCGGCTGCCACCTCACCTTGAACAGGCCATCGTACGTTCCCGCGCCACTGCGCGCGGCGCGGTCGACGAAGCGGAACTTCTTGCCCCGTTGCTCGAGCGCGCCGGCCGGGAGGGACCCCTCGTACACGACCCCGTTCGCATTGCTCAGCACCACGTGGAAGGCCTCGTTTTCCGGATCGAGCGCGACACCCACGGGAAAGGCGCTGCGGATGATCAGCTGGTCGGGCTTGCCGATCTTCTTGAACTTGATGGTGTCCGGACAGGCGTGGTGGCAGACGTCTGCCGGGCCCGGCGGCACCGGCGTCGGGCTCGGGGTCGGAGAAGCGGTCGGCTTGGGCGTCGGCGTCGGTGTCGGCTTCGGTGTCGGCGTCGGTGTCGGCGTCGGTGTCAGCTTCGGTGCCGCCGCCGGCTTCGGTGTCGGCGTCGGCTTCGCCGCTACCGGCAGCGCGGACAGGAAGAACGGGACGACGAGCGCAGCCGCACAGATGCGAACACGGAGCGGAGGGTCGAGCGAAGCGTCATGACGGCGCCTCTGAGGTTGTGGAAGGCCGGCGACTGCGCCGCAGCGATGGGAGGCCCCGGGGGGCCGGCTGCTCGACGAAAAAGCGCGCCGGGCAGCGTCAAGGCAAGGGCGAAACTGCGCGATCTGCATCGCACTGACGCAACGAATGCGTGTCGCCGGTGTCTCCGCGAACGTGCAACTGCGCTTCCTTCGTCGTGCGGACATGCCAGCGTGGCGAATGACGAGGCGACCGCACGATCGCCTCGTCGTTCACCAGCGGGGCGGCCGACGACGGGCCATGAGAGATGCGCTGCATGACGACGAGACTGGCATGACGACGAGCCGCGAATGGGAAGTCGTGGAGCGCTGGTTCGTCGCGCTCCTCGTCGAACACGATCCCGTCCTCGCCGAGGTGCTCGCGGCAAACGCTGCGGCCGGGCTGCCGGCGCACGACGTGAGCCCCCCGCAAGGCAAGCTTCTGCACCTGCTCGCGCGGATCGCTGGCGCGCGCACGATCCTCGAGATCGGCACGCTCGGCGGCTACAGCACCATCTGGCTCGCGCGCGCTACCCGACGACGGCACGATCGTGACGCTCGAGGCCGACCCGCACCACGCGGACGTCGCACGCGCGAACCTCGCGCGGGCAAACGTCGCCTCCCGCGTCGACGTCCGCCTCGGGCCCGCCTTCGATACGCTGCCGGTGCTGGAAGCGGAGCGGCGCGCACCGTTCGACCTCGTGTTCATCGATGCCGACAAGCGCTTTAGCGCCGCCTACTTCGACTGGGCGTTGCGGCTCGCGCGGCCCGGAGCGACGATCGTCGCCGACAGCGTGGTCCGCGCCGGTGCGGTCGTCGACGCCACGAGCCGCGACCAGAGCGTGCTCGGCGTTCGCGCGCTCGCCGAGCGCCTCGCGCAAGAGCCGCGTGTCGTCGCGACGGCGCTGCAGACCGTCGGCAGCAAGGGCCGGGACGGCTTCATCCTGGCGCGCGTCGTGGACGCGGCCCCCGGAGCCACCCGTCAGAACAGGAAGTAGGTCGTGAGGTCGTACGTGGGAACGGGAATCGTCGGCAGCAGGCCGCGGATCCACTGGTCGACGAACACGTCGGCGTCGCCGACCCACGTGCGCGGCACCACCAGGATGTCGTTCGGCGCCATCGCCGTGGTGTCGTTGCCGCCCGCCTCGTAGATCGCCTGCAGGTCGAGCTTGCTGTTCCGCACCTGTCCGTTCACACGCTGGATGTGGACGATCTCGTCGGTCTTCGCATCGTCGACGAACCCGCCGCGCTCGACGATGGCCTGCATCGCGGTCATGCCGGGCCGGTAGGGCGCGTAGCCGGGGCGCGCGACCTGCCCGGTCACGAACACGCGATGCTCGGCGAGCTCCACGATGGTGACGCTGACCGCAGGGCCCTTGAGCCTGACCGATGCCTTCTCGGTGATGACGCGCTCGAGGTCCTCGGGTGTGTAGCCGGCCACCAGCAGGTCGCCCGTGATCGGCAGGTTGAAGCGGCCGTCGTTGCGGACCGGCGCGCGCAGGTCCTCCTCCGGGTGGAACGGGAACGTCACGTCGATGATGTCGCCCGGTGCCAGCCGGTAGTGCCCGGCGTCGATCACCGGTGCCGGCGCGCCGCCCGGAACCGTCCCCGGTGCGCCGCCGACGTGCGCCGCGCCCGCCGCTGGTACGTCCGGGGCACCCGTCTCACCCGGCGCCAGACCGGCGGCCTCCGCCCGCGCCGCCGCCGCGGCCTCGGCCTGCTCCTCCTGGAGCAGCATCATCTGCTGGCGCTGCTTGCCGGTCGGCCCGCACGCGGTGGTGCCGAGCGTCGCACAGATGGCGAACAGCATGGCGAACGCGACGTCGGCCATGCGGCACCGGGGACGGCGCACGTGCGCGGCACGCGCGTCGGACCTCACGATGATCGTACTTCCCACCCGGTCGAGCCTCCGGCTGCGATCGCAGCCGCAACGATAGTAGCGCCACCGCGCGCCCGAGGCATTAGGGAAATCGCTTTCCTGCGCGGGAGGTGTGCGGTGTATCGGTTCGGGCCGGTGCGCCGTCGTTGCGGCGGTGCGACCGGCGCGGGCCGCCTGAGAATTCGTTGCAGGGGTGCGCGATCCGCGCGCCGCGGGGTGCGATCCGCGCGCCGCGCCGCGTCTCGGTCGGCCGCAAGGTCCGGCCGGGCTCCGATCTGCGCGAAGCTCCGTACCGAAGTCGCAAACGTGACGAGGTCACCGAGTCGCTCGCGCAGGGTGCGCTTCAGGATCTGCCGATCGCGACACTCGTAGTCGTGCACCGCGATGTTGCGGAAGCCCACCATGGCGCGCAGACGCAAGGCCAGATCCGCTGCCAGCACGCCCTGATCGGCGAGGATCTGGAAGTGCGCCTTCAGCGAGTCCGGCAACCCCCAGCCGCGCCCCGAGATGAGGTGCGCTGCGAGGTCGATCGTCGCCTGGATCGCACGCTGCGGGTTGAGGACGACGATCTTCTCGACGTCGATCTGGTCGACGCGCTCCGCGTCTCCGCCGGTCACCACCCGGATCCGCTCGAGGCAGCGCTCGATGGTCGCGAGCTTGCCGAGGAACACGTCGGTGGTCACCGGACGACACCGTCCGATCGGAGGATCGCGGCCTCGATCGGCGCCCGCACCTGCTTCAGGTCGAAGTACGCGCCGAGCGCGCGCACGGTGAAGCGCTCGAAGGCCTCGCGGTCGCGCATCTGCAGGATCGCATGGTCGCGCAGGATCTCCATCGCGAGGATGGGCGACGCCGCGCCGAGCACGACGAGATCGACATCGGCACCGAGCAGGTCCTCGAGATCGGCCTTCGCCGCGGCGACGGCGAAGGCGTCGGGCAGCGGCCGACCGGTGAGGATCGCGAGGTCGTGATCGCTCCCCGCGTGCTCGCGGCCGCGCACGCGCGAGCCGAAGAGGAGAATCGCGAGCGGGCGAAAGCGCTCCTCGAGGAGCTCGACGGTCCGATCGAGGGGTGCTTCGTCCGGTTCGGTCCCGCGCGACATGGTCGTGGCGCATCGCGACTGGCCGCCCGGTGCAGCGCGCGCAGCCTCGCGGCTCGACTCACGAGAGGCTTGCCGGGGGAACGCCCGGAGCAGAGAGCAGCGCCTCGACCGCGTCACTCTCGACCATGCGTCGCCAGGAGCCAGATCGCGAGCGCGCGGCGCTCCGCGTCGGAGAACGGGTACGCCGGCATCGGCGGCTGCGGTGTGCGGAGAAACGTCGCCAGCGAGTCGACGCCGTACTTCGACGCGAGGCCCTGGAGCGGGCGGTACGTCTCCGCCGACGCCTCCTGCCGCACGTGGCAGCGCGCGCAGTCGTTCGCCGCCCACAGCGCGCTGCCGGTCGCCGTCGCGCGCGTGCGCTCGGCGTCCGTCACGCCGGCGAGCGGGTCGCCCGCGACCTTCGTCGCGGCAGCGCCCGCACGACCGGCCGCACCGCCGACCACGGACGCGGCCCCATCCGCACGCGGCGCCGACGGCAGCGGTGCCGCCCCCCCGTACACCACGCGGTAGACGACCCCCGTGAAGTCGTCCGACACGTAGAGCG
The DNA here is from genome assembly GCA_016874715.1 of Deltaproteobacteria bacterium. GTDB lineage: Bacteria > Desulfobacterota > Binatia > UBA12015 > UBA12015 > VGTK01. Next base: position 17,963 of record VGTK01000070.1, on the reverse strand, counting down.
CGCCGTCGGGCCCGACCGCGACGTCCACCGGACGTCCGTACACGCGCTCGTCGATCTCGAAGCCGGAGAGGAACTTCTCCTCGCGCGCCCCACCCTTGCCGTCGAGGAACACCGCCACCACCTCGTAGCCGGACTTCCGCGAGCGGTTCCACGAGCCGTGCAGCGCCACGAAGATCGCGCCGCGGTACTTCTCCGGAAACGCGCTGCCTTCGTAGAACGCGAGACCGAGCGGGGCCGTGTGCGCGCCGAAGCCGAACACCGGCGAGATCGACGTCGCGACGCGCTCGGGGTTCGCAGCACCGAAGTCGGGATCGGGCACGCGGTCGCCGTTCGCGTACGGCCAGCCGTAGAAGCCGCCCTGCACGACGCGGTTCAGCTCGCACGGCGGGAAGTCGTCGCCGAGCATGTCGCGGCCGTTGTCCGTCGCGTAGAGGTCACCCGTGCCGGGCTGCCACGCGAAGCCGACCGCGTTGCGCAGCCCGCTCGCGTAGATCTCCTCGTTCGATCCGTCGAGGTCGTAGCGCACGATGGCCGCACGGCGCCGGTCGGCCTCCTCGCAGACGTTGCAGCTGGAGCCGATCGAGACGTAGAGCTTGCCGTCCGGACCCACGTCCACCGTGCGCGTCCAGTGGTTGCCACCGGCGGGGAGGCCCTCGACGATCTTCTCCGGCTGGCCGCTCACCGCGCGCGTCGCCGCGTCGAAGCGGAGGCGAATCACGCCGTCGGTCTCACCGACATAGAGCCAGCCCTCGTGCAGCGCGATGCCGTGCGGACGGTTCAGGTCGGTCAGCAGCGCGCGGCGTCCGTCGGACGTCCCGTCACCGTTCGCGTCGCGCTCGACGAGCCAGATCGTGCCCTCGCGAGGAGCGCTGACCAGCAGGTCGCCGGTCTCGGTGAAGCGCAGGAAGCGCGCGTTCGCGATGCCGGACGCCCAGGTGTTGATGGCGAATCCGTCCGGCAGGCGGAGCCGCGCGCGCACCTCCGACTCGGCCATCGCGTCGCCGCTGAAGCCGGGGAAGTTCACCGTCATGCTGCCGAGCGGCAGGTAGTAGTTGGTGCAGCCCGGAGCCGAACCGAGCAGGAGGACCGCGGCGGTCACCGCCGCGGTCAGGTGTGGCCATCGCCGCGTCATCGACTAGAAAGAACCCCGACCGGCCGCGATCCGCAACCGCCGGCCGGGAGAGCGAGGGCACGGCATGGCTTCCGAGAGCTGCATCTTCTGCAAGATCGTCCGCGGCGAGGCGCCGGCGGCGATGGTCTTCGAGGACGAGCACACGCTCGCCTTCATGGACATCTTTCCGGTGACCGACGGGCACACGCTGGTCGTCACCCGGGAGCACGCCGAGAACGTGTTCGAAGCGTCGCGCGAGGTGCTCGAGGCTGTCGCCGCGACCGCGAAGCGCGTGGCGCACGCGCTGCGCGACACGCTCGCACCCGAGGGGCTGATGGTCTTCCAGCTCAACGGCGCGGCGGCCGGGCAGACGGTGTTCCACTATCACATGCACCTCATGCCGCGCGCGGCGGGCGAGCCGCTCTTGCTGCACACGCGCGTGCCCGGCGACCCGCAGCGCCTCGCCTCGCTCGCCGAGACGCTCGCGCGGCACGTCGCGCGCTGAGCACCGGCGGACGCGGTGCCCTGCGCACCCGCGGTCGACACCCGAAGCGCGCTCAGGGCGTGGTCGCGGCGCCTCCGTCCGGCACAGCGGCGGCGTCGCTCTCGTCCGGTACAGCGGCGGCGGCGCTCGCGTCCGGCGCGGCGGCGGCGTCGGCCGGCTCCTGCCCGAGCTGCTCCAGGACCGCTGCCAGCTCGACGCGCGCCGGCTCGTACTCGGGATCCGTCTCCGTCGCCGCGTTGAGCAGGGCCGCCGCGGCCGCGACGTTGCCGAGCCACAGCGCCGAGCGCGCCATCCGCTGGTAGTCGGCGGCCCGGTTGCGCCGCGTGATGCGCTCGTTCGCCTGCGCGCGCTCGGCGTTCTTCTCGTCGCCGAGCTGCCCGTAGGCGTACGCGAGCAGCATCCAGCCGTGCGTCCACGACGGGTCACGGTCGCGCAGCAGGAACTCGAGCAGCTCGATCGAGCGCTTCGTCTGGCCGTTGCGCAGCGTGACCTCGGGCGCTTCGCGCAGCACACGCGGGTCCGCTTGTCCGAAGCTCGTCGCGAGCAGCGCGTCCGCCTCCTGCTGCGCCTCCGGATAGCGGCCGAGCTTGGCGAGGGCGCGCATCCGGAGGGAGCGTGCGCGTAGGTCACCGGGTCGGATCGCGAGCGCGGCGTCGGCGTCGGCCAGAGCTCCCGCGAAATCGCGCGCCTCGTCGCGAACCTCAGCCCGCAGCAGCAGCGGCTCGAACCCACCCGGCGCCAGCGCGACCGCCTCGTCCGCCGCCGCGAGCTGGTTCTCGACGGGGAACTCCCCCTGCGACACACGGCGCGCCACCACCGTCACGGCGACGATCGCGTTTCCCGTCCGTCCGCCCTCGTTGGCGACGCGCAGCAGATCCTCGGTCGCACCGGAGTCCTTGCGCGCGTGACTGATCGCGAGCGCACCGACCCGGTCGGCATCGAGCGGCTCGCCGAGCTGCCGGAGGATCGGGAGGATGGCGCCCTTGGTGCTGACCAGCGCCTGCCAGTTCGCGCGCGACGTCTCGTCGTAGAGCATCCACGGCGTGCCGAGCTCGATGAACAGGTTGTCGTCGGTGTTGACGACCGGCGCCCGCTTCACGAGTGCGTCGACATCGGCCGGCGTGACGCGCATCAGGCTCCACAGATCGAGGCTCGAGAAGTTGCCGATGCGCTCGAGGTCGGCGCGGACGGCGGGCGCGAGACTCTCCCAGCGCGGCAGATCGCCCAACCCGAGGGGGCGGTCCTGAGCGAGTAGAAGCAGATCGGGGCTGCCCGAGAGGTCGGCGAAGCCGTACACGTACGGGAACTCCGAGCGCAGAGCCGCGATGATCGACGCGAGCGAGGGCGGGTCGAGCGCGTAGAGCTGCACCCACTGCAGGAGCCGCCCGCCCGGCGCGAGCGCGGCCTTCACGATGCCGAAGAACTCGCGCGTGAACAGGTTCGACACACCGCTCATCCACGGGTTCGATGGCTCGGAGATGATCACGTCGTAGCGCTCGTCGGTCGCCGCGAGATACGACCGGGCGTCGTCGAGGACCATGCGCACGCGCGGATCGTCGAGCGGGCTGCCGCTCACGTCGTCGAACCAGCGCGACGCCTCGACGATCGCCGGCTCGATCTCCACCGCGTCGATGCGCTCGACCGCCGCGTGCGTCGCGACCGACCCCGTCGTCACGCCCGATGCGTAGCCGATCACCAGGACCTTCTTCGCGGGTCCGCCGAACAGCAGCGGCAGCTGACCGAGCAGCACCTGGGTCGACATGTCGCCGTAGGACGACGCGTCGGTCTTGCCGTTCACCCGCAGCGCGAGGATCCCGCCTGCGCGCTGAACCGACACGGTCGCGTTGATGCCGTCACGGTAGAACACGAGCTCGCTGGCGGAGCGTCCGTCGACCGGCGCGGTCTCGATGCCGAAGCGCAGCTCGGCCTCGGGGGCCTTGAACACGCCACGCGTCAGCGCCTGACGGTCGAACGGGATCGGCACGACGAGCAGCAGCGCCGTTGCTGCGAGGGGCACGAGCGCCTGCGCGCGGGCGCCCGTGCTGCGCGCACCGGCCGCCAGCACCAGCGCCGCAGCGAGCAGATCGACTCCGGCGCCGAGCGCCAGCGTGTCGCGGATGCCGAGCCACGGCAGCAGGAGAAAGCCCGTGCAGAAGGCGCCCGCCGCGGAGCCGATCGTGTTGGCGAAGTAGACGCGACCGACGGCCTCGCCGGGATCGTGCAGCGCGTCGCCCAGGACGCGCGCGACCAGCGGGAAGAGCCCACCCAGGATCAGCGTCGGCGGCAGCATCGCGATCATGCACATCAGCACGCGCCCGAAGGCGATGCGGCCGCTGTCGAGGCCGTAGTGCTCGACCATCCAGAGGAACGCCTGCGGCAGATGCGGCAGGACGACCGTCGTGCCGAGCGCCAGCACCGCGAGCACCACGATGCCCCACGCGAGCAGCTGCAGCGGCGCACGCGTCGCGTCGATCCAGCGCCGGAAGACCAGGCTGCCGAGCGCGATGCCGGTCAGAAACGCGCCCAGCATCGAGGCGAACGCATAGATCGACGACCCGAACACCACCGCCAGCGCGCGCGACCAAGCGACCTCGTAGAGCAGCGCGGTGAAGCCGACCGCGCCGTACACGATGAGCAGCAGGCCGGTCCGCGTGGTCGACGGCGGCCCGACCGCGCGCTCGCGGGCAGGCGTACCGGCGACCGCGTGCGGCGCGGGCTGCGCGCCCTCCCCGCCCGCGGCGCGGAAGCCGCGATCGACGACCGTCAGCGCGAGGACCCCGACCACGACGTCGAGCAGCGCGCCGATGCGGTTCGTCCACGTGAGCCCGACCAGCCGGAACAGCACGAAGGTCGCGAGGAACACGCCCGCGACCGCCCCGAGCGTGTTGAGCCCGTAGAGCAGCCCGGTGCTCGAGCCGATGCGCTGATCGCGACGCACCAGCGCCGTCACGAGGATCGGCAGCGTCGCCCCCATGAGCACCGTCGGCACCAGCAGCAGCCCGAGCGCGATCGCGAAGCGGACGAACACCGCCGGCCAGAAGTCCATGCCGGCAAGCAGCGTACGGTTGAGCGCCGGAAGCTGCGCCAGCATCCACGGCACGACGAGCGCATAGGCGCCGATCGCGATCTCGAGCCAGCCGTACGCGCGGACGCCGCTCGGGATCCGCGCCGCGAGGCGCCCGCCGGCGAGCCCGCCGAACCCGAGGCCCAGCATGTACGCGACCAGGATGGTGCTCGCAGCGAGCGTGGTGGAGCCGAACACGAGACGCAGCTCGCGCGTCCAGACGACCTCGAGCGCGAGGCTGCCGAGACCGGAGAGGAAGAAGCACAGCGCGAGGAGGAACGTCCGGCGGGCGGGCATCGCCGGCGAACCTACCCCGCCGAGCGGGAGCTGCGCTACGGCTTTCGCGGCTTTCGCCGGCGGAACGTCGCGACGCGACTCCCGCTCATGCGGACGCCCCGCCCCGCCCGGCGCGAAGCGCCGTCTCCTCGCGCCCGTCGAGGTGGGGCAGGAAGAGCACCAGCGCCATCCCGGGGATCGTCACCAGGAACGTGAACAGGAAGTACGGCCCGAAGCCCATCCCCGCCGCGAGGAAGCCGCTGCCGACCCCCGCCAGCGTGAAGCTCACGCTCATCAGCGCGGTCACGATCGCCATGTGCGCCGCGCGATGCTCCGCTGCGCAGCAGCGCATCAGGTAGACCATGAACACCGCGGTGCCGAGCCCCGACCCGAAGGCGTCGAAGGCGATGACGCCGACCGTCAGCGCCTGCCCTGCCCCCGCCGGGCCCAGCCAGGCGAGCCCGACGAACATCAGGTTGAGCGCGTTCTGCAGGAGCATGAACGGCCAGATCCACCGCCGGAGTCCGTCGCGCGCGATCAGGCGTCCACCGAGGAACGTCGCGACGAAGGACGCGACCGTGCCGAGCGTGCCGTTGGCCCAGGCGTAGGTCGAGATCGACATGCCGAGCACGTCGTGCAGGAACGGCCAGCGCATCTTGACGAGGAACGACTCTCCGACGCGGAACGACACGATGAACAGCAGCACGAGCCCGATGCGGCGCTGCGCGAGGAAGTCGACGAACGCGGCGGCGTAGGGCGAGTCGCTGCCGGCGAAGCGGCGCCGGATGCGGTCCAGCGACAGCAGCGCCGCGACGAGTGCTGCGAGCAGCGCCAGCGAGATCCAGCCCGCGAGCGAGATACCGACGAAGGTCCCGATCGCCTGCGCCGCGGCGGCCGGAGCGGCATCACCGGACGCGGGCGCGCCACCGTCGCCGCCGCGCGCCAGGAGCAACGTCGCGAGGACCGCGACGGCGACCCCCGCCAGGACCAGCGCGCCGCGCACCGACGAGGCGCCCAGCGCCGACGCGAGGGAGGCCCGTCGCGTCTCGACGCGCGGCAGGAAGACCGCGTGGTAGAGCGTGAGCAGCACCATCACACCGGCTGCGGCGAGCAGGCCCCTGCTCCAGCCGACCGCACCGATCAGCAGCAGCAGCGGGCTCGCCACGACGAGGCTCGCGATGCGGTACGCGGCCGCTCGATAGCCGACGTACTGCGACTGCCCGCGCTCGTCGAGGCCCTCGAGGTAGTAGCCGTCGATCGCGATGTCGTGCGTCGCCGACAGGATCGCCAGCGCTGCGACGCACAGCGAGATCACGCCGAGCGCCGACGCGGCGCCGACGGTGAGCGCCAGTGCGACCAGCACGGCCGACAGCGCGATCTCGGCCGCGACGATCCACGCGCGCTTGGTCTCGTACTGGTCGAGGAAGGGGCCCCAGAGGAACTTGAGGTTCCACGGCAGGTGGAAGAGCGCCGTGAGGCCGATCACCTGCAGGCTCGCGCCGAGCTCCTTGAACAGGATCTCGACCAGGTTGTTGACCACGCTGTACGGGAAGCCCTCGGCGAAGTACGTGCTCGACACCCACGCCGACGGGGCGGACCCGAAGCTCCGCGCGCGCCCCGGGTGCCCCGGTGCGCGGCGCCCGTCGCCGCGCGCATCCTCCCCTGCTTCGCCCATCCCGTACCGCGCCCGTGTCTACACCGCGGCGCGGTGCCGGTGAAGCGGGTCCGGAATCGGGTCCACCGATTGCGGGACCCGCACACGGACCGCTAGGCTCGCCACGCTCCGCGTCGTCGCCACCGGATCGGCGCGGCGTACCGCTGCCACGAGCCCGCCCGTTGCTGCACCGCCGAAAAGCCCCCACGTTGCGCTCGCGCGCGGGCATCTGCACGCTCGCCGTCGCGACGCTCGCCGCGTGCACGCGCGAGCGCCCGGCGGAGCCGGCGCCGCCGCAGCTGTCGACGGTACACCGCTTCGTCGAGCAGGGTTCCCGGATCGCCGACGACGCGCGCCTGACGCACGGCAGCCACGTGTTCCTGGGCACCGACGCACGCCCGGTGCTGACTGCGGCGCGGCCGTACGTACCGGGACTGCTCTGCGAATCCACGGACGGGCCCCACAAGTTCTGCCGCGCCAAGCGTCCCGCCGACCTGCCCGCCGCACCGCACGCGATCTTCGCCCGCGGCAGCGCCAGCTCCGTCAAGCACCCGGACTTGCACGACGGGCCCCCTGCGCCCGACGGCGCGGCGACCGTCGCCGCAACGGCAGCCGCCGAGGACGCGAACCTCGCACCTGGGGCAACGCCCGCGGCGGCCGACGCCGCGCCGCCGCCGCGTTTCGCGAGGTCGGTGCTGCTCCCGCCCGGCGAGGAGACCCCGGTCGGCTGGCTCATGGCGCTACAGCACTTGCTCGCTCGCACCTACGCGATCCCCGCCCTCGAGGAGCGCCAGATCGCGACCGGGCCGTTCACCGTCCCGCCGGGCGCGCTGCTGCGTCTCTCCATCGGCGTCGAGGAGCCGGTCTGGTGGGTCGACTCGGCACCGGTGCTCTTCCGCGTGGTGCTCGAGGACGACAGCGGGGCGCAGCAGGACCTCTACCGGCGCATCCTCGACCCGGCGCACAACCCCGCCGATCGCCGCTGGTACGACAGCGACGTCGATCTCACCGACCTCGCCGGGCGGACCATCCGGCTCAGGTTCACGACGGAGCCGGTGCAGACCGGCGACACGCGACCGTCGCTGCCGCTGTGGGGAGATCCCCGGGTGCTCGCGCCGCCGGGCTCCGGGAGGCGCCCGTCGGTCGTCCTGGTGTCGCTCGACACGCTGCGCGCGCGCAGCATGAGCCTGTACGGCCACGCACTCGAGACCACACCGAACATCACCCGGCTCGCGGCGCGCGGGACGACGTTCGACAACGCCTTCACGACGTTCTCGAACACGTTGCCGTCGCACATGAGCATGCTGACCGGGCTGCTGCCCGCGACGCACGCGGTCTTCGGACCACCGGACGTCCTGGGTGAGGACCGCACGCTTCTCGCCGAGCAGTTGCGCCGAGCCGGGTACGCGACCGCCGCCTTCACCGAGGACGCGCTGCTCGATTCGCGGCGCGGCTTCCGGCGGGGGTTCTCCACGTACTACGAGAACACCGCGAGCGGCGCCGGCGCGGGGGATGCGGGGCACACCTTCGGCCGTGCGCTCGAGTGGGCCGGCCGTCACGCCGACGAGCCCTTCTTCCTGTTCGTGCACACCTACCAGGTGCACTTCCCGTACGACCCGCCGCCCGCGTATCGGACGCTCTTCACGGGACCGGACGCAGCATCCCCTGTGGACGGCCAGCGCGCCTACGAGCAGGAGGTCCGCTACACCGACGACCTCCTGCAGCGGCTGGTCGACGGGCTGCGCCGGATCTTGCCCGACGAGGAGCTGCTGCTCGTCGTCACCGCGGACCACGGGAAGGAGTTCTTCGAGCACGGGCTGCTGACGCACAACCAGCTGTTCGACGAGGTCATGCACGTGCCGCTCGTCATCGTCTGGCCGGGGCACGTCCCGGCGGGCCGCCGCGTCGCGGAGCTGGTGTCGCTGATCGACGTGACCCCAACGATCCTGCAGCTCGTGGGCGCGCCGGTGCCTCCGGGGCTCGATGGGCTGAGCCTGGCTCCGCTGCTCGCCGCGCCCGCGGGCACGCTGTCGCGCGACACCGTGTTCGGCGAGTACCCGTGGACGGCGATGGTTCCGGAGCAGCACTTCGTGGCGCGTTCGCGCGAAGCGAAGTGCATCGTCACCGAGAGTGGTGCCAAGGACGCCTGCTTCGACCTGCGTGCGGATCCCGGCGAGCGCGATCCCCGCTCGCCGCGCGAGACGCGAGAGTTCGAGCGCCTGCACGACGCGGCGCGCGCGTACGGTGCGCGCTCGCGCGCGGCGAGCATAGCCGCCGCCGATGCACGCGCGGCAGAGCGTGCCGGCCCCGCCGTCGCGGCTCCGGCGGGGCCGCCGCCGGCCGATCAGCCGGTGCCGGACCCGCCGGACGAGAACATCGCGCGCAAGATGCGCGCGCTCGGCTACGTGCAGTGAACGAGCGGGCAGTGAACGAGAAGGAGACGCGAACGATGTCGAGCGAACTGGTCCTGCGCGAGAACAGGGACGCCGTCCTGACGCTCACGATGAATCGTCCCGAGCGCAAGAACGCGTTCAACAACCCCCTGTGGAAGGCCTTCGCGGCGGCGCTCGACGCCGCGCGCAGCGACGACGACGTGCACGTCGTCGTCGTCACCGGCACCGGCGGCGCGTTCTCCGCGGGTCAGGACTTCTCCGAGATGAACGCCGCGCCGACCGGCGACGAGGGCCCGCACGGCTTCCAGGTGCTGATGGACACCCTCTGCGCCTTCGACAAGCCGCTCATCGCCGCGGTCAACGGGGTCGCGGTCGGCATCGGCATGACCATGCTGCTGCACTGCGACATCGTCTACGTCGCCGAGAGTGCGCGCATGCGCTGCCCGTTCGTCACGCTCGGCGTCGTTCCGGAGGCCGCGAGCAGCTACCTGCTGCCGGCGATCATCGGCTTCCAGCGCGCTGCCGAGGTGCTCTATACCGCGCAGTGGATCGACGCCGCCCGCGCGCTCGAGCTCGGGCTCGCGGCGCGCGTGGTGCCCGACGGCGAGGTGCTCGCCGTGGCACAGGCGAAGGCGGCGGAGATCGCGGTCCACCCGCCGCGCGCGGTGCAGCACTCGAAGCAGCTGCTGCTCGCGACCCGCGCGGACGCCGTGCGCGCCGCCCGCGAGCGCGAAGACGAGGCGTTCCAGGTGCGCATCGGCTCGCCCGAAAACATCGAGGCGATCACCGCTTTCTTCGAGAAGCGCAAGCCCGACTTCCGCAAGACGCGGTGAGCCCCGCGGGTGCGGCAGCCGCACCCGGCCACCGCACCCGCGGGCCACTCATTGCTGAACGAAGCGTGCGATCGGACGGATGACGCCATCGCTGGTGAGGTCGACGTTCAGCGGCGTCACCGACGCGAAGCCGTTGCTCATCGCCTCGAGGTCGGTAGCCGGGTCGCGCAGCGTCGAGCTGCAGCTCGTGCTGCCGAGCGGCGTCTTGACCACGACCGGGTCCCAGACGCCCGCGCTCGAGCCCTCGTCGTAGCCGACCACCCGCTGCGAGCGACCGAGCGGCACCGCGCGCACGCCGCGCAGCGAGCCCTCGACGCAGGTCGGGAAGTTGATGTTGAGGATCTTCGGGCGCCCGCCGGTGCCGCGCAGGCGGCTGCGGAAGGTCGCGCTGCCGCGATACCGGTCGACCAGCTGGTACGTGTAGCGTGCCGCCGCCTCGTACGAGACGTTCGCGCCGAGCCCCTGGCTCACGGCGAACGCCGGTACGCCGAGGCGCGCCGCGGTGAGCGCCGCGCCGACCGTCCCCGAGAGCGTCACCAGCTCGCCGATGTTCTGTCCCTGGTTGATGCCGGAGACCACCAGATCCGGCCGTCGCGGCAGGCCCTGCAGGATGCCGAACAGGATGCCGTCGGCCGGAAAGCCCTCGACCGCGACCGCCGGGTAGCCGCCCGCGGTCTCTACGGACGCAACGCGCAGCGGCCCGGTGGTGAAGCGGTCGGCGGTACCGCTCTGGTTGGTCGCCGGCGCGAACACCGCGACCTCGAGCGAGCTGTCCGCCGCGAGCACGCGCACCAGCTCGGCGAGGCCCGCCGCTTCGACGCCGTCGTCGTTGCCGACCAGCACCCGGAACTTCTGCGCCAGCGCGGGCGTCGCTCCGGCGATCGTCACCGCCACGGCGGCGGCAACGGTGAACCACGCGTTGCGTCTTCTCATCACGTCCCTCCCCACCGCGCGATGCTCGCGCGCGCAATCACTCGGCGACGTAGCCGAGCCGCTTGTCGACCACGTTGCGCAGCCGCTCGCCCTGGACGTAGCGGCGCAGGTTGTCGCGGAACAGCTCGAGCGTGCGCTCGAAGTACTCCGGCGTGTAGCCCGAAACGTGCGGCGTCACGATGCAGCTGGGGAGCGTCCAGTACGGGCTCGACGGCGGCAGCGGCTCCTCGCGGAACGTGTCGAGCCCGGCGCCCGCGATGGCGCCGCGGCGGAGCGCGTCGACCAGCGCGTCGTCGTCGATCACCTCGCCACGCGCCACGTTGATCAGGTACGACGACGGACGCATCGCGGCGAGCGCAGCGCGGTCGATCATGTTGTCGGTCTCGGCGGTGAGCGGTGTCGCCAGCACGACGAAGTCGGCCCACGCGAGAAGTGCGAGCTTCTGCTCCGGCCCTACGACGGCCTCCGCGCCCGGCACCGGCCGGTCCGGGCGCCGGCGCAGGACGCGCACGTTCATGCCCAGCGCGCTGCCGAGACGTGCCAGCGTGGCGCCGATCGGCCCCGCGCCGAGGATCGCGAGGTTGCTGCCGTCGAGCTCCTTGATGCCGCCGGCGTAAGCGATCACGCCGAAGCGGTCCCAGCTCGCGCGTGCCTGGATCCGCGCCGCCTCGTGGAAGTTGCGTGCCAGCGCGAGCATCGTCCCCAGCACGTGCTCGGGGATCGACACCGAGTGCATACCGGTCGCGTTGGTGAGCAGCACGTCGCTCGCCACCATCTCGGGGAACAGGTTGGCCTCGACGCCCGCATTCGCCGTATGGATCCAGCGCAGCCGTTTCGCGCCGGCGAAGGACGTGGCAGGAAAGGTCCAGCCGACGAAGACCTCGGCGTCGGCGAGCGCCGCCGGGAGATCCGCCTCGTTCTCGACCGAGACGATCTCGACGCCCGGCAGCTCGGCGCGGATCGCATCGAGGTCCTGCGGGGCGATCGCCCAGCGCACCTCTTTGAGCTGGAAGAACGAGACGACCTTCATGCGAGTACTCCGTGGCGGAGCGGGCCTCACGCGCGTACCCGCGTAGACGATCACCCCCACCGCGGGGTGTCAATGATTGACCGTGGCGCCCGAGACCCGCATCGTGGCGCCCACGTACCATCCGGGAGGGACGCGACGTGGAAGATTCGAAGCTGGCACTGTCGGGAATGGCGGCGATCGTGACGGGCGGCGGCAGCGGCATCGGGCTGGGCTGCGCACGCCACCTGCTGCGCGACGGCGCGCACGTGACCATCGTCGGCCGGAGCGAGGACAAGCTGAAGGCCGCGGCGGCGAGCCTCGCGTCCCAGGCACCTGGCGCTGCCACGGTGCAGTACACGATCTGCGACGTCACCGACGAGGCGCAGGTGATCGCCGCCGTCGAGCTCGCGAAGAAGCCTACCGGCAAGCTCGACATCGCAATCGCCAACGCGGGCGCCGGAGCGGGCGGCCCGATCTTCTCGACTGGTGTCGAGATGTGGCGCTACGCCGTCGACACGAACATGACCGGGACGTTCCTCACCATCAAGCACGCGGGCCAGGCGATGGCCGCGGGCGGCGGCGGCTCGATCGTCGCGATCTCGTCGATCGCGGGTCCACTCACGCACCGCTTCATGTCGCCGTACTGCGCGAGCAAGGCGGGCGTCGAGATGCTCGTTCGCTGCGCGGCGGACGAGCTCGGCGGCTTCGGTATCCGCTGCAACGCGGTCCGTCCCGGCCTCGTGCCGACCGACATGGCGATGCCGCTCACCGACGACACCACCATCGTCGACGACTACATGGACCAGATGCCGATCAAGCGCCTCGGCGACGTCGACGACATCGCGGCTGGTGTGCGGTACCTGGCGGGCCCCGAGTCGAGCTGGGTGACCGGACAGTGCTTCGCGATCGACGGCGGCCACACGCTCAGGCGCGGCCCCCGCATCGACTCGATGATGGCGCGTTTCTTCGGCGAGGACTCGATCGCGGGCATGCGCGGCTGAAGGGCCCGCGCGCCCGGCGCGGTCACCGCCGGCCCGACCGGTCGCGGAGCGGCCGCAGCAGTGTGACGAGCACGAGCGGCAGGAACGCGAGGATCGAGATCCCGACCAGGGCCTGAGCGGCCGCGAGGGTGGCGTGGGGAGTCATGGGGCGGAGGATGCCTGGACGTCCCACGCCGGGGAAGCGATTTTTCCTCCCGAAGCCGGGTGGCAGGCCGGCGCCGCGTCGTCAGACCCCCTGCTTCGCCGCCGGCGTCGGCGCCGACGGGTCCATCATGCGGACGCCGCGCAGGCTCCGGTGCAGCTCGACCGCGAGGTCGCTGCGCACCCGCGCCCAGCCCGAGCTGTCGGTCCAGAAACGCAGCTGGTAGTGGTTCGATTTGCGGCCGAGGCGCACCAGCAGAGCCTCGGGGCCGGGCGCCGCGACGACCCGCGGATGGCGCCGCGCGACCTCGACCAGGGTCTGCATCACGCGCCCCACGTCGTCGTCCGCCGCGACGCCGAGATCGAGCTCGCAGCGCCGCCGCCGGTCCGACAGCGTCCAGTTGGTGACGTTCTCCTCGATCATCTTCGAGTTCGGGACGATCACCTCCGCCCCCTGCGACGTGCGCAGCGTGCTCGAGCGGATCCCGATGCGCAGCACGTCGGCATCGGGCAGCGCGCCCATCTGGATCAAATCGCCGACCTGCACCGGACGCTCGAAGAGCAGGATCAGGCCGGAGACGAAGTTGTTCATGATCTGCTGCAGGCCGAAGCCGAGGCCGAGGCCGAGCGCGCTCACCAGCACGGTGATGCGCGTGAGGTCGAGCCCGAGCGCCGCGAGGGCGAGCAGGAAGACCGCGAGCAAGAGCGCGTAGCGCGTCAGCGTCGACAGCGCGTAGGGCACGCCGCGCGGCAGCGTCATGCGCGAGAACACGTCGTCCTCGAGCAGCACGACGAGGCCCTTCGACGCGAGGAAGCCGCCGGCGAGGACCACCACGAAGGCGAGCACCTGCCCGACCGGCAGCGCGAGCCCGCCCGCACGCAGGGTGGTGTCGAGCATCCCGCCGAGAGCGTCCAGCAGCGGATCGCGGACCTGGAAGCGTCCGAGCACCAGCCAGGCCCACATGCCGAGGATGAAGACGTCGATCGCCCCGCGCAGTCCGCGCTCGATGGTCGAGCGCCGCCGGCGCACCGTCCGCAGCCGCGACACCGGCCCGTGCGCGAGCGCGACGGCGAGCAGATCGTCCACCGCGACCCGCACCGCGAGCAGACCAACCGACAGCCACAGCGCGAGCAGCAGGCCGATGCCCAGCATGTCGGCGAGGTCCAGGAAGCCGAACGCCGCCGCCGACGCCGACACGACGCAGCCGAGCGCGAGCACGAAGGCCAGCGCGTGCACCGCCGTCCGCATCAACGCCGCGTCGCCGTCCGCAGCCGCCTGGCGTGCTCCCCAGAGAAGGAGCGCCGCCATGGCACCCATCGTCAGCACGAGTAGCACCTGCTCGACCCGAGGCGCGGGCTCCAGGAGCTGCGTCAGGACGGTGAACGCGAACAGCGCGCAGGCCGCGCACAGCGCGCGCCAGACGCGCGACGAGACGATGGGCCGGAAGACGAACATCGACGCCGCAAGCAGCGACAGCAGCATCGCCTGCTTGAACTCGTACGGCGGCGACGGTCGCAGCGGCACCGTGACCAGCAGCCCGACCAGCACCGCCGACGCGAGCGGCGTGCGGAACGTCACCGGCGGACGCGTGCCGTCACCGTCCGCGGCAACCGTCTCGAGCCGCCGCCCCGTCCAGCGCAGCAGGGCGAACAGCACCAGGACGATCCCGACGCAGGCCGAGAGTCGTCCCCGGTACGAGGCGACGTAGCGGCCGACGGCGTCGATCTTGTCCGCGAGGTCGGCCGCGAACGCGGCCTCGTTCCAGGTCGTGTCGTCGGCCGATGTCGCGGCGCGCCACAGGGACGGCTCCTCCGCCGTGAGCATGCGCGCGAGCACCTCGCTGCGCGCATCCTCGATGCGCGCCATCGCGTCGGCATTGTGCTGGTAGGCGCGCGAGATGCCGCTCTGCAGGACCAGCAGCCGCGCCCGCCGCTGCTCGAGCCGCGGCCGCATCCGGTCGATCGCGTCGATGGTGCCCTGCATGCGATCGAGGACCGTGACCGGCGCAGACGCGTCGCGCGCCGTCGCCAGGGCCCGGGTCCACGAGTCGTGCAGCGCCGCGAGCGAAGCGATCTCGCCGTCGCGACGTCGGACGCGCGCCCCGATGCGCGCGTCGATCGCGTCGAGCTCGGAATGCAGCGCCACCCACGAGGTCGTGAGCGAGTCGAGCGCCGTCGTGCGCACGTTCCGCGCCAGCCGTCGCGAGGTCTCGTGCCAGTGCTTCGCGGTCCGCCGCGTCTGGGCTTCGACCGCCGCCTCGAGCTCCTCGACGACGGTCGCATCGACCAGCGAGCGCTCGAGGTCGTTGAGCCGCGCCGCGACCTCCTCGGCCCCGCGGCCGAACTGCGACGCCAGCGTCGCGTCGGTGGTCGCGACGTCGCCGGACGACGGCTGCGCCTCGGACGATGGCTGCGCCTCGGACGACGGCTGCGCCTCGGACGACGGCTGCGCCCCGGGCGACGGCTGCGCCCCGGGCGACGGCTGCGCCCCGGGCGACGGCTGCGCCCCGGACGACGGCTGCGCCCCGGACGAGACGGCGACCAGCAGGGCCGCGGGCAGCGCGACGGCTGCGACGAGCTTCGAGATCTTCATGCGGGACGCCTCTCCGTTCCGATCGCTCGTCCGGCCGTCCCTGGAGCGCCTGGCCTCGCGCGAGCGGCGTTTTGATTACCATACGGGTCCGCGAAACCTCTTACCCTGGCGCGACAAACCGCGCCGAGCGGCGTCACCGCGGCGCCGGGACCGCGACCGCGAAGGCCGTTCGCTCGCGCTCGAACGTCGTCGCGTCGATCGCGGCACCGCGCGCCGCGACCCCACCCGCGTCGGCCGTCCGGCCGAGCCGGACCAGGGTCTCGGCGAGTGCGGCGAGGTCGCGCAGCGAGCGCGGGGCGCGCTCGACGGCGACAGTGAAGTCGGTCTCCGCGCGCGCCAGGTCGCCGCGCTCGGTGAAGAAGCGGCCGCGCCAGTAGTACGGCGAATCGCTGTCCGGTGCGAGCTGCACGGCCCGGTCGTGCGCCGCGTGCGCGTCGCCGGTGAGGCCGCGCGCCGCGAGCACGATGCCGAGGTTGGTCGTCGCGAGGTCGTAGCCGGGTGCGATCTCGAGCGCGCGGCGGAAGCGCAGCTCGGCCTCGGCGAGTCGCCCGGTGCGCATCAGCTCGACGCCGTCGTTCATGATCGCCACCGCCTTGGGGTCCGGGGCCGGCGCGGCGGCCGGTGCCGCCGTGCCGGGGTCGCGGCGCAGACGACCGCCTGCGAGCACCGCCGCACGGAACTCGGCCCGCTCGCGCGGCACGCTCGTCGCGTCGATCGCAGCGGCGCGGGAGGCGTACGCCGCCGCCTCGTCGTCGCGCCCCGCCGCGCCGAGCATCTCGGCGAGCGCCACCCACTCGCGGAACGGCGCCGCCGACAGGCTCGCGGCGCGCTCGAGGTCAGCGATGGCCGCGTCGCCGTCGCCGCGCTGGGCGTGGAAGCGCGCGCGCCAGTAGTAGGATGCATCGGACGCGGGCGCGATGCGCACCGCCGCATCGAAGGCCGCGCGCGCCTCGTCGTCCCTGCCCTGCGCGGCGAGCACGATGCCCAGGTTGGTGGACGCGAGCCCGTAGCCGGGTGCCAGGCGCGCGGCCTCGCGGAAGCGCCCCTCGGCGTCGGCGTACGCGCCGCGGCGCATGAGCGCGAGACCGTGGTTCATCTGCGCGCGCGGCGACGCGGGTGCCTTCCGCGCCGTGTCGGCCCACAGCGTCTCGGCGTCGCGCCAGTCGCGGTTTCGCGCGCGCGTCAGCAGGCCGAGCGGCACGAGCAGCAGCACGAGCAGCGCCGCGACCAGCGCGCGCGGTCCGCGCACCGTCCGCCAGGCGGCCGCGACCAGCAGCACGCTCGCCAGCAGGACGACGCCGGTCAGCGCGAGGTACGGCCGGTGCTCGTTCACCGGCTCGGCGAGCGGCACGACGCTCGAGTGCGGCGCCAGCCAGAGGAAGAACGACAGCACGAGGAACGTCATCGCCGGTGTCCGCCGCGCCGCCGCCAGCGCCAGCACCAGCACCGTGATCCAGCCGGCGAGCGCCAGCAGGACGCGCGGCTCGAGCAGCGAGCGCGACACCGGATAGGTCGGGTCGTCGGCGACGAGCTCGAGCGGCGCGGGCAGGAGGGCCACGTAGTGCCACCACGCGCGGAGCTGCGTCAGGAGGTAGGCGCCCGGCGTGACGCCCGTGCCGGCGCGCGTCGTCGAGTCCGCGAGCCCGGTCTCGGACCACCAGAGCAAGCCCAGCGCCGCCGCAACGGCCGCGAACGGCCACAGCCGGCGCCACAGCGCGCGGTCGAGCGCGCGCCGCGCGAGGGGCAGGTCCTGCTTCGCGGGGTCGAGCAGGACGTCGGCGAGAAAGAGCACCGGGACGAGGCTCACCGCCTCGATCTTGGTCAGCATGCCGGCCGCGAGGAGAACCAGCGCGCCGACCCGCGCGGCGCGCGCCGGCGGCCCGGCGAGCGCCCCCAGGTAGAGCACGACGGCGGGCAGCACCAGCGCCGCCGCCAGGCTGCTGGAGCGCGCCGAGATGTGATTGATGCAGCCCGAGCCGATCGGATGCACCGCGAACACCAGCGCCGCGACGAGGGCCGCCGCGTCGCCGGCGGCCGGCGGCACGCCCGGCACGGGCAGCACCGCACGCGAGCCGAACAGCCGCCGCCCGAGGAGGAAGACCGCGAACGACACGACGACGTGCAGCAGCAAGTTCGTCCGCCGCCAGCCGCGCACGTCGTAGCCCGCGAGCGCGTGGTCCACGGCGTAGGTGGTCTGCAGCAGCGGCCGGTAGTCGACGTTGGTGCGCAGCGTGGAGAAGGTCGATGCGTCGCTGAAGAAGCGCGGCACGTTGCCGAGGCTCCGCACCCAGGCGTTGCCCTGGATCGTGTGTGCGTCGTCGAGCGCGAACTCGTTGTCGAGGCTGTTGCCGTAAGCGAGCGCTGCGGCCGCGATGCAGAGGACGAGGGCGAGCGCGGCCGTCCGGCGCCCGGCTCCGGCGGCGCGTGCGGCCACGGCCGGGCGGCGGGCG
>VGTK01000069.1 GCA_016874715.1 Deltaproteobacteria bacterium | reverse complement strand
GGCCGCTGAGCGTGGTAGCGGTCCAGCCACCGAGCGATCTCCTCGAAGGCGTGGTCGCGATCCCGGAATCGATGCTGCCAGACGCATTCCGACTTCAGCGTCCCGAAGAAGCGCTCGATCATCCCGTTCTGCTCCGGCGTGTAGGGCGTGATGTACTCCTGGTCGAGCCCGTAGCGGCGCACCACCTTCACGAAGGGCCTCGCGCCGAACACGAGGCCGTTGTCTGATCTCAGCGTCAGGTCCTTCGCGGCCGGATCGATCTTGCGACTGCGCAGCGCGTCCTCAAGCGTTGCCGCCGCTGTGCTGCCCACCCTTGACGCCTCCCCGCGTCTCCGAATAGCAACGCGCCGATACAGACTTGCCGAGGAGGGGTTCATGCGGATTCGAATCACGGGACTCGGGATCGCGCTCGCGGGGCTCGCGCTGGCACTGCAGGGCACCGGCAGCGCCACGGCCGAATCGACGGGCTCAGAGGGGCAGGGCGCCGCGGTCGCGGGTACGAGCGTCGCGTACCCCGAGGGCTATCGCGCCTGGAAGCACGTGAAGTCGATGCTCATCCAGGAGGGGCACCCGCTCTACGGGCCCTTCGGCGGTCTCCACCACATCTACGCCAACGACCTGGCGCTGAAGGGCTATGCGAGCGGCAAGTTTCCGGACGGTTCCGTGATCGTCTTCGACCTGATGGAGGCGTAGACCGGCGGCAATGCGGTCACCGAGGGCCCGCGCAAGGTGCTCGGCGTGATGGTCAAGGACTCGAAGGCCTATGCGGCGACCGGGGGATGGGGCTTCGAAGGCTTCGCGGGCGGCGACAAGAACGTGCGCGCCGTCAAGAACATGCAAGCCGACTGCTATGGCTGCCACGCGAGCGAGCAGGTGAACGACTTCGTCTTCAGCCGCACCCGCGACTAGCGTTGCTCGAGCACCGCACTCGTGTGCGCGGCGGCACGCCGCCGCGCGGCCCAGAAGGACAGCTCGGTCCTCGAGTCCGCCCTCGATCCGGCGGGTCCGGTTCGCGAGCCAGGACGGGTGCTGGCTCCCGCGGACGAGGTGCGGCCGGCGCGCCGCGAATGCTCCGACGATTGCGCGCTCGCGACCCTGCGGTACCGGAAGCCGGCTCACTGCTGATCCCGAGCGATGGACGGTTCCATGAAGACGCTGCCCGTGAACTCCGTTCCCTACAAGAGGACGGACGTGTTCACGGATTCCTCGGTGCCGAGCGGATTGCTTCGTGCGCACAGTACGAAGCCCGGTGCATGGGGGAAGATCGTCGCCCTCGAGGGAACGTTGACGTACCGTATCCTGGAGCCGGTGATGGAGGAGGTCCGGCTGTCTCCCGGGCGACATGGCGTGATCGAGCCGACGATCAAGCACGAGGTCGTGCCGACCAGCGGCGTTCGCTTCTACGTCGAGTTTCATCGCGTCGAGAGCGGGAGCGATGCAGGAGGAGGGTTGTGACGAGGCGACCGTCCAGCCTCGCGATCCGCAGGCATCGCAGGTACGCCGTCCGGCTCGGGATTCCCTGCTCGTCGCGCAGGGCTCTCGACGGTGTGTGATGTGAGGCTTACGCGACGGCGCACCCCCTGATAGGGTGCGACTGTGTCGACGACGTACGGGGATCTCAGGGGGGCGCGCGATGCCGCGCAGACCGGTAGCAGAGCGACGCGTCACGAGGCCCCGCCCGAGCAGGCGGTCGCCGCGTTGATGGGCCTCGCGATCTTCGGCGAGAAGGTCGCGGCGCGGACTTACGTCGCGATGGCCGAGATCCGCGACGAGCACGCCGAGTTGCTGCGCAAGTTCGCCGGCATGGAGGCGCGGCACGGTGCGTCCTTCCTCGCCGCGAGCCGGGCCAACGGCGTCGAGCCCGACCGCGAGTTCGCCGACGGCGAGCTCGGCTACCTCATCGAGCAGGTCGACCGGTACTCCGCCGAGCGCGACTTCGACGCGCTCGCGATCCTGCAGGGCTTCATCGTCGAGAGCCTCGCGATCGCCACCTACGAGCCGTTCCTCGCGATCGCCGACCGCTATCCCGGCGCGACCGAGGCGTTCTCGACCGCCCTCGCCGACGAGCGCTTCCACGTGGACTGGATCACGCGCTACCTGCGGCTCCGCTACTTCGACCGCACCGGGGAGTTCCTCGGCCTCGCCGAGCGCGTGAACGTGCAGGGCATCGACTGCGTCGGCGGCACGCTGATGAACATCGCGGGCCACCTCGACCAGGTCGGCCTTTCGGGTGCGGACTGCGCGGCCGGCATGCTCGACGGGTACGCAGCACTCCTCGAGGACGTCGGGCTCGAGCAGCGCGCGGCGCTCAAGAACGTCACCACCCTGTTCGCGCCGCTGCTCGTCAGGTACCAGCGCGAGCGCGCGGGCTGAGATGGTTCCCGAAGGTCCCGAGACGCGGCCGGGCGCGCGCGGCGGTGCGCATGCGCCCGTCCCCGGCGACGCCGACGAGCCGCTGCTCGCGCCCGCCGACGCCGACGAGCTGCTGCTCTGGGCGCTGATGGCGCGCTTCGAGCGCCTGGCGCTCGACCGCTACGTGGCGCTGGCGCCGGCGCTCGCCGATGCCGGCGACGGGGCCAAGCGTGCGTGGGTCGCGCGCCTCGACGCGCTGCCGACCGACGCCGCAGCACTCGCCGCGAGCCCGCTCGCGCCACCGACCGACGCGCTGCTGGCGCGCGCACGGAGCGCGGACGAGACCGCGGTGCTGCTGGTGCAGGGACTCGTCCTCGAGCACCTCGGGCAGGCGATCTACCGCATCGCCGAGGGCACCGAGCGCGCGAGCGATGCGTCGCGGTCGCTCGCGCGCGACGGGCTCGCCGCGAGCCGCGCGGTCACGGCGGCCGCCGCGCGCCGCACCGCCGACGCCGTCGGCTCGGGTGAGGACCTCTACCGCACCTTCACCGACCACACGCACGGCGTCCTGGGCGCGCTCGACGCGCTCGCCGATCCCGTCGACGCGGTCTTCGGCGCGCGCTTCGGCCTTCGCTTCGCCGACGTGATGGGTGAGTTCGTCGCGGACCTGGTCGCCGCCGGAACGGCGCTCGGCATGCAGCGCCGGAAGATCGTCGCGCACCTCGCCGGCGCGTGCATGGGCCTGTGAGCGCAGGCGGAGGGGCGGCATGAGCGGTGGGGCGGGCGACGGCGCGATCCTGATCACGGGCGGTAGCGGCTTCCTCGGCGCGCTCGCCGCGGCGAAGGCGCTCGCCGAGACCGAGGCGACGGTCGTCCTGCCGGTACGCGAGCCGCACACGCGCGAGTCGGTTCTCGGCCCGATCGCCACGGAGCTGGCGGCCGAGGGGCGCCCGGTGACGGACGCCGTCCTCGCGCGCGCCGTCGTCGTGCCGCTCCCGCCGCCCGAGCGCATCGCCGAGCTCGCGCCCGAGATGAAGCGGCTCGGCGTGCGCGACGTCCTGCACTGCGCCGGCTGCCTCAGCTACTTCAACCTCGGCAAGCTGCAGGAGGGAAACCTCGACCTCACCGCGGGCCTGCTGGCGCTCGGCCGGGCGATCGACGCGCGGCGCTTCGTCTTCCTCTCGACCGCTTACTCCGCCGGCTTCACCGATCAGCTCATTCCCGAGGCGCTGCACGAGGCCTACGGCGACGACCCGACGGACTACACCCGAACCAAGCGCGAGGCCGAGTGGCTGGTCGCGCGCAGCGGCGTGCCGTACGTCATCGTGCGGCCGTCGATCGTCATCGGTGACAGCCGCGACGGACGCTACGGCGGCAAGCCGTACGGCATCTACCAGCTGTGGACCGCGGGCGAGCGCTATCTGGGAAACGGATACCCGCCCGTCCTGCACGTGGTGGCCGGCGACCAGCCGGTGAACTTCGTCCACCAGGACGCGTTCAAGGACGGCTTCTGGGCCGCGTACGCGAAGCTCGAGGACGGTGCGGTCGTGCACCTGGTGTCGCGCGACGATGCGTTGCCGACGATGCGCGACCTCTGGGAGCTGTGGCTCGCGACGCACGGCGGGCCGAGCGAGGTGCACTTCTTCAAGCGCCTCGACGACGTACCCGACGCGGACGTGGCCGCACAGGTGCGCATGTGGCTCGACTTCACCGCGATCAACAACGAGATCGCGTCCGTCCGCTGGAAGTTCGCCCGCGCCCGCCTGGACGCGCTCCGCGCCGGCGGTCTCGCGCTCACCGACGCGAGCCTCGCCACCGTGCGCATCGCGCAGGAGCGCTTCGTCGCGGACTCGCCGAAGCTGCAGGCGTTCATCGCGCGCTATCGGGAGCAGGGCGCGACGACACCGCGCTTCGTCGTGCACCCGGACCGTTCGCTCGAGAGGGGCTGAGCGAAGGGGTGAGGCCGAGCGCGGCGGCTGCGATCGGCGCAAGGGCGCCGCTCGGCCCGCACGCTGCGCGCTCGGTGGCCGCGCGTCCCCGGAGCAGCCTCACCGGGAGCGCTCGGCCGCGTCGAGCGGCTCGTCCGCTCCGCTGCCGGTCCGCGGCTTGCGCGCCGAGCCCGCGACCATCTCGAAGCGGAACAGCCGGCACTCGATCGGTCCGTTCCACAGCGGCACGCGCCGGCTCGGCTGCAGTCGCATGATGGTCGGAAGCTTCGGGTCCGGGCTCAGCACCCACGCCGTCCAGCCCGCGTAGCCGCGCTTCCAGTGTCCGGCGAGCTGCGCGAAGAAGGCCTCGGGCGTGCCGCCGCCGGCCGCACCCTGCGCGACGACGGGTCGGTCGCCGCGCGAGCCCTTGGCGCCGATGCGCTCGCCGTAGGGCGGGTTGACGATCAGCGTGCCGGACGGCGCGGGCGCGGGTCGCTGCAGAGCGTCGGCGGTCCCGATGGCGATCGCGTGCGCGACGCCGGCCCGCACGGCATTGCGTGAAGCAAAGTCGGTCATGCGGAACGCCACGTCGCTCGCGAACACCGGCGTCCGGGGCGCGTGGATCGCCGCCTGCGCCGCCTCGCGCAACGCCTGCCAGTCGCGGCCGAGGTCGCGAAACGGTGCCTGGCGCTCGAAGGCGAAGCGGCGCCGGAGCCCCGGCGCGATGCCGCACGCGAGCTGCGCCGCCTCGATCGCGATGGTGCCGGCGCCGCAGCACGGGTCGAGCAGCGGACCGTCGGCCTCGCGCCCCTGCCAGCCGGCCGCCGCGAGAAGTGCCGCGGCGAGCGTCTCCTTGAGTGGCGCCTCGCCCTGGTCGTCCCGCCAGCCACGCTTGAACAGCGCCTCCCCGGACGTGTCGACGTGCAGGGAGAGGCGGTCGGCACCGAGGTGCAGCACGAGCGGCAGGTCGGGACGCCGCGTGTCGACGCTCGGGCGCTCGCCGGTGCGCTCGCGCACGGCGTCGCACAGGCCGTCCTTCACGCGCAGCGCGGCGAAGCGGATCGAGCGCAGCGGCGAGCGCTGCGCCGTCACGTCGACGCGCAGCGTCTCGCGCGGGGTGATCCAGTCGCTCCAGCGGACGGAGCGCGCGTAGTCGTAGACGTCCGTCTCGTCGCGGTACGGTCCCTCGGCGACCTGCCACAGCACGCGTTGTGCGAGGCGGCTCTGCAGGTTCAGGCGCAGTACGTCGCGCAGCACGCGTTCGGCGGAAGGCTGCACGGTGACGCCGCCGCGCGACGCGGCGCACGGAACGTCCGCGCCGAGGATCGCGCGCACCTCGTCCGCCAGCAGCTCCTCGACGCCCGCCGCGCACGGCAGGAACAGGAGATCGGCGGGAGCGCGGCCGGGCATCCGGGCTGCTTACCATTCCCGCGCGCCACGGCGACGAGGGGAGGTGTCGATTCCGGCTGATCGTCCGGGGCGTCGGATCGCTGCGGCCGGGGCAACCGTGGGTGGCGGAGTGCTGCGGTCACCGAGCGCCCGGGCGCTGGTCTCCACCGCTGCGGACCTCCGGCGTCGCGCCGGGCGCTTGCCCCGTGCGCAGCTCATGCGCCGCGCGCAGGATCGCCTCGCCGAGCCATGCGCGGACGACGTCGTGCGCCCCCGAAGTCGTGAGGTGCACGCCGTCGGCGCGCAGCGCGGGATCGAACTCGCCGCCCGGCCGGCCTGCGACGTACCCGGCGAGATCGACCACCCGCATCGTCTCGGGTCGGCTCGTCGCGACCTCGCGGATGATCTCGTTCAGGCGATCCATGCGCCGTGGCTCCGACGCGGCGCGGTCGCTCGCGAACGATTCCCCGTCCTCGTGCGGCCGCACGTCGACGTGGGGCGCCGTGAGCCACACCACGACGGCGCCGCTCGACGCGAGGTTGTCGACCGCCCTGGTGATCGCGGCCCGCGTCTGCGCGTCGAGCTCCGGGTCTCCGAGGGCGCGTGGGGGAGCCTTCGGGTGCGCCCGGCGCGTCCGCACCTCCCACGGCCCGACCAGGACGATCGCGACCTGCACGCGGTGGTTCCGCGCGGCCGTCGTCCAGCTGGCGAGGAAGTCCCGGCAGACGATGCGCTGCGGCTGCCACTGCCCGCGGTTCTCGATCTCGCCGGTCTCGAGCACGCCGCAGCCGAACTCGATCCGACCGTTCACGGCCATCGTGTCGGCGCGCTCCCCGAGCCACGGCTCCAGCGCCCTCGCGAGTGAGACGGCGGTCGAGTCGCCGAACGTCCCGACGCGCAGCTTCCACGGGTCGCCCCGCATCGCGCCGCGTACTGCGTTCACCTGCGAGAGCACGTGCACGACCATCGCGAGCGGGTTGCTCCAGATGATCAGGGCGAGGACGACGGCGACGCCGGCCACGGCGGCCCGGACGAAGCGACGTGGCGGCACGGCGCTCGAGCGCCGGATCGGCAGCTCCACGAGGCGGTACGAGAGCGCGGCGAGGCCGAGCGTCGCCGCACCGCGCAGCACGAGCAGCGGCAGCGGCGACAGCCCCGTGCGTGCGGGCGTCAAGAAGAGGAACAGTGGCCAGTGGAACAGGTACGCGCCGTACGACACCGTGCCGATCCAGCGCAGCCAGCCGAGTGACAGGACCCGGTAGACCGGGCCGTCCGGCCGTGTCGCCGCTGCGACCACCAGCGCGGAGCAGGCGGCGTAGAGCGCGAAGCCGCCGCGGTACAGCCAGGCGTCCCCGACCGAGGCGAGGCACCACGCCGCGACCAGCAGCAGTGCCGCGACCGTACCCGCGACGTGCAGCGTGCGTCGTGCCGCCAGCGAGCGCGCGCCGACCCCGCGTTCGCGCAGCAGCGCCAGCAGCGCGCCGATCAGCAGCTCGCCCGCGCGCGCGTCGGTGCCGTAGTAGAGCCTGTGCTGTGCCGCCTCGAGCGAGGGCGCGGCGAGCGCGACGCCGATCGACGCCGCGGTCGCGAGGACGCACACGGCCGCGAGCGCGCGCGGCCCGCCGCCGGCGCGCAGCAGCAGCGCGACGAGCAGGGGAAAGACGACGTAGAACTGGCCCTCGATCGCGAGCGACCAGAAGTGCTGCAGCGGCGACGGATCGGTGAAGATCAGGTTGTACGCGTACGCCGGGCTCATGAAGCGCCAGTTGACCGCGTAGAAGAGCGTCGCGAGCGCGTCCTCGGCGAGGTGCTCGCGCTGCGACGGCTCGAGCCACAGCGGTGCCGTCGCGACGATCGCGGCGATGGTCAGCAGCGAGGCCGGCAGCAGTCGGCGCAGCCGACGCTCCCAGAAGCCGCGCAGCGAGACCGTGCCGGTCGCGCCGCGCTCCGCGAGCAGCAGCGTCGTGATCAGGAAGCCCGACAGCGTGAAGAACGTCGACACGCCGAGGAAGCCGCCCGACATCCAGGCGAAGCCCGAGTGGAAGAGCAGCACCGCGACGAGGCACGCGCCGCGCAGCCCGTCGAGCGCGGGCAGGTGCTCGATGCGGGGACGCGGGCTGGTGCTCGGTCGATCGGGTGCGGCCGACGTCAACGCGTGCCCTGCACGAGCCCGATCGTGCGGCAGCCGCCGCTGCCTCCGGGTAGCCGGCACGGACCCGCGGACCCGGTCTCGGGCGCGGGCAGGACCGGCGGCACGGGCGCGCGGACCGCTCCACCGTCGGGCATCTCGTGCACCGGCAGGCGCAGCTCGAGGCGCTCGACGGTGACGGTGAAGCGCCCGTTCGAGGCACGCCCGTAGGGCGCGCTCTGGCCGAGCAGCTCGAGCTTGGCGACGTGTCCGGCGCGGAAGTGCCAGCCGTTCGGGTGCAGCTGGAAGACGTCGCGGTGGCGGTCGTTGCGTGGACGGTAGAGGTCGTGCGTGACCAGCGTCTGCGTGCCGTCGGGGGCGACGTCCCAGAGACGTGCCGCGATCTGGGCGTGCGTTCCGCGGACCGACAGCTCGGCGATCACCGTCGGCGCGCCGAGCAGCGTGTAGCCGTCGCCCTGCGCGGGCGGCAGACGGTACGTCGCGGCGTTGCGCTGGTCGCCGCCCGCGAAGGCCCGGCAGGACCCGCCGCGCAGCGGATCGAGGGCCGCGGCGATCGCCGGGTCGCCACCGGTCGAGTCGAAGCGGCGCGCGCGTCCGTCGACGTGGCGCACCTCGCCGGGGTGCAGCTCGTCCCACGATTCGGCGACGAAGGGCCCCGCCACGGCGGCACCGTCGCACGCCTGCGTGTAGGTCTCGACCGCCGGCGCCGGCTCCGTGTCACGGCCGAGCAGGTGGCGCGCGAAGAAGTCGTCGATGCGCGCCTGCACGAGCGCCACGTTGCCGCCGAGCGCGGCGCGCGGGTGGCCCAGGCCGTCGGCGAAGTGCAGCGCGATCTCGGCGTCGGGGTGCTTGACGCTGCTGCGGCGCCAGTAGCGCACCGCCTCGTCGGCCGGGCACAGGTCGTCGGTCCACGCGTTGTAGATGAAGAGCGGCGCCGGTGGGACGGAGTCGTCGATGCCGTACGCCGAGTGGAAGGTCGTCAGCTCGTGCGTGATCGCGCGGACCTGAGGGTCGCCGTCGTACGGCTCGCCGGCGCTCACGCGCGCGTTCCAGCCGATC
This sequence comes from Deltaproteobacteria bacterium, assembly GCA_016874715.1. Lineage (GTDB taxonomy): Bacteria > Desulfobacterota > Binatia > UBA12015 > UBA12015 > VGTK01. The sequence continues at coordinate 17,140 of VGTK01000069.1, read as the reverse complement.
AGGTCGGCCGACGGATCCGAGCCGTCGGGCACGTAGTAGCCGGTGACGAGGCCCGCGCCGTAGAGCGTCGCGTTCCACGACTGCTTCTGCACGCCCGAGCGCGCGCCGTACGGGTTGTCGGCGCGGTAGTCGAGGGTGCGGCCGTTCGGCGACAGCGCCGCCGCGAGATCCGACCACGGCACGAGCGGGGCTGCGGCCGCGATCCGGAGCGGCACGCCGGCCGGGCTGCGCCACGGCACGAGGCGTCCGTCGGGCAGCATCGTGCGGCCGTTCAGCGCGGCCAGGATCAGCGACTGCCCGCCGCCGTACGACCCGCCGGTCACGCCGATGCGCGCGGCGTCGGCGATGCCCTGGTCGACCAGCAGGCCGACCAGGTGCTGCGTGTCGCGCGCCTCGTAGCGCGCATCCGCGAGGTGCGTCCAGCCGCGCTCCGCGCAGACGTCCGGATCGGCGAGCGACGGATCGGGCGCGCGCGACGCGGCCGAGCCGCACGAGCCGTGGAAGCCGCGCGCGGAGTAGGAGAGAACGGCGTAGCCGTCGCGGGCGCGCGACGTGAAGACGCTGCCGCTCTTGCCCGCGCTCCAGCCGTGCAGCTGCACGATCAGCGGCCACGGTCCGGAGGTCGACGCCGCCGGCAGAGTGACGTTCGCGTCGAGCGGCACGCCGTCGAAGCTCGCGACGCGCGTCGCGACGCTGCCTTCGCAGAACTGCACGCCGTCCCGCTCGACGCAGGGGATGCGCCCGCCGAAGACGCTCGAGATCTCAGCCGCGTTCGCAGGGAGAGCGGACGCCAGGGCGAGCAGCAGGGTGAGACCGAGGGCGGGGACGCGCAGAGTCATGCAAGATCCTCCTGCGGGCGAGGGTTACACGGCGGCGGTGCTGCGTGCCAGACGCTGGCGTCGGGGGCGGGCTTCCGCCGGCGAGGCGCGGGTCGGCCAGGGAGCCCGGCATGGATCGTGCGCCTCCAGAGCGCCGTGCGAGTTGCCGATCAGGAAGGCATGGCGACGATCATCGCGTCTCGTTCGACCCGGCTCCATCTCCTGCTCTGCTGCTTCGCGACCGCGTCGGCGCTGGGACCCGGCCGGGCGACCGCGGGTGATCTGCGGACGCCGCAGCCGGTCGCGTACTACGACGTCGACGTCGTCGCCCGGGACGCGCGCGCTCTCGAGCCGGAGTGGCGTCGTGCGGTGGCAGTCGAGGAGCGGCTGGTCGCGGAATCGGCGCCACTGCGCGCCGAGGTCGCCGAGCTGCGCACGCTGCTCGGCGACGCGACTCTCACCGACCGGCAACGCCGCGTCTTCGAGACGCAGCTCGCGCAGCGCACCATCGCGCTGCTCCTGCTGCGCGCGGACGGCATGCACGACATCGCGCAGGCGAAGGCGCTGGCGCTCGACGACGTCGAGGAGCGCATCACCGCGGCCGTCGCGCGCGTGGCGCGCGAGAACGGCTACGTGGTCGTGATCCGCACCGACCGCGCGACGCGCGTCCTCGACCGGCACGCGATCGATCTCACGCCGCGGGTGATCGCCGAGCTCGATCGCGCGGCCCGAACGACGCAGGAGACGCGCGCGCCCGTGCCCGCACCGGCACCGCGGGAGCCCGACCGCGCGGAGCGCCTGCGCACGCGCGGGCAGGCGTGCGATGGTCCCGCGGCGGCGAGCGCTGCTTGCGCGGCTGCCGACGCCGGCTCCTGAGCCGACGGCGCGGTGTAGAGCAGAGCAGGGCTCACGTGGTGCTGCGCGCACGTTCTGGAGCGCGCGCGAGTTTGGTACGCGTTCTACGAGCTCGATCGCGCGGACTTCGCCGGGGCGTACGTCACCGCGCTGGCTTACCGCACGTGACGGTGGACGCGCGCCGGGGGGCGGCGCCCGCTGCGCCGCAGCGAGAGACACCGCCCCCGTGTCCACCACGGCCCGTGTCCGCCACCCGCCAGCGTGAGCGGCCGCCGCCTCTCAGGCGTCGAGCACGATCTTCGGCGTCACCGGACGCCCGAGCAGCCGGTTGCCCGCACGGCACACCTCGGCGAGGCGCTCGCGCTCGGGCGCCGGCAGCTCGCCCGCGCGCTCCGGCGGACGCCCGCGCACCATCGCCGCCGCGCGCTCGATCCAGCCGCCGGCGTCCGGGTCCATCGCGAAGTGCGCCGCGATGCGGCGCAGCGTCGTGCGCGGGTCGTCGACCATGTCGTCGAAGCTCACCTCGATGTACTGCGCCGGATCGAGCACCTGCACGCCGCGATAGCCGTTCACCAGCTGGTCGCTCCAGAACACGCCGAAGTGCGCCGCGTGCGGCCGTCGCGCGAGCATGCGCGCGACGGGATCGTCCTCGCCCGCCTTCGGCGTGAGCGTCGCGAGCGCCGTCGCGAGGTCGACCTCGGGGTCGAGGCCGTAGATGATCGAGATCGCGAGCCGGAACGCCGCGTGCTCGCGCATGGAGAGCGACGTCTCCTCGCCGGCGCGGTGCAGGTGGACGAAGCGTGCGCCGGGAAACGCGCGCGCGAGCTCCGGGAGGTACTCGATGCCGCCGCCGGAGCGCTCGTTCCACATCGTGCGTCCGGTCTGCTCGGCGAGCCACTGGAAGTACGTCCGATAGTGATCGGGCGGCGTGCGGTGCGGCTGCGCGCACACGAAGGCCTGCGACTCGTCGAACAGCCGGTCGGGGTCGTCGGTCAGGCGCGGCAGCATCGAGACCAGCAGCCAGGGCAGCGAATCACCGGCCCCGAAGCGCACGCCGGGCCTGCCGAACGGGTAGGTGATCTCCTCCACGCGGTGTCCGCGGCTCGTCACCATGGTCACGAACGGGTGCGGCTGCGAGATGATCTGCCAGAGGTCGGGTCCGCTCATCGTGCTGGGCGCGAAGCGGTTGCCGGGCAGCCCGTTGATGAACTCGAACAGGCTCGCCATCTCGGGCGACTCCGCGAGCATGCGCGAGAGCAGCGTCGAGCCGCAGCGGCCGGTGCCGACGATGAAGCGGTCCATGCAGTGATGTCCTCTAGTAGCGGTAGCGGAGCTGCACCGCCCGTCGGCGCCGCTCGAGCATCGCTCGCCGCTCGTCGCGCGTCACGCGGCGCGTGTCCGGCGGCAGCACGCGGGCGAGATCCGCGACGGGCAAGCGCGTCAGCACGGGCTGCGTCACGCGGTCGGGGAAGAGATAGCGGATGCCGATCGTGCCGTCGGCGTGTCCTTCGGGGTCGATCCAGTTGTGCACGCCGGGGTCGTCGTGCGCGATCACGCCGCGGAAGCGTCCGTCGGCATCGACGACGGCCTGGCTCGAGTTGAGCGACGTCTGCCGTCCCGCGAACTCGAGGCTCTCCCAGTACCAGCCGGAGAGCTGCACGCTCCACATCCGGCACTGCGGCACCTCGAGCTCGACGACGACCGCCTCGTCCGGTGCGCACGCGAAGTGGCCGAGCCCGTACGACTGTCCGCGCAGCCCGGCATTTCCCTCGAGCGGTGGGGTCATCGTCACCTGGTTCGCGGGTGTGCCGATGATCAGCTTGCTCATCGTCTCCCAGCTGCGCGCACCGGACGACAGCCACATCGCCAGCTCGTCGAAGGTCGCTGCGACGCGGTCCGTGGTCGCGATCGGCTGCGGGTACTCGGCGCCGACGCGCTCGATGGAGATCTCCGCCGGACGCTCGCGCTCCCAGTCGTCGAAGTACTGCCGCAGGAGCAGGAACGACGCCTCGGGATCGAGCGCCATCCAGTTGCCGTCGCGGCGCTCACCGCCGACGTACAGCTCGAAGGTGCCGTCGGGATTCGTCGCCAGCTCGCGTGCGTTGAGCGACGAGACCGTCCGCCAGCGTCCGACGTTGCCGTCGCCGAAGTGTCCGGTGTTGACCTGGAACTCGAGGTGGCACGCGCTGCCGCGGTGGCCGGCGATGCGGTACGGCGCGTCACCGCGCACGCGCGCCCACGAGTAGTTGCAGTCGGGGTTGTCGAGCCCCCAGCTGAGCCCGTTCTCGACCATGCGCGAGAACTCGGGGTAGTCGGGATCGCCGCCCGGCACGGCCACCCGGATGCCGCTCGCCAGGAAGCGCAGCAGGTAGCGGAAGCCCTCGGCGCGGTCCTGCGGCGACGACGGCACGCCGTCGCCGGTGACCAGCGACTCGAGATCGCGCAGGCGCTCGACGAGGTCGCGCCAGATTGCGCCGGACGTGGTGCGCTGCTCGCGGGGATCGATCACGGGGTGCTCACCTCTCCGGGTCGTTGCTGCCACGCCGGACGGGTCGGCCGCAACCGCTCGGCGGCGCAAGTGCCCGCGGTGTCAACCGGCGGGCGTCCAGCGGATCGCCAGCCTGCGCCGTTGGGCTGCGCAGTCGCGCAGGTAGAGGTTGATCAGGGCCTGTTACGGCATTCCCGCGTCGGCCGCGAGGTCCTTGAAGTACTCGATGGTCGGCTCGTCGAGCCGAATCGTGATCTGCCGCTTCAGCCTCCTCGCGTAAGGGTTCCTGCGGGCGTTCGTGAAGTCGTAACGTGCTCTCATCGTCGTCTCCGTCGGGCATAGCGGGCTCGCTCCGTCCGGTCGGCCCTTCTTGCCGAAATGATCCGGATCACCGACTCTGTTTCCCGGTAGCAGTGGCAGACCACGAGCGTTCGGAGTCGTGCGCTCAGTCCGAGCAGGACGAAGCGAACCGCGTCGTCCGAGTGGTCGGGGTCGGCAGGCAGGAGAGCGTTCTCGTCGAGAAAGACCGTCTCGGCTTCGTTGAACGTCACGCCGTGCTTGCGCGAATTCGCGGCGCTCTCGCGCTCGTCCCGCGCGAAGAGGAGATCTGCCACTCGCCGATCATACTTACGATGTAGTGGGTATGGCAACTACTCCATCCGCGATCGATTCTTGGTCGCCGTTCGCTCCCGGCGCGAAGAACCGCATGGGCTCCGGGACGCCCTTCGCCGCGACGTCGCCGACGTCGACGAGCGCGAGCGTGCCGCCGATTTCGTGCCGGTCTCGGTGGGCACCAGGATCGGGCGTCCGAGCACCTTGGTCTGCTGCTCGACGCGCGCGCGCCGCGACGTGCACCGCGTGTCCGATCGCGGGGTACTCGCGCCGGATGGCGGCGCCGACGTCGCCCTCCGCCACCGTTCCGGCGTGGATGCCGAAGCACGGTTGCCGCCGACGCGTGGTTCGTGGCACGACCGTGTCCACGATCGCTCCCGAATCGCTCCAGAACCGGAGGAGACCCCATGGAGAGCCGCTTCACCCGTCGCGAGATCCTGCGCCTTGCCGCCGCGCTCGGCATCGCACCGCTCGCGGCACAGCTCGTCGCTTGCAGCGACGCCGGGGAGTCGCTGCCGGAGTACCGGTACGACGGCGAGCCGGGCCCCGAGGACCTGTTCGCACACGGCGTCGCGAGCGGCGACCCGTTGCCGGACGCGGTCGTGCTGTGGACCCGCCTGAGCCCCGCGCAGGACGGCGCGCTCGACGTGTTCTGGGAGGTGGCGCGCGACGACGGGTTCGCCGACCGGGTGGGGGCGGGCTGGGCGGCGACGGACGCGGAGCGCGACTTCACCGTCAAGATCGACGCAGCCGGCCTCGCGCCGGCGACGACCTACTTCTACCGCTTCCGGGCGCTCGGCCGGACCTCGCGGCTCGGCCGCACGCGCACGGCACCGTCGGGCGCGGCGGACCGGCTGCGCTTCGGCGTCGTCTCGTGCCAGCGCTACACCGACGGCTACTACCACGCCTACCGCGCGCTCGCGGCGCGGCCCGAGCTCGACGCGATCCTCCACCTCGGCGACTACATCTACGAGGACGGCGCGCGGGGGCCCGTCCGATCGCACGACCCGCCGCAAGAGCTCAACGCGCTGGACGACTACCGCCGCCGCTACGCGCAGTACCGCAGCGACCCGGACCTGCAGACGGCGCACGCGTGGTTCCCGTTCGTCACCGTGTGGGACGACCACGAGTCGGCGAACAACGCCTCGCGGGACGGCTCGTCGTCGCACGATCCGGCGACCGAGGGATCCTGGGCCGAGCGCCGTGCCCGTGCCGAGCGAGCGTACTCCGAGTGGATGCCGCTGCGCTTCGCGCCCGGCGAGCCGCTGTACCGGGCGCTGCGCTTCGGTGATCTCGCCGACCTGCTGATGCTCGACACCCGCCTCTGGGGGCGCGACCGTCAAGCAGCGGGTCGCGACGACCTGGCGACGATCCGCGATCCCGGCCGCTCGCTGCTGGGCTTCGACCAGGAGGAGTGGCTCGCGCAGCAGCTGCGCGGCTCCCGTGCCCGCTGGAAGATCCTCGGCCAGCAGGTGATCCTCTCGCCGTGGCGCCTCGGACGCGGCACGCTCGCGACCGGCGGTGGTGCGATTGCCAACGAGGACGGCTGGGACGGCTACCAGCCGACCCGCACCCGGCTGCTCGACGCGATCCGGGCGGACGCGGTCCACGACGTCGTGGTGCTCACCGGCGACGTGCACAGCTCGTGGGCGATGGAGGTGACCGAAGACCCCGACGAGCCGGCGGCGTACGATCCCTCGACCGGGCGCGGCTCCCTCGGCGTGGAGTTCGTCACCCCGGGCGTCACCTCGCGCTTCCCGGCGCCGGGCTTCGAGACCGTCATCCTCGCGCAGAACCCGCACATCAAGTTCGGCGAGGCGCGGCGTCGCGGCTGGCTCGTGCTCGACCTGAGCCCGGAGCGCGCGAAGGCGTCCTGGTACCTGCTCGAGGACAGTGCGCAGCCGGAGACGACCACCGCGGTCGCGGCGACGCTCGCGACCCGGGCCGGCGAGAACCACCTGGTTGCGGACGACGACCCCGCTTGACGCCCGTGACCAGACGCTGGCGCTCTCGGAGCAACGCTGGGAAAGATGGAGCGATGACCCGTCGGACCCCCACCCGGCACGTCGTCGCGCTCGTCGCGCTGGCCGCGCTCGCGATTCCGTCCGCGCTGCGCGCGGCCGAGTACCCGCTGTCGGACGGCCGGATCACCGTCAAGTACGGTCCACCCACCAGACAGTCGGCCACGCTGCGCGGCCGCTGGCCCGGAACCCTGCCCGCCACGCCGGCCTTCGGCGGCGCCACGCTGCGCATCGCCGGCGCGTACGGCGAGGGCGGCACCGAGAGCATCGTGCTCGACGCCGCGAAGTGGACCGAGCTCAGGAACGGCGCGGGCTGGCGGTACTTCGACCGCGATGCGCGCGCCGGCGGTGTGCGATCGGTCTCGCTGCGGGCCGGCCGCAACGGCCGTCCGGGCACGCTGACGGTCTCGGCCGCCAACGAGTTCGACTTCGGCCATCGCGCGCCGAGCAGCCGCGTGCGCATCGCGCTCGAGATCGGTCTCGACCGCTGGTGTGCGGACGCCCCGACCCTCGACGACAACGGCGTCCGGATCGTCGCGAAGGCGGCTGACGCGACGCCGAGCTGCCCGGCGGAGATGGTCGTCTCGGCCGGCTGGCTGAAGGGACGCCTCGGCAGACCCGACGTTCAGGTGATCGACACCCGCTCGACGTTCGCGGATGGGCACATCCTCGGGGCGCTGCCGCTCCGCCCCGAGAGCCTGGCGACGACGATCTCCGGGATCGGCGCGCAGATGATGCCCCCCGAGCTCGCGGAGCCGGTGCTCTCGGGCATCGGTCTGCGGCGCGACGCGACCGTCGTGGTGTACGGCACGGCTCCGGAGTACGACCCCGCGCGCACCGCCTGGGCACTCGCGTACCTCGGACACCCCGACGTGCGCTACCTCGACGGCGGCTGGGAAGGCTGGCTCGCAGCCGGCGGCACGACCGCGCCGGGCGGTCCGGTCGCGGCCGCGCCGACGGCGTACGTCGCGGACCCGTACCGGCCCGAGGTCCGGGTGACCAGCGACTACGTCCTCGCCCAGCTCGGGCCGCCGCCCTATGCGTCGCCGGCAATCCAGCTCGCCGACGCGCGCTCGAGCGCCGAGTACGCGACCGCGCGCATCCCGAGCGCGGCGTTCGCGCCCTGGCAGGACAACCTGGCGGCCGGCTTCCTGAAGCCGCGCGCCGATCGCGAGGCCTTCTACGACGGGCTCGGCTTCGACCCGACCGAGACCACGGTCACGTACTGCCTGGTCGGCTGGCGCGCGTCCGTCGCGTGGCTCACGCTGCGCTGGCTCGGCTACGGGGACGTGCGCGTCTACGACGGCTCGTGGCTCGAGTGGGGCGCGGGCGGATTCCCCGTCGAGCCGTGACCGGCGCTGGCGAGCGCGCGCTCGCGGGCGCGTGGCTCGGCCTCGCCATCGTGCTGGTGGCGAACCGCGCGCGGGTCGTCGCGGCGGCGGCTCAGGCGACCGGTGGCGCGGGGTTCTCGCCCGTGCGGACGCTGCTCGCGTCGTATCAGGACCTCCTGCTGGTCGCGCTGCTCGCGATCGCCGCCGGCGCAGCACTTCGCCGCATCGAGCGTCCGCTTCTCCGCCGTCTCGTCGTGTCCGCCGGGATCGGTGTGGCCCTCGTGTGCGCGCTCTACTCCGCGATCGCGACCGAGGTCTTCGCGACGCTCGGGACGCCGCTCACCGGGCGCATCCTGGCGCTGTCCGACGGACTGCGTGGCGTGCGCGCGTCGCTGCTGGCGGCGGTGACGGCCGAGCGCGTGGCGACGCTGCTCGCGGCACCTGCCGTGGTGTGCGCGGCGGCCGCGTGGGCTTGGCGCCGCCCGGGGATCGCGCGGCGCCTCCCGCCACCGCGGGCGATCGTTGCCGCAAGCGCTGCCTGCGCGGTGATCGCGGTGGCGACGCTGCCCGAGCCGGCGTCGGACGAGGTGGTGAACCCGCACGTGGTGCTGCTCGCGTCCCTGCTCGAGCGCGATCCCGGGAGGCTGGCCGCGACCGCGTCGGCGCCAAGGATTCCGTCCGGAGCGCAGGGAACGGAGCGCCCACCGTCGCCGCGGGGCGGATCGCTCGCCGGGAGCAACGTCCTGGTCGTCGTGCTCGAGTCCGCCGGCGCGAAGCACCTCGCGGCGTGGGGAGGGCACGTCGACACCATGCCCGAGCTCACGCGTCTCGCGCGAGACGGCGTCCTCTTCGAGCGCATCCATGCGCAGCAGCCGCGCAGCTCGGCCGCCATGGCCTCGCTCTTCTCCTCGTTGTCGCCGTGGTCGCGTCGGCGATCGATCCCGCGCGTCGCACCTGCCATCGCCGTTCCGGGGCTCGCGGACGTGCTGACGACGGCGGGCTACCGCAGCCTCTTCCTGCACTCGGGCGACCTGTCGTTCGACGGCGAGCGGGACTTTCTCGCCGCGCACGGCTTCTCGTCCGTGCTCGACGCGAACGACCTGCTGCCGGGTCGGGCCCGGCCCGCCGCAGCGAGCCCGGGGGCGGACGCCGCCGGTGGCGATGCCGGCGAGGCCCGCCGGGAGGCGAGACGCGAGGCGCGCCGCGCGCGGCGCAAGGCGGCGCGCCAGGGATTCGGCCAGGTCGCCGATCGCGCTCTCGTCGCACCGGCGCTCGAGTGGCTCGATCGCGACCCGGCGAAGCCATTCCTGCCGGTCGTCTGGACGATCCAGGCGCACCACCCGTACGTGAACACGCAGCCGGCGCTCGACCTGGCGCCGCACGACGTCGAGCGGAACCACTACCTCAACGCGCTGCGCGAGGCCGACCGCATGCTCGCCGAGGTGCTGGACGGGCTGCGAACGCGCGGCCTGCTCGACGCGACGCTGGTCGTCGTCACCGGCGATCATGGCGAGGCCTTCGGTGAGCAGGGCGTCCGGTTCCATGGCCGATCGCTCTACGACGAGGAGGTCCTGGTGCCGCTCGTTCTGTGGCACCCGCTGCTGCATTCCGCGCCGCGTCGGCTCGGGACGGTCGGGCAGCAGATCGACCTGGCGCCGACCGTCGCGGATCTGCTCGGCCTCGACGTCGCGGACCTCTGGCAGGGGCGCAGCTTGTTCGCGGTCGAGCGGCCCGACCGCGCGTATCTGGTGAACGTCTTCGATCGGACGCTGCTCGGGCTCGTCGCCGGGGACCGGAAGTTCATGTTCGACGAGCACCTCGAGCCGCTCGCGCTGTACGACCGGCGCGACGACCCCGACGAGCGCCGCGATCGCTCCCGAGATCCCGCGGAGAGCGCCGCGATCGCTGCCGCACGAGCCGAGATCGCGGGGTGGCTCGGAGCGCAGGACGCTTTCGTCGAAGATCTCGTCGCGCGATCGGTGGGCCGGGAGTGAGGGCGGCCCGTTCCGGCGGGCCAGCGGTGCGCCGCGAGCGCGGCGGGTCGCGAGCGGGTCGCACGCGGGTCGCAAAGCTGGTCGCGAGCGCTTGACCGCGCCATGTCCGATCGGGGATGAGCGTCTGATGCCAGCGACGCTCACGCTTGTGCCGGTCCCTCGCGGCCCGATCCTGCCCCTCCACCTGCGGGCGGTCCGCCGGCGCGTGCCGCGCACCGCGGTTGCGGCCGTCGCAGGTGCGGCACTCGCCCGCGATCCCGCCCCGCCGAGCGGATGCCCGGAGATGGCGTGGGGCTGAGCCGGGTTCGCTTCGACTTCTCGGGTGCCCACGTGCTCGTCACCGGCGGCACGAGCGGCATCGGTCACGCGATCGCGCGCGCCTTCGCCGATGCCGGTGCGCGCGTGATCGTGACCGGGCGCAAGCTCCTGCCGAGCGAGTACGACGTCGACCTCTCGGGTCTCGAGTACGCGACGCTCGATGTGCAGGACCCGGCCGCGATCGCGTCCGTCGGTGCCACGGTCGGCGCGCTCGACGTGCTGGTCAACAACGCCGGTGCGAACCTGCCCGGCGGCAAGAGCGAGTACGACCCCGATGTGTTCGCGCAGTCGGTGAACATCAACCTGATCGGTGCCTACCGGATGGCCCACGCGTGCCACGCGGCGCTCGCCGCGAGCGCGTTCGAGGGCGGGGCCAGCGTGCTGCACGTCGCATCGATGGCGTCGTACTTCGGCATCACGATGGTTCCCGGCTACGGGGCGGCCAAGGCCGGCGTCGTGCAGATGACCAAGACGCTCGCCGCCGCGTGGGTGAAGGACGGCATCCGCGTCAACGCGGTCGCGCCGGGCCTCATCCGCACGCGCATGACGGCGCGGATCCAGGACCTGCCCGAATACACGCGCAAGGATTTCGAGCGCATGCCGTTCGCGCGCTGGGGCACGCCCGAGGAGGTGGCCCCCGCCGCGCTGTTCCTCGCGAGCCCGGCCGCGTCGTACATCACCGGGCAGACGCTGCCCATCGACGGAGGCTACTCGATCGCATGAGCGTCACGGCCGAGCACGTCCGCAAGGTTTTCGAGCGCTACTGCGAGCTCGTCACCGCCGGCGACTGCGACGGGATCGCGAGTCTCTACGCCGAGGACGCGACGGTCGAGGATCCGGTCGGCTCGGCGCCGCACCGCGGCCGCGACGCGATCCGGGAGTTCTACCGCGCATCGGCGGGAGCGGTCCGCCTCGAGCTCGAGGGGCGCGTGCGCAGCGCAGCGAACGAGGGTGCCGCGGCGATGATCGCCCGGCCCGCGGCCGATCCGTCGGTACGCGTCGAGACGCTCGACGTGATGACCTTTCGCGAGGACGGCCTCGTGACCTCGATGCGCGCCTACTGGAGCCCCGACACGATCCACCGGGACTGAAGGAGGCACCGTGGCGTCACGAAGGAAGCGTGCGGGCGTGCGCCCCGCGGCCGGGACCGCCGCGCGCGCAGCACACGCGACCGTGCGCGGGTCCGGCGAGCCGCCGGATCACGAGCAGCGCCTGCGTGCCCTCGCGCGCGAGCGCACCAGGGTAGGCCTGGCGCTCACCGCGGCGGTGTTCGTGACCTACTTCGGCTTCATCGGCGCGGTTGCGTACGCGCGCGAGGCGCTCGGCGCGCTCGTCGTGCCGGGGCTCAGCGTCGGCATCCTTGCAGGAGCGCTGGTGATCGTCGCGTCGTGGCTCCTGACGTGGGTGTACGTCCGCTGGGCGAACGATCGCTACGATCCCGCGCTGCGCGCGCTCGGGGGCCGCTGACGTGCCGGTGAACGAGGCCGTGACCACGATCGGGCAGCCGAGCGCGATCGCGATGGGGTTCTTCTTCCTGTTCATCTCGATCACGCTCGGCATCACCTACTGGGCCGCGCGACGCACCAGCACGACCGAGCAGTTCTACGCCGCCGGCCGCTCGATCACGGCGGCACAGAACGGCTTCGCGCTCGCCGGCGACTACATGAGCGCGGCCTCGTTCCTGGGCATCGCGGGCCTGGTCTCGACCACCGGGTTCGACGGCCTCATCTACTCGACGGGGTGGCTCGTCGGGTGGCCGGTCGTTCTTTTCCTGATCGCCGAGCCGCTGCGCAATCTCGGCCGCTACACCTTCTCGGACGTGGTCGCGCTGCGCTTTCGCCAGACGCCGGTGCGTATCGCCGCGGCGACCGGGACGCTCGCCACCGTGGTCCTCTACCTGATCGCGCAGATGGTCGGCGCGGGCGGGCTCATCAAGCTCATGTTCGGGCTCAGCTACGAGCAGGCCGTCGTCGTCGTCGGCTGCGCGATGATCGCGTACGTGCTCTTCGGCGGCATGATCGCGACCACCTGGGTGCAGATCGTGAAGGCGGTGCTGCTGCTCGCCGGCGCGGCGATTCTGGCGCTGATGGTCCTGATGCGCTTCGGCATGAGCCCGACCGCGCTGTTCGCGGCCGCGGCCGAGCGCTACGGCGCGGGCGTGCTGGCGCCCGGCAAGCTCGTGTCGAGCCCGCTCGACGCGCTGTCGCTCGGGCTGGCGCTGATGTTCGGCACGGCGGGCCTGCCGCACATCCTGATGCGCTTCTACACCGTGCCCGACGCGCGGGCGGCGCGGACGTCGGTGTTCTACGCGACCGGCCTGATCGGGCTCTTCTACCTCATGACGTTCATCCTCGGCTTCGGCGCGATGGTGCTGGTCGGGCCCGACACCATCCGGGCCGTCGACGCGGGCGGCAACATGGCCGCACCGCTGCTCGCCGAGCTGCTCGGCGGCACGCCGTTTCTCGGCTTCATCGCGGCGGTCGCGTTCGCGACGATCCTCGCCGTCGTCGCGGGACTCACGCTGTCCGGCGCCGCCGCGCTGTCGCACGATCTGTGGGTGAGCGTCGTGCGCGGCGGACACGCGGAGTCGGGCGAGCAGCTCGCGGTCGCCCGCCTCGCGACCATCGGCCTCGGCGTGGTCGCGATCGCGCTCGGGATCACGTTCAAGGGCCAGAACGTCGCGTTCATGGTCTCGCTCGCGTTCGCCATCGCCGCGAGCGGCAACTTCCCGGCGCTGGTGCTGTCGATCTTCTGGTCGCGCTGCAGCACGGCGGGCGCCGTCTCGAGCATGGTCTTCGGCACGCTCGCGACGCTGGTGCTGATCGTCGTCTCGCCGACCGTGCAGGTGGACCTGCTGGGCAACGCGTCCGCGTGGTTCCCGCTGAAGAATCCGGCGCTGGTGACGATCCCGCTGTCGTTCGCGGTCGGCGTGATCGTGTCGCTCGCGTCGCCCGAGCGCGGTGCGGCGGAGCGCTTCGCGGTCCTCGAGCGGCGGCTCCACCTCGGCGCCGCGGACGAGTAGGGCTTACGGTCAGGCGGCGCGCGATGCCCGCCAGCGGGTCGCGGCGTAAGCCAGCAGGGCGATCGCGACCACGACGAGGAGCTGCCAGCCCACGTGGCCGAATCGCGTGACGCCGAGGTACAGGAGCCACGCGTTGCAGCCGGCGTAGATCGTCGCCGCCACGGTCGTGAGCAGCGGCGGACTGGCGGCGCCGCGTGCGCGCAGGCGCAGCACGCAGAGCGCGGTCAGGCCGGAGAACAGGATGAGGACGCTCGAGGCGCTCGCGACGGCCTCGCGAATGTCGTGCGTCAGCACGAACGCGAGAGCGATCGTGCCCTGCAGGAGCACCGACCACGAGGGCGGCCGGCCCTCGCGTGCGCGGAAGCGGCGCGGGAGGTAGCCGTCGTCGGCCATCGCGGCGTAGACCCGTGGCCCGACGAACGTCATGGCGCTCATCGCGGAGAGGAACAGCAGGATGATGATCCCCGCCGCGAGCATGGCCCCGACGGGGCCCACCAGCCGCTCGAGCAGCGCGTGCGCGAGCGTCGCATGCTGCGTCTCGTACGCGAACACCACCTTCGCCGCGGCGGGGTCGAGGTTGGCGACGAAGACCCAGTTCAGTGCGAGGTACAGGACGCCGACCGCCGTGCAGCCGGTCCAGACGGCGCGCACGACGTCGCGGCGCGGGTCGCGGAACTCGCCCGCGACGTACACCGCCGCGTTCCAGCCGGAGAACGCGAACGCGATCCAGTACTGCTGCAGGAGGAAGTCCTCGAGGAAGCGTCCCTCGGTGGCGTCCGGCGGAACCCAGTCGGGCAACGACGTCGAGCCGAGCAGGGCGCCGGTCGCGATCAGCCCGACGATGAGCGCGAGCTTGACGGCGACGAGAACGTTCTGGGATCGCCGGGATGCGTCGAGGTCGAACGCGTGCAGCAGGGTCACGCCGACGACGCACGCGGCCGCTGTGCCGGTGACGGGCAGCGGGACCAGCACCCGGACGAAGGCCGCCACGGCCAGCGCATCGACCGCGACCGGGGCGGCGAAGCCGAGCAGGAGCGAGCCCCAGCCGGCGACGTACCCGAGCGACGGATGGAGGTAGTCGGAGAGGTAGCGATACTCGCCGCCCGATCGACCGTTGACGGCGGCGATGGTGGCGTACGAGGCGGCACCCAGCAGAGCGAGCGCGGCACCGAGCGCCCATGCCGCGAGGATGGCGGTGGGCTCGAGGATTTGCGCCATGAATCCGGTGCTGAGCAGCACCCCGGCGCCGACCATGTTGGCGACCACGAGCCCCGCGCCGGACAGCCAGCCGAGGCGACCTGCGGCATGCGCGGAGGCGTCGCGCGCGGTCCGGACGGTCGCGCGCGCGCGAGGTGGAGGAGCGTTCATCGCAGTGGGAGGTCGGACCGGAAGCCCGACGGTTCTCCTCTTCCGCCCAGGGGTGGTCAAGCTCATGTCTCACCGGAGCGGCGGCGGCTCCGTCGATGCTTGAACGCGGCGGAGCGGCGTGATCAGAACGCACGGATGCGCCGACACCCGACCACTCTCTCCGCCCTTTCCGTGCTCTGTCTCCTGCTCGTCGCTGCGTCGTCCGCGGGGGGCGCCGATCCGGCTCCTGCGGGAACGCCGGCGGTCGCGAAGAAGGCCAAGGTCGACCTCGGCGCGGCGGAGAAGAACTACTTCTCGCAGTCGGGCGAGGACGGCGTGATCGAGAAGCTCTTCGAGGTGATCGAGCCGACCTCGAAATACGCCGTCGAGTTCGGGGCGTACGACGGCGTCGAGTACAGCAACATCCGCCATCTCGTCGTCGACAAGGGTTGGTCGGCCTTCATGATGGAGGGCGACGAGAAGCTCGCCCAGAAGATGGTCGAGAACTACGCCGGCGAGCCGCGCGTGAAGGCCCGGCAGGCCTGGGTCTACCCGGGCAACGTCGAGCTGTTATTCGAGGAGGCGGGCGTGCCGCGCGACCTCGACCTGCTCATCATCGATATCGACAGCAACGACTGGTACGTGTGGCGCGCGATCACCGAGTACCGGCCGAAGGTCGTCTCCATCGACGTCAACCCGTTCTTCGCGCCGCCGCAGCGCATGGTCATCGACTTCCACCCCATGAACTACTGGGACAAGACCGACTACTTCGGCGCGAGCCTGCAGTCTCTCTACGAGCTGGGCAAGAAGAAGGGCTATGAGCTGGTCTACCACAACAAGCTCGCGAACACGGCCTTCTTCGTCGACGCGAAGTACTTCGATCGGCTCGGGATCGAGAACAACTCGCCGGTGGCACTCTACTCGCCGCCCACCCATGCGCTGTGGAGGTTGTTCGACCGGGCGCCCCAGGGGCGCGGCGACGCGCCCTTCGCGCCGGGCAACGACACGCTCACCTGGGACGACCTGAAGATCAAGAAGAAGTTCCGAACGGATCGCTGACGTCGGCACGCGCCGGATCGTTCGCGCGACGGTGTTCCCGCTGCTGCTGGCGGTTGCGGTCGGCGGTGCCGCGTGGGTGCTCGGCGCGGGCGTGCCGAGCGACCGCGTGCTCGGCGTCGAGTCGCTTTCGAGCATCGTCGCGGTCGCGCTGCAGCCGTCGATCCCGGCGCTGCCGCAGCGACGCTTGACGGTACGGCGTGCGGGCACCGCAGACGGGCTGGAGGTCCTGGTGCACGGCTGGCGTCCGGATGGCGAGGCGACGGCCTGCCCGCGGATCTCGAGGTCACGGTGGCACGACGGTGCGAGCGCGTGGTGGCGCGCCGCCTGATCCGCGAGACGCCCCTCCTGCCGCGGCCGACCGCAGCGACGACCCCTTGGGCGCTCGACCTGCACGCGGTCGGACGCCGCGGCGCGCCCTCAAGCTCTGGGGTGTGACGGTCGTAGCTGCAGGCATGGGCGTGTCCGGAAGGAGGCTCCGCTGCGCGTTCGCCGTGCTCCTCGCGGCGTGGTCCGCGACACCCGCCCGGGCGCAGAGCGCCGGCGGTGCGTCGCTCGCCGGCGGCTCGAACGGCGCCGTCGCGAGCATGCAGAGCGCGCTGCTCGCCGATCCGGCGAGCCGCGAGCAGTTGCTGTCGCTGCAGGACGATCCGCAGGTGCGCGCGATCCTGGAGGATCCGGCGACCATGCGCGCCGTGCAGTCGGGCGACCTCGGCGCGCTGCTGAACGACCCGAAGCTGCGCGCGCTGCTCGACAACCCGACCGTGCGCGGGCTCGTCGACCAGCAGTCCCGCTGAGGCGGTGATCCCGCCCGTTCGGGCGGGCGTTCCGGCGGACGGACTTGACATCCTGCCGTGAGGACCGGAGCGCTCGACGGGTCGCCTCCTGCGTCCGCGTACCGGACCCGCGCGGCGACGCGTTCCTGCCGAGACACCGCCCGCGTGAGCCCCGCATGAGCCAGCTTCGCTTCGCTTCCGCACTCGGGCTCTCGCTGCTGCTGCACGTGATCCTCGCGCTGCTGCTGTACCTCGACGTCTCCGGGCCGGGCGGTGGCTTCGGCATCGGCTCGGGACCCGGCGTCGGGATCGGGCAGGGCGGCGGCGTCGGGCTCGGCAAGGGAAAGAAGCGGCAGATCTTCGCGCTGCAGGACGTCGCGGCGAAGCCCGCGCCACCGAAGCGCGGTCGCATGGAGGACCGGCTGGCGCAGGTCGCGGCGCCGAACGCCCCCGTCGCGTCGCGCCTCGCCCTCGCCGGCGACCTGCCGGTGGCGCTGCCGAC
>VGTK01000068.1 GCA_016874715.1 Deltaproteobacteria bacterium | reverse complement strand
GCGCCGCGCGGCGGCGGCCGACGCGGTGGTCAGCGACCTGTTCGACGTCGCGTCGCGCGTCGTCCTGGCGCGCGACGCGGTCGCCCGCGGTGCGTGCGCGAGCGTCGCACCGCAAGGAGCGCTCGCGTCGCAGATGGTGCTCGGACCGGACGAGCGCTCGGTCCTCGTGCGGCCGCTGGTCGCGCTGCGAGGTGGACGACGCTACGCACTCATCGCGCGCGGCGTTGCCGAGCCCCTGGTCGCGGAGCTGCGCGGTTCGCTGGCTCCGCGTCCGGACGGCGACGGGATCACGATCCCGCCCGGAGCGTTTGCCGGGCCGATCGCGGCGCTGCTGCCCGACGACGCGGGTGGCATCTCCACCGCGAGGCTGGGCGAGCTGGTCGCGCACCTGGAGCGCGACGCCGACGCGGTGCCCGGCCTCGGCGCGTTTGCGGGCGTGCGCGTGACGTTTCCCGAGGCCATCCGGCCCGAGCAGATCGGCACGCTGCAGCTCGCCTTTGCACCGGCGAGCGCCGCCCGCGCGAGCGAGACGCTCGCCGTCTACCGTGTGCTCGACGCGCGTCGCGGGCTGCTCGAGGCTCGCGCCCGGCTCGCGTCACTCGACTGCCTCTCGGCGCCGGCCGAGCCGCGCGATGTGAAGGAGACTCTCGGCGCGCGCCTGCCGAACATCGCGACCCTCTTGCACGGGACGTACCGCTCGCTCGCCGTGCTCGGTGACGCGTCGAGCGGTCCGCTGGGGCACGCGGCGGCCGGGGCGCGTCCGGTCGAGCTGCCGTACCTGCTCGCCCTGCCGCATGGCTACGGCCCGTCGACACCGCTGGTGATCGCCGTCGACGGGCATGCGGGAAGCGCGGCGCGCATCCTCGGCAAGCACGTTGGCGCGCTCACCGAGCGGGGCCTCGCCGTGATGGCCGTCGAGCAGCCGCGGCACGGCGAGCGGCAGGAGCCCGGCCTCGACTACCTCGACGCGCTCGACCCCGGGGCGCTGGGACGCATGGTCCGTCAAGCAGCGGTGGACGTGCTGGGCGCGGTCGCGGCCGCGACCGGCTGCGGGCTCGCGCTGCCGGACGGCAGTCGCCTCCGCGTCCCTGCGGTGCGCTACCTGGGCTACTCGCTGGGCGCGATGGTGGGAGCGATCGTGCGCTCGGTCGAGCCGCGCATCGGCACTGCGGTGTTCGCGGCGCCGGGTGGCGACATTCTCGGCTGGCTCCTGCTGCGCGTGTCGCCGGCGATGGGAGCCACCTACGTGACGTGTCTCGGCGGCGCACAGGAGGGCGAGAGCTGCATCCCGACCGGGCAGTGTGCGCCGCCGGGGGTGTGCATGGTCGATCCCTTCCTCGACCGCCTGCACTGGATCGTCGCGCTGCCGTACGAGCTCGCGGCCGCACCCGCCGATCCGCTGAGCTACGTCACGCACCGCACCGGCACCGCGAGTGCCGGCAGCCTTCTGCTGATCACGGGCGGCGAGGATGCAGCGCTGCACCCGGCGCTGGCGACGCGCCTCGCCGACGCGTACGGCATGGCGCCGGCCGGCCCGCACCAGCGCCGCGGGCCGCGGTCGCGCCTGGTCCAGTGGCCCGAGCTCGGTCACGAGCTGGTCGATCGCCCGGGCGTGCGCGCGCAGATCGCGGCCTTCCTGGCGAGCAATGGACGTGGCGTGCAGCTCGCGACCGAGCCCGCGGCGACGACCGCGCCCGGGTGGTACCAGGTGTACGGCGCGTCGCGGAAGTAGCGCGTACGCGAGGATGCGCGGCGCGCGATGATGCGCCGTACGCGAGGACGCGACACGCGTGGCTTCCACCACGGCGCCGCGCGTGGTTTGGTCGGCTGCGGAGGGCGTGGCGATGGAGATCCGGATCCTCGACGATGGTGCCGCGGTGGCAAGGGCGGGGGCAGCGTTCGTGATCGCGGCCGCCGAGCGGGCGATCGCGGCGCGCGGCCGCTTCCTGCTCGCGGTGAGCGGCGGCAAGACGCCGTGGGTGATGATGGCCGAGCTCGCACGCGCGAAGGTCGACTGGACGAGGTGGCACCTGTTCCAGGTGGACGAGCGCATCGCGCCGGCGGGCGACCCGGACCGGAATATGAGCCATCTGCAGCAGAGCCTGCTCGCGCACGTCGCTCTGCCCGCGGCGAACCTGCACGCGATGCCGGTCGAGCGACCGGACCCGACGGCAGCCGCAGGTGACTATGCCGAGGAGATGCTGCGCGTCGCCGGCGGCCCGATCGTCCTCGACCTGATCCACCTGGGCCTCGGTCCCGACGGCCACACCGCGTCGCTGGTGCCGGAGGACGCCGTGCTCGGCGTCCGCGATCGCGACGTCGCGATCACGGCGAGCGCGTACCAGGGACGGCACCGCATGACGCTGACGTATCCGGTGCTCGACCGCGCGCGAGAGATCCTGTGGCTCGTCGACGGGGCGGCGAAGGCCGACATGCTGCCGCGCGTACGGAAGGGTGACACGGGAATTCCGGCGGGGCGCGTGCGCAATTCGAACGCGGTGGCGATCGTCGATCGGGACGCCGCGACGAAGCTGTGACGCCGCCCGGCCGACTGCGGGCGTCACGCGCCGTCCCCGGTGGCGAGGCATTTCCGTGCGGGGGGCCGATGGACCGACGCGCGATACCGGAGAACAACCGGCGAGGCGACGGGCTTGTCGAGCTCTTGTCGGGCGGCACGACATGACGTATTCGCTGCGGCCTTCGACCCGAGCAGACCTGGAGCCGATGATGCGAATCGGCCATGAGGGCATTCGTCCGTACGTGGAGGCCGTTTGGGGCTGGGATCAAGCCGAACAGGAGAGTCGGTTTCGCGATGGCTTCGACGAGCAGACCATTCGGATCGTGCGGGTCGATGGAGAAGATGCAGGCTACCTGAAGATCGAGAGTCGCGAAGACCACGTCTTCATCGCCGGCATCTACCTTGATGGGCGGTTTCGTGATCGGGGGATCGGGCGGGAGATCATTCTCGACGTTCTCCGTTCCGCATCCGAAGCAGGGAACCCAGTCCGACTACAAGTCTTGCGACCCAATCCAGCACAACGGCTGTACGCCCGCCTCGGCTTCAGCGTTGTCGGTACGACGGAAACGCACATCCATATGGAACATCGTGGTGCCGCCTGACAGGTCCATGCGGCCGACGCACCGGCCAGCTCCCGAATGCGCGTGAACAAAGTTGTCGCTTGTCGGGTCCGCGGACGGTCCCGTGGGCTTCCGCGGTGCGGGCGGCGATGCTCGACACGTCCGGCGGCAGCATCACCTGCGGGCCGCAGCCTGGCGGCCATCCGGGAGACGGCTCCATGAAAACGCTGCCGCCGAACTCCGTCCCCTACAAGAAGACGGACGTGTTCACGGATTCCTCGGTGCCGAGCGGTCTGCTTCGCGCGCACAGTACGAAGCCCGGTGCATGGGGAAAGATCGTCGTCCTCCAGGGAACCTTGACGTACCGAATCCTGGAGCCGGTGGTCGAGGAAGTACGGCTGTCTCCCGGGCGATTCGGCGTGATCGAGCCGACGATCAAACACGAGGTCGTGCCGACCATCGGCGTTCGCTTCTACGTCGAGTTTCATCAGGTGGCGAGCAGGAGTGATCCATGAGGGGTGCTGTGACGAGGCGACTTCGCAGGCCGGTTCCTCGGGGCGCGATTCACTTTCACCCGGCGTTTCACTCCGGGCCCTGACGAGCAACGGCTGCGTCGAGAGTCCGGGGGGCGTCGGAGCCCCCCGGACGATGCTTCCGTCCTCACTCGCGGCGCAGCAGCGCCTTGATCTCGTCCTGAACGTCGCGCGGTAGCACGCCGAGCGACTCGAGCACCGCGCTCGTGATCGTCCCCGTGAACGGCGCCGGCGGCCGGTAGTCGTCGCACACGGGGAAGCCGCGGTCGCGTCCGACCAGCAGCCCGGTGCCGCCGATCTGCCAGCGAAACGGCAGGTCGCCGGGCACGACGCCGCGCGCGACGACGTCGCCGTCGACGCGGATCGCGAGCGGTCCGCCGCCCTCGCGCACGCGGCGAAACAGCACCTCGACGCGGCGCGCGCCGGGTGCGAGCGGCTGGTCGGCGGCGACGCGCACGACATCGCCGAACAGGCTCAGCGCAACCGTCGGGCGTCCGTCGACGAGATAGGTCGCCCAGCCATTGTTCCAGTCGCCGAGTGCCACCAGCACGCCCGACGCGCCTTCGGCCGGCACGACGACCTCGGTCGTGAAGCGGAAGCCACCGCCCATCGCCGGCAGCAGGATCTCGGACACCGGACCGCCGCCCGCGACGAGGTCGGCGCGGCCCCGAAATCCCCACGGCGACGGCTCGATCGCCACCGCGCGCGTGAGGAAACCGTCGTCGAGCGGCAGCACCTGGTTGCTGCCGGCCTCGGCCCACCAGAGATCGACCATGCGCCGCAGGACGTCGGCGTACTGCGCGCCGACGTCCTGCGCCTCCGCCGGATCGTCGTCGAGGCGGAAGAGCGCCCAGTGGTCGTCGTCGAGCTCGCTGCTGCCGGGGATCTGCTCGCGCTCGACCGTGAGCTGGCGTCCGACGTGGTCGGTCGTGACCTTCCAGCCGTCGTGCCAGAGCGCGCGGCTGCCCATCATCTCGAAGTACTGCGTCGGGCGCGGGTTCGGCGCCTGCGCGTCGTCGAAGGTCGGCTTCAGCGACGCACCGTCGATGCGCTGCTGCGGCACACCGTCGACGACCTTCGGCGCGTCGATTCCCGCCGCGTCGAGGATCGTCGGCAAGAGATCGATCGCGTGGCAGAACTGCGTCCGGACTTCTCCGCGCGCCGTGATCCCCTTCGGCCAGTGCGCGATCAGCGGCGTTCGCACGCCGCCGAGCCACGCGAAGCGCTTCCACAGGCGGAACGGCGTGTTGCCGGCCCACGCCCAGCCCCACGCGTAGTGGTTGTAGGCGCGGTGTCCGCCGAGCTCGTGCGCGCGCGCCGCGAGCTCGGCCGGGTCGTCGAGCATGTCGTGCGTGAAGCGGTGCTCGTTGTGCGAGCCGCGCGGGCCGCCCTCGGCGCTCGCGCCGTTGTCGGAGATCAGCAGGACGAGCGTGTCGTCGAGCAGCGCGCGGTCGCGCAGGAAGCCGAGCAGGCGTCCGATCTGGTGGTCGGTGTGCGCGAGGAAGCCCGCGTAGACCTCCATCATGCGCGCGTAGATGCGGCGTTCGCCGTCGGGCAGGTCGTTCCAGCGCGGGATCCAGGGCGGCTGCGGCGGCAGCGGTGCGCCAGAGCGCACGATGCCCAGCTCCTGCTGCCGCGCGAACGTCGAGTCCCGGTACGCTTCCCAGCCGGCGTCGTAGCGTCCCTGGAAGCGCTCGATCCAATCCGCCGGCGCCTGGTGCGGCGCGTGCATGGCGCCGGGCGTGAAGTAGAGCAGGAAGCGCTTGCCCGGCGTCGCCTGCTGCTGGTCCTGGATCAGGCGGATCGCGCGGTCCGCGAGGTCTTCGGTGAGGTGGTAGCCCTCGTCGGGCGTCGCGGGCGGCTCGACGAAGCCGTTGTCCTGCACCAGCTCGGGCGCCCACTGGTTGGTGTCGCCGCCGAGGAAGCCGTAGTAGCGCTCGAAGCCGAGGCCCAGCGGCCAGCGGTCGAATGGCCCGGACGCCGACTGCTCCCAGCGCGGCACGAGGTGCCACTTGCCGACCGCGAAGGTCGAGTAGCCGGTGTCCTTCAAGATGCGCGGCAGCGTCGCGGCGGAGCGTGGGATGCGGCCGTTGTAGCCCGGAAAGCCTGTCGGGATGTCCGTCAGGAATCCCATCCCGACCGCGTGGTGGTTGCGCCCGGTGAGCACGCAGGCGCGCGTCGGCGAGCACAACGCGGTGACGTGGAAGCTCCGGTAGCGCAGCCCGCGCGCCGCGAGGCCGTCGATCACCGGCGTGTCGACGTCGCCGCCGAAGCAGCCGAGCTGGGCGAAGCCGAGGTCGTCGAGCACGATGACGACGACGTTCGGCGCACCGGCGGGCGGCTGCGGCAGCGGGTCGAACTCGGGCGTGGACTCGGGAACCGTGCGGCCGATGCGGAGCGTGCTGGGCATGGACGCGAGCGTAGGGCGACCGCGCGAGCGGCGTCAAACGGCGACGCGCCGCAACGACGGCGCGCTACGGCAGCGCGTTCTCGTCTTGACGCCGTACGCCGAGCTGCGTGATGAGCAGCGCGCAGCCGATCATCGCGAGCCCCTTCAGGAAGAACGAGAGCTGGATGGCGCGCATGCGCGGGTCGGGGTCGCCCGCCATGCCGACGCCGTGCACGGTGATCGTCACCGGGACGAGGAACAGCACGATCAGCCAGGCGCCGAGCCGCGGGTAGCGGTTGGCTGTGATCATGGCGGCACCGGCGAGTTCGACGACGCCCGAGAGGAGCACCCAGAACGTCCGGAACGGAATCGCCTCGGGCATCAGCCGGACGTAGTCGTCCGGGCCGGTGAAGTGCGTCACGCCGGACAGGAAGAAGATCAGCGTGAACAGGATCCGGCCGACGACCGCGATCGACGGGTGCGGGACGTGGAAGTCGCTCTCCGCGGGGCTCGCCACGCGTCGGCGGTATCCCATGCCTGGCCGCGGGGCAAACCCCACGATCGAGGAGCGCCGACGATCGAGGAGATCGTCGTCGGGCGGACCGCGGACCGTTCCAGCGGCTTCCCGCGACCCGGCATCGTGGTCCGCTGGTCGCGGCAGCACCCTGGCCTGCAGGCCGGTCGACCAGCGCGCCCTGGCCCGCGGTCAGCGCGAACGCCAGCGCCGTATGCCGAGGACGACGAGGCTCGTCAGCACGAGCGCGCCGAGCCCCGCCGGCAAGCCGTACGCGCGCAGCTGCTTCTTCATCGCGTTGACCTTCACCTGGTGCTGCGGGTCGTAGCCCTCGGGCAGCGGCAGGACGCCCATCTCGCGCTCGTAGGCCTGGTAGTCGCGCAGCAGCTCGGCCTTCAGCTCGGGGCGCTCGTCGGACAGGTCCTTCGTCTCGCCGGGGTCGAGGGCGATCTCGTGCAGCTTCCACGTGGCGTCGCCGAGCGGCGGCATGTTGCGCACGAGCTTCCAGTCGCCCTTGAACAGGGCCGCGTTGCCCGACACCTCGATCCCGACCGGAACGTCGAGCGGGTACGCGCGCGACACCTGCCCGTCGATCACCGGACGCAGCGTGCGACCGGTCATCGCGACGCCGCCTTCCGCGGGCACGCCCGCCAGGTCGAGCAGCGTCGGCGTGATGTCGGTGACGAAGGTCGGCGTCGCGATGCCGGCGCCGCGGGTGACGCCGGGGCCGGCCATGACGAACGGCACGCGCAGCCCGCCCTCCGACGCGTAGAACTTGAAGAGCCGTCCCGGTGACGCCGCGGCCGCCGCCCACTCGGGGCCGATGAAGTTCAGGCTGCCGGGACCGCCGAGCCCGTCCAGCGTCCACGCGTAGCCGTTGAGGCGCATCCACAGGCCCATGCCGGCCGCGTGCACCGGATCGCTCGGCTCGGGGCCGTTGTCCGACGTGACGACGATGATCGTGTGGTCGAGCTGCCCCATCTTCTCGAGCCACGCGACGATGCGCCCGATCTGGAAGTCCATCGCCTCGAGCATGCCGGCGTAGACCTGCATGCTCTTCGCGTAGATGCGGCGCTCGTCGTCGGTCAGGGAGTCCCACCTGCGGAGGCTCGCCGGCTCGGGCTCGAACGGTGCATCGGGCGACACGAGGCCGCGGTCGCGCGCGCGCTGCCATCGTTCGCGACGGAGCACGTCCCAGCCCGCGTCGAAGCGTCCGGCGTAGTTGTCGATGAACTGCTGTGGCGCCTGCACCGGGATGTGCACCGCCTGGAAGGCGACGTAGGCGAGGAACGGCTCGTCGCGCTGCGCGTCGGCCGAGAGATAGCCGAGCATGCGGTCGACGATCATCTCCGACGAGTAGTACGATTCCGGCATCACCGCCGGCTCGCCGTCCTCGAACCACGGCGCGGTCTGGTAGTACGGCATGTACGGCTTCGGCGCCCAGTTGTCGGCGCCCGACGCGTCGAGCGCGAGCGAGCGGTCGAAGCCGTGCCCGTTCGGCAGCTGCCCGGGACCGTGGCCGAGGTGCCACTTGCCGGTCATGTAAGTCCGGTAGCCCGCGGCCTCGAGGCGATCGGCGATGGTCAGCACGCCGGGCTCGAGGAACAGGCTGTAGCCGGGCTTGCCTTCCTGCTCGGGAGGAAGCACCTCCTCGATGGTCGCGACGCCGTTGCGGTGGTTGTCGATGCCGGTGAGCAGCATCGCGCGCGACGGCGAGCACAGCGGCGAGCTGTGGTGGCTGGTGAACATCGCGCCGCGCGCAGCCAGGGCGTCGATGCTCGGCGTGCGCGCCTCGCCGCCGTAGACGCCGAGGTCGGTGAAGGCGGCGTCGTCGATCATGAAGATGACGACGTTCGGCCGATGGCCCTGCGGTGCGGAAGCCGCCGGAGAGGTAGCGCCGACGAGGAGCAGCAATGCGAGCAGCGCACCGCGCCGGCGCGTCGGCGACGGGCCGGCGCGACTACCAGGATCCATGTCGCGCGGATGCAACCACATGGCAGCGGAAGTGTCACGATCGGCGCGTGGCAACGTGCCGCACGGGACGGCCTTGCTCCCCGGCGGAGGCGCGGTAACCTAGGAAGGTTGTGTGTCGCGCCCATCGGGTGTCGACGAGTCGGGGGACGGGCCGGGTGGCCCGCCGCCGTGGAAAGGAAGACGATGCCGCACAACGGAGCCGGCCCGACACGCCGGGAAGTCCTCGGGATGGGCGCCGCCGTCGGCGTCGCGATGGTGACGGGAATGACGACGAGAACAGCGACCGCAGCGACCACGGGGCCGATCGTCCTGCCACCGCTGCCCTATGCCGAGTCGGCGCTCGAGCCGGTGATCTCGGCGCGCACCGTGAGCTTTCACTACGGCAAGCACCACAAGGGCTACGTCGACAAGCTGAACGGGCTGATCGCCGGCGGCGAGCTCGCCGATCTGCCGCTCGAGAAGATCGTCACGAAGACCGCGGGCAACGCCGACCAGGTCGCGATCTTCGACAACGCGGCCCAGGTGTGGAACCACGACTTCTACTGGCGCAGCCTGAAGCCGGGCGGCGGCGGCAAGCCGTCGGGCGACCTCGCGCGCGCGATCGACGCGACCTTCGGCAGCCACGACGAGGTGAAGAAGCAGCTCGCCACCGCCGCCACGAGCCAGTTCGGCAGCGGCTGGGCCTGGCTCGTGGTGGACCAGGGCGCGCTGAAGGTCGTGAAGACCGGGAACGCGGACAACCCGCTGACGAAGGGGCAGAAGCCGCTCCTGACCATCGACGTGTGGGAGCACGCCTACTACCTCGACTACCAGAACCGTCGCGCCGACCACGTGAACGCGGTGCTCGACTCGCTCGTGAACTGGGACTTCGCAGCGGAGAACTTCGCGCGGCCGTGACGCAGCGGGACGGCGCGCGCGTCGTCCGTCCCTTCAGGGGTAGGTGGTGAGGGCCGCGACCTGTCAGGGGTAGGTGGTGAGGGCCGCGACCTGTCAGGGGTAGGTGGTGAGGGCCGCGACCTGGCAGCTCGACGGCAGGAGCTCGCCTTCGAGCGTGGAGGCGCTCGGCGTACACGTGAAGCTCCCGATCTGCGGAACGGGCTCGCCCGGCCTGCAGTCGAACGTGATCTTGACGAAGGCACCCGACGGCAGCGCGCTGCCGGTATTCAGCATCCCGACGCTGATCCGGTCGTCGAGCGCGTCCGGAACGACGTCGAGGTCGGCGGCGCTCAGCAGGCTGCCGGCGACCCCGGTGAGGTTCGTCACGCGCGCGACCACCGAGGCGGCGCTGCCGCTGCCGGGGATCTCGAGGCGCGCGCCGGGGTAGTCCAGGCTGGTACTGATCCCGGCGACGAAGCTGGGCGACACGGGTGGGGTGAACGACGTGGCGATCGTCACCTCGAGACGGCTGCAGGTCGCGAGGGCCGCCGTGTTGCACGCCGTCGGATAGGTCGAGTACTGCGGTACCGCCCCGCGGTCGGTGCAGTCCGTGATGTGGCTCGTCGCGCAGGTGACGCACGCCGCAACGTCGGCGAGCGTGTCGATCGTGCCACCCGCGGCGCAGCTTGCGCCGCTGCTCGGGACGGTCACGTCGGCGCACGAGGTGGCGAAGCCGATGGCTGTCGGAGCGAGGTCGCCCGTGCCGTTGCACTCCCTGTCCGGCCCGCCGCACAGCCGGCAGACGCCGCGCACGGCCTTCGCCTCGACCGTGGCGAGGTCGTCGAAGGCGGTACGACCGGGAGATCCGGGGGCGGCGCTGGCGTCGGGGCAGGCGGCTGCGTGCTCGTCACGCAGCCGCAGATCCCAGCACTTGTGCAGAATCCTGGAGCGCTGCTGCGCCAGCAGCGAGGTCTGCTTCGCGACCGCTTGCTGGCACTTGTTGCGCGTCTCGTCGGACGCGGTTCCGAGGACGAGCGCGCCGGTCGCCTGGGCGACCGCGAGGTCGGTGGCGTGGTCGGCGACGCACGCGAGACAGCCGGCGACGTCACCGCAGTGCGTGATGGCGCCGTCGCAGCCGCTCGCGCCGAGATCGTGGCACGTCGCGGGGAAGCCGATCGCGCCCGGCGACTCCTCGCTGCCGTCGAAGTCGACGCCGCACGTCTCGTCCGTGCCGCCGCACGCGGTGGCGACGTCCTTCGCGAGCCTCGCCGCCGCCCTGTCGATCCTGGCCGACGCGCTGGCCTCGCTGTGGCACGCGGTGCTCGCGGGCAAGGTGCCCTTGATCTTGAGGCTCTCGCAGCGCGCCAGCGCCTTGACGCGGTCCTGCGCGTACTTTGCGGACCCCTTGGCGATGGCGCGCTGGCACCGGACGGTCTCGGCGCCGGCGGGCGCCGCCGCGAGCAGCACGAGCACGAGGGCGGGCACGATCAGGAGTGGCGATCGACGCATGGCCGCATCCGGCAACGACGAAACGGTCAGATGGACCGCCCTGCCGGTTCCATCCTGCGTGGTCGGCGCAGCCGGTGCGGACGTCAGATGGACCGCCCTGCCGGTTCCATCCTGCGTGGTCGGCGCAGCCGGTGCGGACGTCAGATGGACCGCCCTGCCGGTTCCATCCTTCGTGGCCGGCGAAGCCGGTACGAACGTCACTTGACGCTCTGGACGGCCAGCGTGCAGCTCGCCGGCGACACCGGCGATCCGTCGAGGGTGGCGGCCTCCGCGCTGCACGAGAAGTCGCCCGCCGTCGGCTGGGCGGCGCCGGCGACGCAGTCGAAGCGGATGCGGGCGAAGGGCCCGGGCGTGATCGGCGCGCCGAGGCTCAGCAGCGCAACGCTTGCCTGATCGTCGCTCGTCGAGCCCGGTCGCGGTCGGTCGGTCGCCTCGAGAAGACCGTCGGCAATGCCGGTCAGATTGGTGACGCGCGCGCGCACCGTGTCGGTGGCACCGGTGCCGGGCAGGCTCGCCAGCGACGCCGCGTACTCGATGCGTACCACGGTGCCCGAGACCTGCGGGAACGCGCCGGTGTTCCAGCCGACCGTCGCGGTGACGTCGACGTGGGCGCAGCCGGCGGGCACCGCCGTGCCCTCCGGCACGGCGGGCGCCGATGCCATGCGGTGCCCCGACGCGAACGTGCCGAGGGACTGCGAGTACACGCCGAGCACGCTGGCGCCGGGCGCGTCGATCGCGAAGAACGCCTTGCCGCTGCTGGACAGGGTGCGATCCGGTCCGGCTACGCTCTGCAGGTCCGACAGCAGCACGCCGCGGACCGTCGCGCTGCGCTCGGCGACGCGCACGCCGCCGCCGTCGAAGAACACCGCGTCGACCGCGGCGTCGGCGGCGGCGAGCGCGAAGCCGCCGTCGTAGCGGTCGGCGAAGGCCGCGAGCAGGACGCGGTTGCCGTCGTTCTCGACCGGGCCCAGGGTCGGTGGCGAGAAGTACACCGGGATCGTCAGCACGGCGGGCGCGATGCGCTGGTAGCGGATGCTGCCGCCGTCGACCGTGCTGCCCGCCGCGGCCCGCGCGCCGCCCGATGTCACCGCGAGGCGGCCGAACGCGTTCTCGCCGAAGGCGGATGCGAGTGCCGTGTTCGCGAGCGTGAAGCTGCCGGTGAGCGGCACCGGCGGCACGACGGGCGTCGGGTTGCCGTCGGCGGCGATCGGCGTCACCACGGCGAGGCCCGCGGTTCCCGCGGCGGCCCCGCCGGCGAGGTTGCCCGGGTCGATCACGACGTGGCCGGCCGCGGCGAGCGCGATCGTCGTCGCGCCGAGCCGGCCCGCCAGCGACGCCGGGTAGAGCGCGAGCTCGACGGTTAGCGGCGCATCGCCGGGGTTGCTGACGAGCAGGAAGCTCGTGCGCGGTGGTCGTGCGTCGTAGACGAACAGCAGCTGGTCGCCGCGCACGTCGGGCACCGTGATCGTGCTCTGCGCGCCGGCGCCGCGCCCGACCCCGAGGACCGCGAGCAGCGCCGTCGCGAGCAGGACGCGCGCGTGCGTCCGATGCCGGATGGGAATCACGAGACGACCTCCGTGGTGCAAGCGGCACCGGGCAGGAGCGTGCCTTCGAGGGTGGAAGCTTCGAGCGTGCATCCGAACGCGCTCGCGGGCGGAGCGGTGCCGGCGCTGCAGTCGAATTGCACGCGGACGAAAGGCCCGGCCGGGATCGGTGTCGCGATCGAGATCAGCCCGGTGCGGAGCTGCGTCTCCATGTCGGTCGCCTGGAAGAGACCACCGACGCCGCTCACGTTGCTGACGCGCGCGGTGACCAAGGCGTCGCTGCCGGTGCCGGGGAGCGACACCGAGGAGGGATAGGTGACCGTCGCCACGACGCCCGACACGTCGCCCGGATCGGATCCGCCGTAGGTCGTCCGTACCTGGATCGTGATGCTGCCGCAGCTCTGCCCGGTCGCTGTCGGGCGGGGCGACGCCGTGGGGGGAGGGGAAGCCGTCGGCGGGGGCGCGGTGATCGCGGGCGACGGCGTCGCGGTTGGACCGGCCGTCGCGCTCGGCCGCGGAGTCGGCGTGGGGGTCGGGCCGCTTGGCGTCGGGGTGCGGGTCGGACCGCCTGGCGTCGCCGTCGGCAGCGGCGCGGCGGTGGGTGACGGGCTTGCCGTGGGCCCCGGTGACGCCGTGCGCGTCGGTGCGGGAGAGCCGGTTGCCGCCGGCGTCGCAGACGGAGTCACGATGCTCGCCGTCGGACGCGGCGTAGCGGACGCTCCCGGCGTCGGCGTGCCACCGGTGGTGGGCCGCGGCGTCGGCGTCGGCGCCGTCATCGTCGCGCTGGGTCGAGCGGTCGGCGTCGGCGCCGTCATCGTCGCGCTGGGTCGAGCGGTCGGCGTCGGCGATGGGCGTGGCGTCGCGGTCGGCGACGGCGACGGCGTTGGCGTCGCTGCGCTGCGCTCGGCGAGCGCCGTGTCGCCGACGACGAGCACGCCGAAGCTGCCGACCCCCTGGGCGTGAAAGCCTGCGAGCCACGTCCTGCGGCCGAGCGGTGTGTCGCCGATCCGCGGTCGGTCGAGCTCCAGGAAGCCGCCGCTCGCGATCGCGTCGCCCGCGCCGCCGGGCGCCAGCAGGCTCGGCGCCTGCTCCCGGCGTAGCGAGGTGAAGGTGGCGCAGCCCAGGCTCGCGTCGGGCAAGGTGATCGAGGCGCCGTCCCGGTCGGCGAAGCGAACCCCCGTACGCACGGCACTCTCGCCGTCGACGGCGGGGCCGGGCTCGGCGGCGCGGTACGCATCCTGTCCGGAGCGCTCGGCGAGCGCCAGCAGGATCACGTGCGACACGTCGAGCTCTGCGGGGTCGAAGCTCTGCAGCCGGAGCGCCGACTGGTGGACGTCGGCGCCGGCGTCGTCCGGAGCGCCGAGATCGACGAACGAGCCGCTTGCGTCGGCAGGGAAGGCGAGCGCCGGACCGCCGAACGAAACCCCCGTCGCGAGGTCCGCCAGGGTGAAGCTGCCGACGAGCGCGTTGCGCGCGAGCGGCCCCCGCCGCGTGTCGTTCGTCGCGCAGCCGCCCGCCGCGTCGTACGCCGTCACGGTGACGAAGCCGCGACGGCCGCTCAGGTCGCGCGTACCGCCGTCGCTGGTCGGTACGGCCGTGGGGTCGACGATCAGGCTGCCGTCCCGGGGCAGGCAGACGATCGCCGCGTGGAGCGGCGTGCAGCTCTCGTCCCAGAACGCCCAGTGCGTGCGGACGCCCGGCGCCGCGGTCGCGGGGTGGCTCGCGACGAGGAAGCTCACGCTGCCTGCGGTCGCGTCGAAGGGCATCACGAGGCCGGACGCGGGCTCCGCAAACGCGGCGCGTGCGCCCGTGACGGCGACGGCGGCAGCAAGCGTCAGAATGCGGAGCACCCGGACGGCGCCGGGACGCGAACGACGGTTCATTGCAGCCCTCCTGTCGGCGCGCCCGGATCGGGCAGGAACACGACGTCGAACGGCGGCAGCCCGGTATCGATCGGCTGCGGTGTCAGCTCGACGCCGTCGCTGGTGCGGAAGATGCGGATGCCCGGCTTCTTCAGCGTGCGATCGGTGAGGTAGAGCTCGCCGCGCGTCGGCTCGAGCTCCAGATCGACCAGGTACTCGTCGGACTCGATCAGGGTCTCCACGACACGACGCGCGCTCGGGTCGAAGCGCACGAGGTAGTTGCGGAAGCGCAGGTCGGTGACGACGGCGTAGCCCGTCGTCCCGTCGACCAGCACGAAGTCGGTGAGGTTGCCGCCGAGCTCGCCCTCGCTCATCAGGAAGCCGAGGCTCCGCATGGTGCGCGGGTCGACGCGCTCGATGCCGCCGTCGGTGAGGTCGGCGAAGCTGCCGACGGTGTTCAGGACGATGTTGCCGCCGGCGTCGAAGTTGAGTCCCTGGCCGCCGGTGAAGGGGTTCCTGCCCTGCAGGACGATGCCGTCGACCGCGTCGGTCGACGGGTCGACGTCGATCAGCCGGTCGCTCGCGACGTCGATCACGGCGATCGTGCTGAAGTCGCCCGGCTGGAAGAACGCGAAGCGGTCGAGGCGCTGCAAGGTGACGAAGAGCCTGCCGTCGACGATCGCGCCGGTGTCCATCTCCGGGACGCCGTCGAGGTCGGTCAGCGGACCGAGGTCGATCGAGCCGCGCACGAAGCCGTCGCAGGACGGTCCGACCGTCGGATCGACGATCAGCAGCTCGCGCTCCTCGTAGAGCGTCACGTAGGCCTTGTCGGGTGCGGCGAAGATCAGATCGTGCGGATTGGTACCGTTGCCGACCGAGCACTCCCAGAGCGTCGCGTAGCCGGCCTGCGGATCGAGCGCCTGGATGCTGTCGCCGCCGAGGCGGTTGATCACGTACACAAGGCCGTCGTGGTGGAGCGCGACGGCGTCGCTGTGGATGCGGCCCAGGTCGGTCAGCACCTCACCCGGGTCGGCGACCGGGAACGTCGCGTACGAGCCGGTCTGGAAGTCCGTCGTGACGACGAAGACCGACGCCGCCTCGGGCGGCGGTGGCGGCGCGAAGTCGGGGCCCTCGACACCGCCGCCGATGCAGCCGGCGAGCAGCAGCAGCGCCGTCGCCGCGGGTGCGCGCATGCGAGCGCAGCGGGCGGCCGCGTTCATGCGGCGCCCGCGGCGGACGTCGGCTGCCAGCGCCAGCGCAGCGAGCCGAAGACCGAGATGCCCGGCAGCGGGTAGCCGGCGACGTCCTCGACCTGGTTGTCGGTGAAGTTGCGCACCTCGACGTTCGCCTCGAGCGCCCAGCGCGGCAGCGGTACGGTGAGCCCGACGGTCTGCACGGCGCGAGCGGGGACGCGCAGGAAGTTCGCCTGGTCGAGGTAGTTGTCGGCGAGGAACGCGAGCTCGTAGTACGGCTGGGCGATCCCGTTCAGCCAGTCGGCGCGGAAGTACAGATCGTCCGCCGGCTGGCCCGGGATCTGGTTGCCGTCGCGCCCGGGGATGCCGCTCAGGTCGCGCGCGTCCTGGTGCGTGTAGGCGAGCGCGACGCCGATCTGCGACCAGAGCAGTGTCGTCACGCCGAGCTCGACGCCCCAGGTCCGCGTGCTGGCGACGTTGCGCGGCACCGCCGTGCGCTGCGAGTTCTGCACGAAGACGATCAGGTCGTCGACCTCGGAGAGGAAGAGGGCGGTCTCGACTCTGAGACGGTCGATCGGCCCCCAGCCGTCGGTCGACGGCGTGTAGACCAGGCCGAGGTCGGCGTTGACGCCGGTCTCGGGCTGCAGGTTCGGGTTGCCGATCACCGAGCCCTGGTTGCCGAACAGCTCGCCGAAGGTCGGCAGGCGGGCGTAGCGTCCGCCGTTGCCCTTGAGCGCCAGGTCGTCGCGCACGCGCAGCGTCAATCCCAGGCGCGGTGTGAAGAGATTGGCATCGGCGCCGCTGCTGGTGTCCTCGACGATGCCGCCCGGTCCGACCAGGCCGCCGAAGGAGTCGCTCGCGTGCTCGTAGCGGATCTGCGGCTGGATCAGCAGCAGCTCGTCGAGCACGCCGAAGGTGTCGCCGACGCCGATGCCGACCGTCAGCCGGCTCTGGTCGGGCTCGTCCAGGTCGGGCGCGAGCAGATTCTCCGGCGCGAAGATCTCGCCGCCGAGGTCGATGCGTGCCTCGAGATCGTGCGCGCCGAGCTTGGCGCGGGCCTCCGAGCCGACGCCCATCGCGTAGGTCTGGTTGTGCGTGTCCTGACGTCCGAGACCGATCTCGCCGAGCGGGTCCGAGAAGTCCTGCTGCCCGTAGACGAAGTACGCCGTGCTCTGGACGCCGAGCGGGAAGGACGTCTCGGGGGCGGTGTCCCAGCGCAGGTAGGAGAGGTTGCGGATCTCGAAGAGGTGCGCGTCGGTCGACTGGAACGCGCCGATGCCCGGCACGCCCTGCGAGTTCGCATAGAAGTCGTTCAGCAGCGACAGCTCGTTGGCGTCGTCGACGGCATAGACGAGCTTCGCGAGTGCCTCGCCGGAGTTGAAGGCGTTGTTCTGCCGGTCGACGACCTCGTCGTCGTTGGGGTTCGACAGCGTGCCGTTGTCGTCCTCGAACGGGAAGTTGCCCTGGGAGCCGAGGTACGTCGTCGAGACGATCGCGCCGAGGTCGCTCAGCGCGCCCTCGTCCGCCGCCTTCGCCGAGCCGGTCGCGCTCAGCTTGCGCGTGCCGAACGACCCGCCGCCCGCGACCAGAGAGAACGAGGGCTGATCGCTCGGGTCGCGACTGATGAGGTTGACGACGCCGGCGAGCGCCGACGCCGAGACGCTGAGCGGCGAGACGCCGCGATAGACCTCGATCCGGTCGAGCTGGTCGAGTGGCAGGTCGGAGAGGTTCACGACGTCGCTGCGCGCGCGGGTCAGCGGCACGCCGTCGAAGAAGATGCGCACCTGCCCGGGCGTGCTGCCGCGGATCGACACGGTCGAGAAGTCGCCGAGCCCGCCGTACCGCCGTACCTGGACACCGGGGATCTCCGACAGCAGGTCCGCGACGTTGCCGCCCTCGGCGGCCTCCCGGTCCACCGGCACGACGGTCGCGAAGGCGCTCGTGTCGGGCACCTCGTCGAGACGCCGGCCGCGCACCTCGATCGGCTCGAGGACGTAGGTTCCGGCGCCGTCGTACGGCTCGCTGCCCTGTGGTGGCGTGGCGTCCTGCGCGCGCGCCGGCCGGCTCGTCAGCACGAGAAGCAGCACCAGGACCCGGACGCCGGGCCGTGCGACGTCGCGCGCTCGAGCGGCATCGCTCACGGA
The DNA here is from genome assembly GCA_016874715.1 of Deltaproteobacteria bacterium. Lineage (GTDB taxonomy): Bacteria > Desulfobacterota > Binatia > UBA12015 > UBA12015 > VGTK01. The sequence continues at coordinate 9,535 of VGTK01000068.1, read as the reverse complement.
TCGAGGTCGCACTCGCCGCGGGTGCAGCGCGACACCTGCTCGAGAACGGTGCGCAGGCACAGCACGGCGTCGCCGATGTCGAGGGCCTCGCTGCGGTTCGCGTCGCCGCAGGTCCCGGTTGAGCACGGCGACGGACCGCACGTCGCGCTACCGGTGTTGACGCCGAGCACCTCGCGCAGCAGCAGCACCGCGTCGTTGATCTGGCGCAGGCCGTCGCCGTTCACGTCGCAGCAACCGGCGCAGATCTCCTGCGAGCTCACCGCGACGATCGCGTCGAGGTCGAAGCCGGACTTGCCGACGCCCGGGACGGGAAAGGCGTTGCCGGGATCCGGGATGGCCGCACCGGGGTCCTGGATGCGCACGAAGCGCGCGTTCGCGAGGCCGATCGTCGCGAGGTCGAAGCCGTCGCCGCCGGCCGCCGGTGTGCGCGGATCGATGCCGTTGCCAGGTGTGCCGTAGACGGGTGTGACGCCGGCGAGGCCGGCGAAGGTCGAGGCGTTGTGCGGGAAGGCGAAGAAGTTCACGCCGTCTGCGCTCGCCGAGACGATGCCGACCTCGGCGAAGGTCTGCCCGCTGACGTCGTTGAGGAACGGGTTCTCGAACACCCGGAAGTCGACGCCGGGACCATCGACGATCCGGTTGTCGTCGAACGACAGCGTGATCGAGCCGTTGTCGCCGAGCGACACGACGTCGAGCGAGCCCTGGGACGCGCCGCCGCCGTACGGCGGCCCGACGGCGATCCCCGGCAGCAGCTCCGACTGGAAGCCGCCGTTCGCGCCGACCACGAAGCTCGCCACGCTGTCGGCGCACGGTGTCGCAACCGCGCTCCGTGGCGCGAGCGCGGCGCTCGCCGCCAGCAGCGAGATGCTGGCGACGAGCGCGTAGCGGCGGCGTCCCGCAGGAGCGGACGAAAGCGAGCGAGACCTAAGCACCGGCCTTGCAGCGCAGCGTGGTGCCGTCGCTGTCGACGACGCGGTTACCGACCTTGGCGCGGACCGAGACCTTGACGCTCGTGCCGGCGGCGACGGAGATCGGCGAGCCGGCGCTGCAGGCGGCAGCGGTGCTCGGCAGGATCGCGTCTGCGGCCGCCTGGATCGCCGTCGCCACCGCTGGATTCTTGGTGATCTTGATCTCGGCCGAGTCGACGGGCTCCGGCGCGCAGGCCGGAACGCGCGAGTCGGCGACCGAGAAGCAGGTGCCGAACACCATCTCGCACGAGCCGTCGACGGCGCCGTCGCGGTCGCAGGCCGCGCCGTCGGTGCAGGTCCAGCGAGCCAGCGGCTTGCCCGAGCCCGAGACGTCGAAGGCGCCGCCCCAGGCCTCGGTCTGGCACTCGCGCTTGCTCGCGCCACCCGGCGTCAGCGCGTCGACCGGCGTCAGGGTGTCGATGGAGCTCACGCCGAAGTCCAGCGCGAGCACCTGCTGCGACGGGCCGTCGATCGCGATGCCCGAGGAGAAGCCGAAGCCGGTCGCGATCGTCGAGATCACGCCAGCCGGCGTGATGCTGATGACCGTGCTGCTCGTGAAGTCGTTGGTGAAGCCGCCGGTCACGAGCAGGTTACCCGACGCCATGATCGCCTGGTCGTAGGAGCCGGACAGGCCGCCGGCGAGCGTGCCGAGGAAGCTGCCCATCAGGTCGTAGCGCTCGACCGAGCCCGCGAAGGTCCCGGAGTCGACCTCGCCGATCAGCAGCTCGCTGGCCGGCGTCACGGCGAGGCTCACGCCGGCGGCGTAGTCGAGGCCGGTGATCAGGTCGGTGAGGACGCCGGCGGAGTACTGGACGACGCGCCCCGCGCCGAAGCCGGCTGCGTCGCCCACGAGGATGTCGCCGCCCGCGAGCGGGAGGATCGCCTGCGCGAAGGGGATCGAGCCCGAGGGCGCGAGCTCGAGCGTGGCCGCCGACACCGCTCCGGAGGCACTGAGCGGATCGGGCAGCGCGTACAGCGTGTCGCCGGTGACAGCGGTGCCCGGGGGGGCCGTGAGGCCGTTGTCGGTGAAGAGCAGGCGGTCGTTCTCCCGGTCGTAGGCGATTCCGCCGATCGAGTTCAGCTGCGTGACGAGCGTGGTGGCGGTGCCGTCGCGCTCGAGGCGGACGATCGACTGCGCCTGTGCGCCGAAACCGCCGACGCCGACGAGGAAGGCCGTGCCCGCGGGCGCCAGATCGGCGGCGTTCACGGCGGGAAGCGGAACGCTACCGGCGATCCAGCCCGGTGCTCCGGCGACCGCGGCGTGGGCGGTGCTGCTCTGGGCGAGGACGAGGAAAGTGGTCAGGGCGACGAATCGCCGCTGGACGGACGGTGGGAGCATCTCGGATCCTTCGCGCCGCTACCCGCGGCGCGATCGCTTGGGAGATCGCCGGCCGCTGGCAAACGAAGGCCACCACTGGTCGCGCACGGAGGTGCTAGCTCCGTGCGGTCGCACGCACCGTCGGGGTCACCGCTGCCGTCGAGTGCACGCACATCGGCGACGACGCAGGGAGCCCGTTCGGCTTATGGGAAGGGTGCTGGCCCTCGGATCTCCATCAGCCCGGGAGTCTCCGAGTTCATGCCGAGGAGGCTAGGTCTCCTGACTCGTCGGCGACCTACTCGCGCTGCCTTCCCATTCGCTTGCGCGAACAGTGGCTTGGGGTGCGCTTTCGTTCCGACTCACAGTGGCGGGAGCCGTGCCGGTTTCTCACCGGCTTCCCTTGTCAACCTTCTCGGTGCCGGCCCCCTAACTGCCGCGACTGGGGTTTGTCAAGCAGCGCGTCGCAGAGTCGGCGCGGGCGGCGGAGACGATCGCGAGCGTCAGCGCTCGCGCAGCCACGCAACGTAGCGCGCGACGCCGTCCTCGAGCGAGCTGAACGGCCGTGTCCAGCCGGCGGCCCGCAGCCGGTCCATGCGGGCCTCGGTGAAGTACTGGTAGCGCTCGCGGATTGCCTCGGGCGTGTCGACGAAGCGGATCCGCTCCGGCGCGCCGAGTGCTGCGACGGTCGCGCGTACCAGGTCGAGGAACGTCCGCGCGGTGCCGGTGCCGAGGTTGTAGACGCCGCGCGCGAGCGGCTTCGTGAGCGCGAACTCGAGCACGTCGGCGACGTCGTCGACGAACACGAAGTCGCGCTTCTGCTCGCCGTCGGCGACGCCGGGCCTGTGGCTGCGGAACAGCGTCACCTCGCCGCCGGCGCGGATCTGGTCGAACGCGTGCAGGACGACGCTCGCCATCTTGCCCTTGTGGCGCTCGCCCGGTCCGTAGACGTTGAAGAAGCGGAAGGCCGACCACGCGGGCGGCGTGCGACCGGCGCGCTCCTCGCCCAGCGCCCAGACGTCGAACTGCAGCTTCGACTCGCCGTAGGGGTTCAGTGGCCGGAGCCGTGGCGTCAGCTCGTCGGCGTCGTCGTAGCCGAGCGCGCCGTCGCCGTAGGTCGCGGCACTGCTCGCGTAGACGAACGGGATGCGCTGCACGGCCGCGTGCTGCCACAGCGTTTTCGTGTACTCGAGGTTGACGCGCGTCAGGTAGGCGACGTCGAGCTCGGTGGTGTCGGTGCAGGCCCCGAGGTGGACGATGCCGGCGAGCGCGGGCTTCGTGTCGGCCAGCCACTGCGGCAGGTCGTCGCGATCGACGACGGTGCCGAAGTCGATGCCCGCGTGCTCTGGTCGCGCGCCGACGTGGCGCTTCTCGTCGACGCTGATCAGCGGACGTCCGCTGCCGTGCAGCGAGACGAAGCGCGAGCCGATGAAGCCGGCGGCCCCCGTGACCAGCAGCGCGCCGGACGATGCGGTCGCGGCGCTCACCAGCCGAGCACGTAGCCGAAGATCAGGGGTGCCACGATCGACGCGTCGGACTCGATCATGAAGCGCGGCGTGTCCACCGCGAGCTTGCCCCAGGTGATCTTCTCGTTCGGCACGGCACCGCTGTAGCTGCCGTACGACGTGGTCGAGTCCCCGATCTGGCAGAAGTACGACCACAGCGGCACGTTCTCGCGGCGCAGGTCCTGGTGGAGCATCGGCACCACGCAGATCGGGAAGTCGCCGGCGATGCCGCCGCCGATCTGGAAGAAGCCGATGCCCTTCTTCGCGCGCACGCTCTCTTCGGTGTACCAGCGCGCGAGCTCGATCATGCACTCGATGCCCATCTTGACCGTGTGCACCGACCCGACGTCGCCCTCGATGCAGTGCGCGGCGAAGATGTTGCCGAGCGTCGAGTCCTCCCAGCCGGGCGTGAAGATCGGCAGGTTCTTCTGCGCCGCGGCGAGCAGCCACGAGTTCTTCGGGTCGATCTGGTAGCTCTTCTCGAGCTTGCCTCCGAGCAGGATCCGGTACATGAACTCGTACGGGAAGCGGCGCTCGCCGGCCTTGTCGGCCCCCTGCCACTCCTCGAGCACCGCGTCCTCGATGCGGCGGATCGCCTCGGCCTCGGGGATGCACGTGTCGGTCACGCGGTTCATGTGCCGGTCGTGCAGGTCGCGCTCGGCCTCGGGCGACAGCTCGCGCCAGTTCGGGATGCGCTCGTAGTGGTCGTGCGCGACCAGGTTGAACACGTCCTCTTCCAGGTTCGCGCCGGTGCAGGTGATCGCGTGGACCTTTTCCTGGCGGATCATCTCTGCCAGGGACAGCCCGAGCTCGGCGGTGCTCATCGCGCCGGCGAGGGTGAGGAACATCTTCCCGCCGCCGTCCAGGTGCTGCACGTACGCCCGTGCGGCATCGCGCACGGTGGCGGCGTTGAAGTGGCGGTAGTGCTCGTCGACCAGCTCGCGGATCTTCATTCTGGGCAGTGTAGCGGCCGGACGCGCGATCGCTAGGCCGGCGTTCGTGACGTGCCGCGACGCCGAGCCGGCGACGTGGAGCGGCGGTGAGCCTCGTCGGTAAGACCGACCAGGCCGCGTTCGGCCAGGCGTTTCTGCCGCTGCGGTGGCGTGCGCACGAGCGCAGTGCGCGGGTCACCGCAGCGCTTGACGGTCACACGAAGCCGAGGTCGAAGTTCGGCGTCGTCCAGCAGTGGTTCGGATCTCCGCCGTCGACCGGCAGGATGCTCGACAGCACCTGCGCGTCGGGCATGTTGAGCCACTTCGTGAGGATCGTGCCGTAGACGTCGCGGAAATCGGTCGAGCGGAACGGGTCGCCCCCGGCCTGCGAGTAGCGCGTGTTCCCGTCGTCGTTGAGCGACGCGTCGCGAATGTCCGGGTGGTTGCCGTAGATGCCGCCGTTCACCGCGCCACCGATCACCAGCGCGGGGCCCTGCGATCCGTGATCGGTCCCGTTGTCGTTCTGACCGATACGCCGGCTGAACTCGCTCCACACCAGGACGCACACCTTGTCGGCGACGCCCATGTCCTCGCAGTCCTGGTAGAACAGCTCGATCGCGTCGCCGACCTCGCGGTGCAGCCGGGTGTGCTGTCCGTCGGCCTGGGTCGCGCCCTGATCGGAGTGCGTGTCGTAGCCTCCGTTGACCGCCTGGAAGAACCGCGCGTTCACGTTCGGTTGTCCGGTCACGACGCCGTAGATCACCTTGGCCATCTCCCGGAGGTCGCCGGCGAGGCTCGTGCCGAGCCCGTCGTAGGCCGCATCGAAGGTCGCCCGATCGGCCTCGTAGAGGTCGTGGAGGGCAGGGTAGCTCTCGCTGCTGAGCAGCGTCGCGCGCGCACTGGTACCCACGTGGGCGAGCAGGCTCTGCGGCGACGCCACGGCGTCCTCGGCGAGCGCGAAGAACGCCGCTCGCTTCTCGTCACGGTCCGAGCTGAACGCCGGATCGTACGGGAAGCCGAAGTCGCGCACGTTGTCGATCGTGAGAACGCTCGTCGCGGACTGCCGGAACTCTCCGGCGAGCGAGGAGCGGATGTTGACCGCGGGGATGTCGGAGCCGCCGTAGTTCGCGGCGAGGTAGCGGCCGAGCCAGCCGCCGGGCAGGGTCGTCCCGCCGGGCAGCCCGCTCTCCCAGATCTCGCGCGACTCCTCGTGCGACAGCGAGTAGTCGGGATAGCCGCAGCCCTGGATCACGGCGACCTTGCCTTGCCCGTAGAGGCGGTGCAGCCCGCTGAGCCCGGGGTGCAGGCCGAGCGGCGTTCCGGAGCTTGCGTCTTCGAGCGTGGGCGCGCCCGACGGCGTTCCCAGCAACTCGCCGGCAGCGAGCCGGAGGCCGCCGCCGCCCGCGCGTCGCGCGGCCTCGTAGGCGGTCCGCAGCGTTGCCGAACTGCCGTTGGTGATCGGCGTGACGGTGTTGAGTCCGTCGTTGCCGCCATCGAGGAACAGGCTGATGAAGTAACGGTCGCCGATCGTCTCGGCGAAGGCCCGGCGCACCAGCGGGTGCGCGAACAGCGATGGGCCAAGAACGGAGCCGGCGGCGAGGAGGCCGGAACGGCTGAGGAAGCGTCGTCTCGTGAGCGCCATGAAACCCTCCGGGTCGGCGGTCGGTCAGTGGAGCTGGTGGGCCGGGGACTGCAGGAGCAGTCCGAAGAGCCCGTGCAGCTTGCGGTTGCGCGTGTCGTCGTCGGCGAGGTCGAGGCTCGTGCGCACGCCGCCGTCGGTGAGGTAGTCGAGCAGGATCGTTCGCTGCTCCGGGGTGACCTGGTCGGTGACGCCGAGAGCGTCGAGGGTCGCGTCGAGGATGGCGCCGGGCACCGTCAGCGAGAGATCGACGAGCTTCTCCGGACGGAAGCTCGTACCGCCGCTGCCGCGCGCCGCGATCACGTCGCGTGCGAAGCGCGCACGGGCGAGGAGCGTCGCGCTGGTGATCCACGACCGCTCCCACTCCCAGCCGAACACGCTCGGTGGCTCGAACAGCTCCTGACCCATCGCGGCCATGTGCGAGCGAACCGAGCGGCGCGAGCCGCCGTCCACGTACGCCTCGCGGCCCTTGGTCTTGAGTCCGACCGTGCGCATGGTCGTGATCACGAAGTCCACCGGCCACTTCACGGACTTCGCGGCCGCGGCGCCGTACGGCGCGGCTGCCGCCGTCTCGTAGAAGGCGTCACTGACCAGGATCGCGCGTAGCAGCGCCTGCACGTCCCAGCTCTGGTCGAAGCCGGATTCCGCGATCACGGAATCGACCACCGCGGTACGCTCGGGCGTGGTCTCGGCGAAGGCGCCGTGTGCGAGAAACTCGAGGAGCCGGCGCGCGACGTGGCGCGCGGCCGTGTGACGTCCGTCGCTGTCGCGGTGCGCGAGCAGGATGTCGATGACGGTGTCGATCTCCTGCGGCCCCTCGCCGGCACTGGCGAACGATCGTCCGGCCGGGCCGAAGCCGCCGACCTGCGAGAACACCACCTTCGGTCCGCGCTCCGGGTACTCGTCGGTGAAGTCGTGGTTGCCCTCGTCGAACAGCGGCTTGTCGCGGTCGAGACGCCAGCCGGTGAACGCACGCGCGAGCTGCACGACGTCCTCCTGTGTGTAGTTCGGGCTCCCGTTCGCGTCCTTGGCGCCGAGCCCGAAGAGCTCGCAGAGCTCGCGCGCATAGTTCTCGTTCGGCGTGCGCTTGCGGTTCCGGACCGTGTCCAGGAACTCCATCATCGCCGGGTCGCGGTTCATCTCCTGCAGAAGCGTGCGGAAGCTGCCCTTGCAGCTCCGGCGCAGGAGGCGGTTCTGCACGGCCATCATCTTGACGTCGCCCACCTTGCTCGCCGCCGTCGCGAAGTGGTCGTGCCAGAAGAGCACCAGCTTCTCCTGCAGCGGGTTCTTCGCTCCGATCATGTACTTGATCCAGCTGTTCTGCCGGAGCCGCAGGTCCTTGCCCGCGGGCTGGAAGGCCGCGGGCTTGAAGCTCAGCAGGCGGTCGGCGGCGCTGCCGCGCGTGTCGCCACGCTGGAGGATCTTCGCGACCTCCTTCGCGGGTGCTCCGAATCCCGTTCGGCGCAGCAGGTGACGCGCGGCGGCCGGCGTCAAGACAGTGCTCTCGTCCCCCATCACACCCCCCCCATCCAGCGCCCGGTCGAAATCGTCCGGTGCGACGGTGGTCAGGCTAGGCGACGGACCAGGCGAATCAAGAGCGTGCTTGACGTGTCGGGCGCGGGCGCGCGTGCGTACCCGGACGGAGAGGAGGGCGCGTGCGGGGGCGCGCCCGCGGACGCGTGCGCGGATGCGCGGGACGTCGCGCGGTCGTCCCGCGGAGCGGGACGGGGAGCGCGGTCAGCCCTGCTTCTTTTCGAAGTCGAGGCTCGCCGAGTTGATGCAGTAGCGCAGCCCGGTCGGGCGCGGTCCGTCGGGGAAGACGTGCCCCAGGTGCGCGCCGCACGAGGCGCAGTGTACCTCGGTGCGCTCCATGAAGTGGCTGCGGTCGTGCTCGGTCTCGACGCTTCGTGCGTCGAGCGGCTGCCAGAAGCTCGGCCAGCCGCTGCCCGACTCGAACTTCGTCGCCGAGTCGAAGAGCTTCTCGCCGCACGCGACGCACAGGTAGGTGCCGTCCTCGTGGTGGTCCCAGAAGCGTCCGGTGAAGGCGCGCTCGGTGCCCTTGTTGCGGACCACCTCGTAGCGCTCGGGGCCGAGCTGGGCGCGCCACTCGGCGTCCGACTTCTCGACCTTGCGCGGCTTGTCACTGCTCATCGTGCGGTGCTCCCGGTGCGGCGGCTCAGCCGAAGCTGCGCTGGAAGAGCGCCTCGATCGCGCGCTTGCCGTTGGCGTCGAGGAATCGTGTGCCGGTGCCGGTGAAATCGGTGTGCGCGATCACCGGCTCGCCGGCGGGCTCCCACGTGTCGCCCGTCCAGCGGGACCAGGCGTTCGCGTCCTGGTCGAAGGCAAACAGCGGCTTGTTGCAGATCTTCGCGAACTCGGCGCCCCAGCCGGTGCCGCCCTTCACCGTGCCGTCGTCGAGGATCTTGCCGACCACGTAGATCTCCTGGCCGCTGTTCACCTGGTGCCAGATGCTCTGCAGGACGCGCTTGAAGAGCGGTGTGTCCGGATAGCGGCGGTGCATGAGCCGGCTCACGTAGGCGAGGCTCACGTCGCCGTGCTCGAGCTCCCGGTGCGTCAGCACGCGGATGCCGCGCCGGCGCGCGTCGCTGTGCCCATCGAAGGTGAAGTTCACCTCCTCGATGCCGTGGCGCTCGGCGGCGGCGCCGAATTCCTCCTCGGCGCCTTGAGCGGCTCCACTGAAGAGCGTGCAGTCTTCGCGTCTCACCGTCGTGCTCCCTCTCGAGATGGGGCGCCGCCGCGCCCGCCGCCGCGGCCGGGGATCCGCCCGCGCGTCCCCTCCTCATTACGGGTTCGGCGCGCGCATTTCGAGCGGAACACGTCCGGGGGCGGCACGGGCGGCGATCGATGCGCCGGCGTGCTCAGGCGCCAGCAACGGCGACCAGGCCACGCAGCAGACGTAGAAACACCGCGCCGTAGCGCTCGAGCTTGACCGGACCCACGCCCGGCACCTGCAGGAGACCCTCCTCGCTCGTGGGGTGGAGGGCGGCCATGGCGCGCAGCGCGCTGTCGGGGAAGACGACGTAGGCCGGGACGCCGGCCGCGTCGGCGAGATCCTTGCGGAGCGCGCGCAGGGCGCCGAACAGCTCGAGGGCGCGCGGATCGAGATCCGCGGCGGCCGGGGCTGCGGCGGGCGCGTCCGCCCCGGTCGTGGCACG
>VGTK01000067.1 GCA_016874715.1 Deltaproteobacteria bacterium | reverse complement strand
CTCCGCCGGGCTCGCGGCATGCGTGACGAGAAGCTTCTCCTGCTCAAGCTTCGATGGGCAACGGCACATCCGATCCGTACCGCATCCGATCTCGCCAGATTCCTGCATCAGGACGTGCACTCAAATCCGTGAAGAGCCAATTTTCGGTGGTCCGCGCACACGGCCGCCCCGATGGTTGCCCCCGTCGCTTTGGTTGTCACAGCGAGGCGGGCGGCGGGACGACCGTCAGGCCCCCTCGCGCGCTGGAGGGCCGCCGGTCTCACGGCATTCGGTACGCGGAGCCTGCCCGCGGGGAGCCGCCCCGCGGCGCACTGGGTCGCCAGCTGGGGGACCTGCTGCAAGCGCGGCGGCGTCCCGGCAAACTGGGTCGCGCGTCCGCCCCCCGAGTGTCGTCGCGCACTGGGGGCCTGCCCGGGGAGAGACCCAACTTTGGGCGGGCTGTCTACGACCCGTCTACGACCCGCGCCGACTGCCGAGAAACCGCTCGGCCAACCCCATGATATCTTTGTAATATCAAGGGTTTGCGTGAGAGCCACCCGCCGGAATCGAACCGGCGACCTACTGATTACGAATCAGTTGCTCTACCAACTGAGCTAGGGTGGCCCACGCCGGCGACCGCCGCACGTGGCGCCCGCCGAAGACCGCCTCTCGGTAGCGAACCCCCCCGCTCCCGGCAAGCGACGGCAGCCGCGGTGAGCGTCACCCGACCCGACGCGCCACCACGAGCCACAGCGGGTCGGCGCCTGCCGGGGACCGGTCCAGCACCTCCGGCACCGACCATCCGCCCGCGAGCCGGAAGTACACCCCGACCCACCGCGCGCGATCCGCCATGTCGAGCACCGGCCAAACCGCGATCGCCTTGGTCGGGAACGTCCGGTGCGACAGCGCGACCACGCACGTCCCGCCGGGCGCCAGCACGCGGCGCGCCGAGCGCAGCACCGACACCGGACGGACCAGGTACTGGACCGAGAACGCGTCGAGCGCCGCGTCGAACGATCCGTCCGCGAACGGCAGCTCGGGATCGCGGTTCAGATCCTGCACCACGCGCTCGTCGAGCCGCGGGTTCTGCTCGAGCTCGACGGCGTTCATGCCGTGCCCCGTCACCGACGCGTACGCGACGTCCGCGGGCAGGTGCGACACCCACGACGACTGCACGTCGAGCACGCGCGCACCGTCCGACACGAGAGATCGGTACGCCTCGGTCAGCGCTGCGATCGTCGCGTCGTCGACGTGCGTCACGAGGCGCGGCACGGAGTAGAAGTCGCCGTCGTCCGACTCGTCCGCGCGCGCCATCAGGCGCGCGGGCAGCTCGTCGTCGCAGGGCGGAAGCGCGATGGTCGTCACGCCCTCCACCCAAGCCCGACGCACGCCCGCGCGCAAGCGCGACCAAGAACCGCGACCAAGCGCGACCAGGAAGCGACGAAGAAGCGCAGACGCGCGCATGAGCGCGCGCACGACGAGCCGTGGTCTGCTATCGCGCCGGTCGACGCCATGGACGAAGCGAAGCTCCTCGAACGCCTGCGCCTTATCGAGGCCCTCCACGCCGGCGCCACCAGCAGCGGCGAGCGCGTCGCCGCGGCCGAGGCGCGGCGACGCATCCAGGAGCGCCTCGCGACGATCGCGAAGGCCGATCCGCCGATCGAGTTCCGCTTCTCGCTCGGCGACGGCTGGTCGCGGAAGCTCTTCGCGGCGCTCTGCCGCCGCTACGACGTGAAGCCGTACCGCTATCGCGGGCAGCGGCGCACGACGCTCATGGTCCGCGCGCCGCGGACCTTCGTCGAGGGCACGCTGTGGCCGGAGTTCGAGGCGCTGAGCCGCGAGCTGCGCGCGCACATCGAGGAGGTCACCGATCGCCTGATCTCGTCGGCGATTCACGCCGACGTCTCCGAGGCGACCGAGGTCGCGGAGCCGGCCCGGCTCGCGGGGCGCACCCGCGACGACTGACGTCCGCAGCGGCTTCGCCGACCACGAAGCGAGGAAGACGCTCCGGGCGTGTCCCTCCGACGTCCGCGGCGGCTTCGCCGACGCGGTCAGCCAGCCGCGATCCTTGAGCCGCCCTCGCCCGATGCGCTATGCCGCCGCCGGGGCGGCGCCGCGCGCACCGGGGAGCGGTCGCCGCGTGGAGGTGCTGCGATGACGGAGCTGCGGAACGCTCGCTGGTCTCGATCGCTCTTCGTGCTGGCGGTGACGATGCTCGCCGCCGCGTGCTCGTACGTGAACGCCCGCTCGATCCACTTCGTCGGGCGCCCCGACTTCCCGCCGACCGACCCGGCGACGGTCGAGATCCTGCACCGTCCGCCGATGCGCCCGCACGACGTGCTCGGCCAGGTCGTTCTCCATCCCGAGGGCGATCCGAGCCAGGAGGCGATCGAGGAGAAGCTGCGCGAGGCGACCGCGGCGATGGGCGGCAACGCGGCGGTCATCGTGCACGACCAGCTGCAGCGCGTGGGCTCGGTCTGGACGGGCGGCCCGTGGTGGGGCGGCGGACAGATCCAGCCGGTGATGGGCGAGGTGATCTCCGCGATCGTGGTGCACTTCCTCACCGACCGGGAGCCCTGAGGCGCCGCGATCCTTGCCGAAACCTTACCGGACGTTTTCGACGCGCGTCCGACTGCGTGCGAACGGCGAGCCGGCAAGCAGAAGGAGGGGCGCATGCACGACTACATCATCGTTGGCGCCGGCACGGCCGGCTCGGTGCTGGCGGGCCGGCTCACGGCTTCGGGCAAGGATCGCGTGGCGCTGGTCGAGGCGGGACCTGAGCCGCGCAACATGATGGTCAGGGTCCCGGCCGGGATGGCGAAGCTGTTCAAGACCGACCTCGACTGGAACTTCGAGTCCGAGCCGCACCCCGGTCTGGCGGGACGCCGGGTCTACGTCCCGCGCGGCAAGATGCTGGGCGGCAGCTCGAACATGAACGCGCAGGTCCACCAGTGGTGCCACCCGGCGGACTTCGACGGCTGGGAGTCGCTCGGCGCGCGCGGCTGGGGCTGGGAGAGCGTCGCACCGGTGTTCCGTCGCATGGAGTCGTGGCTCGGTGCCGAGCGCGACGACGCGCGTCGCGGGCGCTCGGGGGCGATGGTGATCTCGCCGCTGCGCACGCCGAATCCGCTGTCGGTGGCCTTCGTGCGCGCGGCGCGCGCCGCCGGGCTCGACGGGCCCGCGGACTACAACGGTGGTCCGTACCAGGGCGCCTGGCTGTCGCAGCTGGCGGGCAAGAACGGCCGCCGCTTCAGCGCGTACGACGCATACCTGAAGCCGGCGATGCGGCGCGCCAACCTGGAGGTGAAGAGCGCTGCCCACGTCACGCGCATCCTGCTCGAGAACGGACGCGCCACCGGCGTCGTGCTGCGGCGCGACGGCCGCGACGAGACGCTGCGCGCCACGCGCGGCGTGGTGGTGTGCGCCGGCGCGTACGGCACGCCGCACCTGCTGCAGCTTTCGGGCGTCGGGCCGGGCGAGCACCTGCACGCGCACGGCATCCCGGTGCTGAACGACGTCCCGGCCGTCGGCGCCGACCTGCAGGAGCATCCGCTCCTGCCAGTGATGTTCCGCGCGCGCCGGCCGATCACGCTCCTGACGGCGGAGTCGCCCCTCAACCTGCTGAAGTGGCTGCTCCTCGGCCGCGGCATGCTCGCGTCCAACGTTCCCGAGGCGATGGCCTTCGCGAGCACGAAGGGCGACGGGCCGCCCGACCTCGAGCTGTGCTTCGTGCCCGTCGAGTGGCGCGGGCAAGGGCTCGAGCCGCCGAGCGAGCACGCCTTCGGCTGCGGCGTGGTACTGCTGACGCCGCGCTCGCGCGGCTCGGTGCGTCTGCGCAGCGCCGATCCGCTCGCCGCACCGGTGGTCGACCTCGCGATGCTCACCGATCCCGACGGTGCCGACCTGGACGTGCTGCTGCACGGCGTGGAGCTGATGCGGCGCATCGCCGCGACCGAGCCGCTCGCCGGCGAGTGCGCCGCCGAGATGCGTCCGGGCAGCGACGCGCGGGGCAGGGAGGCGATCCTCGCGTACTGCGGCCGCGAGCTGCAGACCATCTATCACCCGGCCGGCACGTGCCGGATGGGCTCGGACGCCGCCGCACCGGTCACCCCGGAGCTCCGCCTGCGCGGCGTCGACGGGCTGTGGGTCGCCGACGCGTCGGTGATGCCGACCGTGCCGCGCGGGCACCCGAACGCCGTGGTCGCGATGATCGCCGACCGCGCGGCCGATCTCCTCGCGGCCTGACGGTCACTCGATGCGCTGCAGGCCCGACCGCGGGTCGAGGGTGACCGACGATCCCGCCGTGCCGTGCGGACCGGGATCGTGCAGCGCCTCGCTTCTGCCACGAATCTCCCGCGCGCGTGCAGTCGGAGAATTCGTCACAGCCAGGAGCGTGGAATCGGCAGCCGGTCGCGCAGCCGCACGAACGCGAGCACGGCGGCGTTCAGCGTGCGGCTGTTGTCGAAGCCGCGCAGCTCCGTCGGCCGCAGCGTGATCAGCACGAGGCCCTTCCGCGCGTACTCCTCGGCCGTCATGCGATCGTACTCGGCCGCGGCGACGCGCCCGAAGTAGCGCACCGCCATGCCGGCGGTGGGGTCGGCGTCGCCCTGCGGCAGCGGCTCGAGAGTCACGCGCCCGTCGGCGAGGAGCGCGCGGTACGGCGGACGCTCGTCCTGGATCGTCAGGCAGACGCGTGGGTCGCGCGCGAGCGCGCGGTGCTTCGGCGAGCCGGCGGTGGTGGACATGAGGAACGCGCCGTCGCGGTACGTGTACCAGATCGGCGCCTGGCCGGGCCGGCCGTCGGCGCGCACGTAGGCGAGCACCGCGACGCGCGGCTCGCGCACGAAGGACTCGATGGTTCCGGGCGCGAACGCGGGCTGGCCGCCGATCGCGGTGAAGGGCAGGTCGTCGAGCCGGGTCGCCGGGGCGGAGAGCGAGCTTACGGTGTCAGCCATGGGTTGCGATCATGGGGCTTACGGCGTAAGCGTGTCAACATGCCGGCCGCAGAAAGACGTCCGCTGACGCGCGAGCGCGTGGTGACGGCGGCGCTGCGTCTCGCCGACCGGCGCGGGCTGGACGCGCTGTCGATGCGGCGCCTCGGTGCGGCGCTCGGCGTCGAGGCGATGTCGCTCTACAAGCACGTGCCGTCGAAGCCGGCGCTGCTCGACCTGCTGGTCGAGCGCGTGCTCGCGGAGATCGTGCTCCCGCCGCCGGATGTCACGTGGGATCGGCGCCTGCGCCACGTCGCGCACGAGCTGCGGCGCGTGTCGCTCGCGCACCCGCACGTCTTCCCGCTGCTCGCGACGCGCGTGCCCGCGTCACCGCAGGCGCTCGCACCGCTCGAGACGCTGCTCGGCGCGCTGGCGGACGCCGGGCTCGACGACGGCGAGACCCTGCGGCACTTCTGGACGGTGATCGGGTGGGCGACGGGCGCGCTGCTCGCCGAGACCGCCGCCGCGACCGGCGCCGGCGCGGCGTCGCTCTCGATCCCGGCGGATCTCGACGCGGCCGCGTTCCCGGTTTTCGCGCGCCTGGGCGCGGCGATCGCGGCGTGCGACTTCGCGGAGGAGTTCGGACGTGGGCTCGACGTCCTGGTCGCTGCCGTGCGGGCGGCGGCGACGAAGCGCCAGGCGAGGCCAGCGCGAGGGGTCGGGGCACGACGACGACGCCCGCCGGCGTAACGCAGGGCGCCTTGAGGCAGCGCACTCCCCCCGGTACGTCATTCGGGCCCACCGGGAGGATCCGCCGTGAATCTCAGCTTCAGCGCCGAGTACGAAAAGTTCCGCGAGGAGGTGCGCCAGTTCCTCGCCGAGAACTGGACCGAGGCCGACCGCGCCGCGACGCCCGACGCCGAAGGCGTCGGCGCCATGACCGGGGCCGCGCTGCGCACCGACGACCGCGCCACCGAGTTCCGCAGGAAGGCCATCGCGCGCGGCTACATGTACCGCCACATCCCCAAGCTCTACGGCGGCGGCGAGCAGCCGCCCGATCCGCTGAAGGCGACCATCCTCGCCGACGAGTTTCGCCGCGCGCGCGCGCCGTTCGAGATCATGGGGCAGGGGCCCAGCATGCTCGCGCCGACGCTGGTCGTGCACGGTACCGAAGCCCAGAAGCAGCAGTTCGTCGAGGGCACGCTGCTCGGCCGCATCCGCTGGTGCCAGGGCTACAGCGAGCCCAACGCGGGCAGCGACCTCGCGTCGCTGCGCACGCGTGGCGTGCTCGAGGGCGACCACTGGGTGGTGAACGGCCAGAAGATCTGGACCTCGAACGCGCAGGACGCGGACTGGATGTTCGCGCTGATCCGCACCGAGCCCGACGCGCCGAAGCACGACGGCATCACCTACATGCTGATCGACATGAAGACGCCGGGCCTCACGGTGCGTCCGCTGCGTCAGCTCACCGGCGACGCCGATTTCAACGAGGTCTTCTTCGACAACGTGCGCGTGCCGAAGGACTCGATCGTCGGCGAGCGTGGCCGCGGCTGGTACGTGAGCCGCTCGACGCTCAAGAACGAGCGCGCGCTGATCGGCAACGCGACCTTCGCCCGCCGGACGTTCGACGGTCTGCAGATGATGGCGCAGTTCACCGAGGTCCGCGGCGCGCCGGTGATCAAGGATCCGGTGTTTCGCGACAAGCTGGTCGAGCTCGAAGGCCACCTGCTCGCCGCCGAGTACAACGGTCACCGGCTGCTCACGGCGGGCGGACGCGGCGAGGACCCCGGGCTGCCGGGCATCGTCACCAAGCTGCACACGACGACGATCGGCTACCACATCGGCAAGCTCGCGATGGACATGATGAGCGATCGCGGTTGCCTCGCCCCGGGCGAGCAGAACGCGCCCGCCGCGGGCATGTTCGGCACCGGCTACATGTGGTACTTCGGCATGGCCCTCGGTGGCGGTGCTCCCAACATCCAGCGCAACGTCATCGCGGAGCGCGGCCTCGGCCTGCCTCGCGATCCCCGGAGATAGGCCGCCTGATGGATTTCGGACTCTCTGAAGACCAGGTCCTCCTGAAGGACACGATCCACCGCTGGCTCGACGTCGAGTGCCCGACGACGCGTGTGCGCGCGATCATGGAGAGCGACGACGGCCACGACGTCGCTCTCTGGAAGGGACTCGCGGAGCTCGGCGTGACCGCGCTCGGCGTGCCGCAGGAGCACGGCGGTGCGGGACTCGACCTGCTCGAGGTTGCGCTGGCCGCGCAGGAGCTCGGCTGGAACTGCACGCCGGGCCCGTTCCTCGGCAG
This sequence comes from Deltaproteobacteria bacterium, assembly GCA_016874715.1. GTDB lineage: Bacteria > Desulfobacterota > Binatia > UBA12015 > UBA12015 > VGTK01. Next base: position 20,129 of record VGTK01000067.1, on the reverse strand, counting down.
CCAGATGGCGGTCACGGCGCTGGTCGAGAGCGGCGACGAGGCGCACGCGAAGCGCTGGCTGCCGGCGGTCGCGGCCGGCGACGCGGTGCTGACGTTCGCGCTCGGCGAGGGCCTCGGCGAGCACGACCTCGCGAAGCTCGCGACGCGCGCCGACGGCGGCAAGCTCACCGGCGAGAAGCCGCTGGTGCCATACGCGCAGGTGGCGGACGCGATCGTCGTTGCCGCGCACGACGCGGAAGGGCCGGGCCTGTGGCTCGTCGAGCGCGGCGCGCCCGGCGCGACGTTCACGACGCTCAGCGGCATCGACATGACGCGCCGTCTCGCGATGGCGCGCTTCGACGGCACGCCCGCGACGAAGCTCTGCGGCGGCACGAAGGTCATCGAGCGCGCGCGCGACGCCGGCCTGATCCTGCTCGCCTTCGACTGCTACGGCGGCGCGAGCCGCTGCCTCGACATGACCGTCGGCTACGCGAAGACGCGCGAGCAGTTCGGGCACGTCATCGGCGAGTTCCAGGGCGTCAAGCACCAGCTCGCGGACCTCGCGACCGACCTGGCACCGTCGGAGTCGCTGTGCTGGTACACCGCGCACGCCTTCGACCACGTTCGCGACAAGGCCGAGCGCCACGCGGCGATCGCCAAGGCGCACATGACCGACCTCTTCGACCGCGTCACGCGCTACGCGATCGAGCTGCACGGCGGCATCGGCTTCACCTGGGAGTACGACCTGCAGCTGTGGTGGCGCCGCGCGGTGTTCGACCGCGCGTTCCTCGGCGAGGCGCGGTACCTGCGTGCGCGGGCGGCGGACCTCGCCGGGTGGTGACGAGGACGTCCCTAATCGATCCAGAGACGCGATAGGTCGAGCTCGATCGCGCCGAACGGCTCGGCACGCACGGAGTCGGAGCCGGAGTGAACGGCTGCGACCAGCCAGCGTCCCTCGTCGAGAGCGAGGACCTCGAGAGTGTGCGCCAGAGGGTCCACGAGCCAGACGTGGGCAGCGCCCGCGCGCGCGTAGATCCGGAGCTTCCGGCCACGGTCGATCGCGGCGGTCGACGGCGAGAGGGTCTCGCAGAGCCAGTCGGGAGCGAGGTCGATCCATGGAGCGTTCGGGATGCGGGTCAGCCGCTCCCGGCGCCAGCCTGCGAGGTCCGGGACGACGACGTCGTCACCGAGGTGCAGCTCGGGCTCGTGGAGGATCCACCAGCCGCCCGGCCGGGCCGGCGATCGGGGTGGAGGTGGGCCGTGAAAGGCGCCGAGGATCTCGCCTCCGATCACGGACGAGGCGTTGGCGTGCGGCGTCGCCGGGCGCGGGCTCAGGAAGAGCTCGCCGTCCAGGATCTCCGCCACCTGATGCTCGGGGGCACTGCGAACGTCGTCGTACGTCGCCGTACGCTTGGGCTCTCCCACGGATGCGATCATTGCCACCATGGCATCGCGATAGGAAGCGCCAAGCACGCGCGCCATGGCAGGGCGCGCAAAGGAGTGCAGGAGGGCCTCCCCACGGCCGCCAGCTCTGCAGGACGCGCATGCGGAACGACGTCGGCTCGCCCGCGATCTTGTAGACCTCGGTGCCGCAGGTTTGCGGCCTCGGGCGCGGGCGCAAGGGATGCGCTCTTGCGTGGTCCAGCTGCCGGCGCGTCCCCGGCGGGCCCACGATTGCGAAGGGAACCGGTGCAAGTTCGCCCAGATCGGAACCCTCTGCATCGTCTCCGGCACGGTGCTGCGAGCACGGCACGGAGCGCTTGAGGCTGGCCGGAGACTTGCGGTAGGACGTCGGCTCGATGGCGTACACCAGGCCGGCCCAGGCGATTCCAGACGGCTCGCGTACTTCGATCGACGGCTGGATGCACCCCGACTTCGCGGGGGTGGCGTCGGCTCTGCGGGGGCTGATCGACAGCGGCCCGGGCGGGGCGGCGGTCTGTGTCTACCACCGTGGCGTCTGCGTGGCGGACCTCTGGGGCGGCGTCAAGAACCGGTCTGGCGCGCCTTGGACCCAGGACACCATGGCGCCGAGCTTCTCGACGACCAAGGGCGTCGCATCGACGCTGATGCACGTCGCGGTCGACCGCGGTCTCGTCGACTACGACGACGCGGTCGCGAAGCACTGGCCGGAGTTCGCGCAGGCGGGCAAGGAGCGCATCACCATCCGCCAGGTGATGGCCCACCAGTCGGGGCTCTACCACATCCGCCAGATGATCGACCGCGCCGACCGGATGCTCGACTGGGAGTACATGGTCCGCGCGATCGAGCGCACCGCGCCGATCCACGAGCCGGGGACGCGGACGGGCTATCACGGCCTCACGTACGGCTACCTGATCGGGGAGATCCTGCAGCGCGTGACCGGTAGGACGTTCTCGCGCCTCGTTCAGGACGAGCTGGTGCGTCCGCTCGGCCTCGATGGCATGTACGTCGGCGCGCCCGACGAGGCGCTGCCGCGCGCGGCCGAGCTGCTCTGGCCGGAGACCAGCGTGCTGTCGCCGGTCGACCTGCTCGCGTCGGGCGGCGTCGCGAGCGCGCTGCTCAGCGGCGGTGCGACCGCGCTGCAGGGCGTGCTGCGCTTCGTCGGCGTGCAGCTCGACCTCGCGAGCATGCTCGACGCGCTCGCGCCCAACGGCATCTCGAGCTTCGAGTTCGGCGCGCACGACACGCTGCGTGCCGCGATCCCGGCGGCAAACGGCCTCTTCACCGCCCGCTCGCTCGCGCGCATGTACGCGGCACTCGCCGGTGGCGGTGAGATCGATGGCGTACGCCTCTTGTCCCCGGGCACGCTCGCGCGTGCGACCGAGGTGCAGGAGGCGCCCGCGGGTCGCGTGGTGATCCCCTTCGACATGCGCTGGCGCCTCGGCTACCACGGCGTCGCGACGACGCGCGGCGTGCCGAAGAAGGCCTTCGGGCACTTCGGCTTCGGCGGCTCGGGCGCCTGGGCCGACCCGCGGCGCGACCTTGCGGTCGCGCTGATCGTGAACAGCGGCCTCGGCACGCCGTTCGGGGACTCGCGCATCCTGCGCGTCAGCGGTGCCGCGCTCGCATGCGCGTCGGCACGCACGAGCCCTCCGCTGGTGGAGCGCGCGGAGACCCCGGCGCTGGTCTACGCCCCGGCCTGAGCCGCGGACGCCCCAGGCTTCACAGCCGGCTCGGGATCGGGCAGCGACACGCCTGCGGCAACGAGCGTCCTCGCCACGATGCCGGCGAAGTCCTCGTCACGCAGCGTCGCCAGCGCGGCGCGCACGGCGCGCTCGTCGCGTACCAGGGCGCGGCGTCGCCCCGTGCGGAGAGCGCGCAGCTCGGTCGCGAGCAGCGGACGTCCGCGCTGCCGTGCGCGCTCGACCGCCGGTCGCAGCGTGTCGTCGAGCACGCAGTCGTCGTGGAAGTCGCCGAGGTGCTCCTGGGCACCGCGTAGCCGCTTCACGACCGCAGCGCCGTCGGCTCCGAGGTAGGGGACGACGATCTCGAGCGTGTAGCGGAGCTTCTTCGCCGCGACGCGCACGCGATGCAGCGCCTCGGCCGAGTGCGGCGTGCCTACCTCGACGGGAAGCTCGGCGCGTGACACGGCGCGCGCCTCCTCGAGGACGGCCGGCGCGAGCTCCTCGAGCAGCGCACCGATCGGCGGGTCGCCCGGATCCCACGTGGACGACTCCCGCCCGCCCGGATCCCACGTGGACGACTCCCGCCCGCCCGGATCCCACGTGGACGACTCCCGCCCGCCCGGATCCCGCGTCGACAACTCCCGCCCGCCCGTGTGCGTCGCGAGTGACGCCTGCGCCCCGTGCGCGGCGGCGACGGCGTCGATCGATGGCGCATCGGCGACGGTACCTGGTGGCGCCTGCGCGACGGGCGTGTCGCGTTCGAGTCGTGCGACCAGGCGCTGCAGGCGCGCGTCGAGCCGGTCGAGGTCGACCTTCGCGAACGCCGCCATCATGCGTGCACGGGCGCGACGCCGCTGGCGCGCAAGGCGCGCGTCGACGCATTCGATCGCGATGGCACGCGGCGGCGTCGCGTGCGTGCCGAGCCCGGACAGACGGAGGCGCAGCACGTCGAGCTCGCGGACGCGCCCGAGCGCGCGCGTGAGCGTGCGCACGGCCGGCGCGATCCGTGCGAGGTCCTCCGGTGCGAGCCACGGTGCGAAGACCTTGAGCGCCGCGCGCAACCGGCGCGACGCGACGCGCATGTCGTGCACGCCTTCGGGGTCGCGACCGTCCACCGCAGCCGCCACCTGCGCGAACATCTTTGCGCGCTGCTCGTCGATCACCTGCGCGGCGCGCCGCCGCACTGACCGGGCGGGCGCGACCTTCTCCGCCGGTCGATCGTGCGCGACTGCCGCGCCGGCCGGTCGATCGTGCTCGGCTGCCACGGGCTCTGCCTACCGCGCGCGTGGCCGGTTTTCCAGGTGGCCTACGTGAACCGCTCGTGGCCGCGCCGGCGCAGCTCGGCCACGGCGCGGCGCACGTCCTGCGCGCGGTCCTTCGGGCACACCAGGATGCCGTCGCGCGTGGTCGCGACGACGACGCCGTCGAGACCGATCACGGCGACCGCCAGCTGGTCGGCGCCGGGCTCGTTGAACACGATCGAGTCCTTGACGTCGACCAGCACCGCGTCGCCGACGACGACGTTGTGCAGCTCGTCGGGCGTGCGCGTACGCTCGAGCGCGTCCCAGGCACCGACGTCGTCCCAGGGAAAGTCCGCCGGCACGACCCAGACGTTGCCCGCGCGCTCCATGAGGCCGATGTCGACCGATACGTCTTCGAGCGCCAGGAAGACGTCGCGCAGCGAGCGCGTGCCCCGTCCGGCGAGCGCGTCGACCATCGCGTGCTCGCCGGTCGCCAGGTTGGGCATGTGCTGCTCGAGCCCGCGCAGCAGGCTCGACACGCGCCAGAAGAACATGCCGCTGTTCCAGAAGTGGTGCCCGGACTTCGCGTACTCGCGCGCGATCGGCTCGCTCGGCTTCTCACGGAAGCGCAGCACGCGAATCGGCCGTCCCGCCTCGGGCGGGCCATCGCCGGTCGGCGACGGCGCGACCTCGATGTAGCCGTAGCCGGTCTCGGGCCGCGTCGGCACGACGCCGATCGTGACCAGCGCGTCCTCGGTGGCGGCGAAGTCGAGCGCGCCCGCGACGGTGGCGCGGAAGCGGTCGGGGGCACCGATCTGGTGGTCGGCGGTGAGCACCGCCATCACGATCTCGGCGTCGTGGCCGTGGCGGTGCTGGAGATGCGCCGCGGCCAGCGCGAGACACGCCGCGGTATTGCGCTTCTCGGGCTCGGCGAGGATGTTCTCGCGCGGCAGGCCGGGCAGGGCGTCGGCGATCGGCTGCGCCAGCAGCTCGCTGGTCGCGATCAGGATCTGCGCGCGCGGGATCAGCGGCGCGATGCGCTCGATCGCCTCCTCGATCATCGACAGGTCCGGGTCCGTCAGGCGCAGCAGCTGCTTGGGGCGAGCCCGGCGGCTGGCGGGCCAGAAGCGCTCGCCCGAGCCGCCGGCCATGATCACTGCGTAGCGGAGCATCCGGTAATCCGTAGCACGAGGCGCGCGGGCTGCGCGATTGCCGCGGCGCGAGCCCACTTCTGCAGCCGCCCACGCGACGGACGCAGGCTGCCGCCGCCGCCCACGCGACGGACGCAGGCTGCCGCCGCCGCCCACGCGACGGACGCGCGCTGCTGCAGCCGCCCGCGCGCGCTGGCAACGACCGCCGAGGACCGTTGACGCTCGGACGAACACATGCGACGCCGACACACCATGGACGACGCCACGCGGCAGCTCGCCGAGATCCTCATCGACCGCTCGTTCCTCGAGAACCACGAGAAGCCGTTCCTGCTCGCATCGGGCAAGACGAGCCCGTTCTACTTCGAGTGCTCGCTGACCACGACGTGGCCCGCCGCGATGCCGCTCATCGGCAAGCTCGTGTTCGAGCGTATCCGCGGCAAGGTCGCGGCGGTGGGCGGGCCGACGATGGGTGCGGACCCCATCGCGGCGGCGGTCGCGTACTTCAGCGCGACGACCGACACGCCGCTCCCCTGGTTCAGCATCCGCAAGGCCGCGAAGGACCACGGCACCGGCGGCTGGCTCGAGGGCAGCCCGCCGCTGCCCGGGCAGCCGGTCGCACTGGTGGACGACGTGCTCACGCGCGGCGGCGCGATGCTCGACGGGCTGCGCGCGGCGAAGGAGTCCGGGCTCGCGGTGCGCGTGGCACTGGTGATCCTCGACCGCCAGGAGCAGGACGGGCGCGCGCGCGTCGAGCAGGCCTGTGCCGAGGTCGGCGCCGAGTTCGTGGCACTCCTCACGAAGGCCGACGTCGACGCGGTGCGCACCGCGCGTGGTTGAGGACGGCGCCGCCGGCGCGGGGGGCACGCCGCTCATGGGACTCGAGATCGAGCGCGAGGAGTTCGCCGACGAGGAGCATCGCCGCGTCGCCGAGCGCCTGCGCGCGAGCCTCGCGGTGCTCGAGCTGATCGGCCCCGCATGAGGATCCGGCTCGGCAACCGGTCGCGAGCGGCGGCGGTGCTCGGCGCGCTGCTGCTGTTCGGCGTGCCGGCGCTGCGCGCGACGCTCGGCGCGGGTGCGGGTGCGCGTGCGGGTGCGGGTGCGGGCGCGGGCGAGAGCGCTCCGCAGCCGGGGAGCGAGCTGCGCGGCAAGGTCACGCAGGTGAAGGACGGCGACAGCATGGTGCTGCGCCAGGGGGGCGAGAACATCGGCCTCAGGATCTTCGGCGTCGACTGCCCCGAGCGCGGCATGCCGTTCTCGGCGCGCGCCAAGTCGTTCACCACGGGGCTCGTCGGCAACCGCGACGTGACCGTCGTCGTCCGCGACGTCGACCGCTACGGACGCGTCGTCGGCGACGTGAAGCTCGACGACGGCCGCAGCCTCGCCCGCGAGCTGCTGCGCGAGGGGCTCGCCTGGTACTACCGGCGCTACGCGAACGACCCCGAGTACGAGAAGCTCGAGACCGAGGCGCGCGCGGCGAAGCGCGGGCTGTGGAGCGAGCCGAACCCGATCCCGCCGTGGAAGTTCCGCGCCGACAAGCGCGGCGACTGAGCGTCTGGGGGCTCCGAGGCCCGAACGCGCGGCCGCGCCGCCTCAGCGCCGCAGCGACGCGAGCGGCAGGCGGGCGCTCCAGCCGGTGCCGATGGACGGCACGAAGTTCGCGTCGTAGCCGACGAGCCAGAGCTCGTCGGGCGACCACGGGGCGATCTGCATGGCGCGGACGGCGACGATCGCGGCACCCGGCGTGACCGGGTCGGGAACCGGGCTCGGCGAGTCGAGCGGGGTCGCGAGACAGCGCAGCTGCCAGTCCGGGATGCCGCTATCGCCTGCGCGGCGCAGCACGCACGCCTGTGCGTCGAAGGTGCGCTGCGGCTGGCAGCGGCGCGTCGCCGGGCAGCGGGCGAGCGCGTAGCTCCACTCGACGCCGGCCAGCACGACGCGCTCCCCGACGTCGGTGAACTCGTTGTACGCCGGGATCGTGTAGCCGACTGCCCCCGGGCCGGAGGCCGGAACGTCGTGCCCCCAGGCACGCAGCGTCCGGCCGATGAGATCGCGTGTGTCGAGCTCGAGCAGCGGCTCGAGCGGAGTGCCGGAGACGACCGGTCCGAGCCGATCGATCGCGTCGAAGCGCATGAGCTCGCCGCTGCCCTCGACGCCGAGCAGGATCGCCGGCGCGCCGTCGTGCCTGACGCAGCTCACGCCGCGCAGGCCGCTGCTGTCCGGGTTCGCCACCGGGACCGTCCACACCGGCTGCCACGGACCGCCGGTCGTGGCATCGGTTCCACCGTCCGTGCGGCGCCGGTACAGCGTGCCGCGCACGGTGACCCAGGCGGCACCGCCGCAGGAGGTGAAGCCGGTGACCTTCTGGTCGAGCCCGGCGCCGGGGGTGACCAGCTCCGGGGTCGGCGACCAGTGGATGGTGCGCGCGTCCGCGTCCCATGCGCCGGCCAGCACGCCCGTCGGCTGCACGCCGGCGAAGAACGTGACGTCGCCGTCACCCGTGGAGTGGGCGCCGAACGAGCGCGCGATGGCACCCGCGTCCGGCAGCGCGAAGCGCGACGCGAGCGTCCGGTCGGGTGCTACCGACCAGCGCAGCTCGCTGCCTGCGCCGCTCTCCTGCGCCTGCGCGAGCAGCACCTCGGCCTCGTCGCCATTCGACGGAACGGTGAACGCCTCGAGCGCCATCACGCGCAGCTGGGTGGTCTGCAGGACCGACGTCCAGCCAGCGTCGCGTGCGCCACGGCGCAGGATGGCGCCACCGACCGGCCGCGGGGCCATCCACTGGCTCGTCGATGCCCAGAGGTCTCCAGCAAACGCGACCGCGGTCGTCACCTCGGTGGTCGCGCGCAGCGGGTCGCCGTCCGCGACCGTGTCCGCGACGAACTCGTACGTGACCGGGACCGCTGCGGGATCGACCGTCTCGAGGGGCGAGCCGACGTCGGCGTCGGAGCACGCCGCCAGCACGGCGGCCGCGAGGATGGCGCAGGTGAGCGCGTGCCACGGGCGTGCGCGGTGCGATGCGTGGAGGGCGCGCGATCTCATGAGGGCGTGTCGAGGCTACGAAGCCGGCGAGCCGGGTGTCAATCCGCGCACGTGCTGCTTGCAGATCGCGCTTGCTGCAAGCGACGGCGCGCTACTGGACCAGCGGGGCGCCCCCCGTACCTGAAAGGCGCCCACACCCCCCGGAGCTCTGAGGCGGGATCCTGCGCTTGCGCAGGTTGGTGCCCACGCGAAGCCGACGGCGAGCCCCGCGGCGGACGCCATGTAGCCGTCGCGGCGCGGGACTCTCGCCGGCGGGGCCGGACACCGATATGGACTTGGTCATGAGCATCCCGCCGACCCGGCCGATGGAGCCGCCGACTCCCACGCCGGAGACGTGGCGCCTCGTCGACGACCATCTCGCCGATGCCGAGGCGGAGCTCGACGCGGAGATCCACGGCATCGTCGTCCGCCGCCTGCGGGCGGGCGCGTGGCTCGTCCTCTGCGGCAGCGCGTTGATGCTGCTAAACGACCTGCTGCTGCACCGCGCCGAGCTGCACGCGCTCTGGGGACCCAAGGCGGTGCTGCTGGCGCTCACTCTCGGTACGGTGTGGTTGCTGCGCCAGCCGCTTCCCCTGCGGGTGGCGCGCTGGATCGGCGCGGTTCTCGTCGTCGCCGCCTGCCTCGCGACCGCGGTCGCGAGTGCCCGGCTGGGCGACGCGGCGCGCACCCCGCTCGTCGCGATCGTGCTCGCGATGACCGTGACCTACCTCCCCCTCGGACCAGGTCCGCACCTCGCCTCGCTGGTCGGCGCGTGGCTCGCCATCGCGCTCAACCTCTGGCTGGTCCGTTCCGCCGGCGGCAGCCTCGACGCGTTCGGGTACTCCGGCATGGCCTTCGCGGTGGCGACGGTGTCGTCGCTCTATGGCAGCTACGAGCTGCGACGATCGTTCGCCGAACGGCGAAACGCGGCACGCTCGCTGGTCGCACGGAGCCACGCGGAGCGCGAGGCGCGCGTGGCGTCGGCGCTGTCGTGGGTCGGGCGCGAGCTGAACGCCTCGCTCGAGACCACCGCGATCGCCGGGCGACTGGCGACGATCGTGGGTGCGCTGCTCGAAGCGGACGCGGTGGCGGTTCTGCTGCGGGACGAGTCGGACAAGGGCTTCGCCGTGGCGGCCACGACGGGAACGTCCGCGGCGCCGGTCCGGATCGCTCCGGACGCGCTCCGCCGGTGGACCGACCGCATGGGTCGCGAGGCGGTGGTCGTGCTCCCGGGAGCGGAGCTCGGGGGCGCCATCGATGCGTTCGCGAGCTCCGAGATCGTCGGGCTCGTGGCGCTGCCGGCGGGCGGTGCCCTCGGCGGGGTCGTCGTGGTCGCGGCCTCGCGCGGTGCCCTCGAGGGCAGCGAGAAGCGGCTGCTGGCGCATGGCACCGCGCAGATCGCCTCGATCGCGCTCGCCAACGCGCGGCCCCTCGAGGGTCTGCAGCGCGCGAGCCGGCTCAAGTCGGAATTCGTCTCGACGATGTCACACGAGCTGCGCACGCCGCTCAACGTGATCCTCGGCAACGCCGAGATGGCGGCGGACGACGACGTAGGTCCAGCCGACCGGCAGCGCTGCCTCGCCGGGATCGAGCGTGCCGGACGCGAGCTGCTCGAGCTGGTCGAGGAGACGCTCGAGATCGGCCGCCTCGACGCGGGCCGATCGACGACGACACTCGTCGAGATCGCGCTGCCGGACCTGCGCCGCGAGCTGCAGGCCAGCTGCGCGGGCCTCGCGCCGCCTGGCGGAGTGCATCTGTCGTGGGGACCGGAGCCGGCCGGGACCGTCATTGCCACCGACGTCAAGAAGCTCGCCACGATCGTGAAGAACCTGGTCGGCAACGCGCTCAAGTTCACCGCGCGCGGCTCGGTGGCGGTGGCGATCGAAGCGGCCGACGGCGGGTTCGTCTTGCGCGTGACCGACACCGGCATCGGGATCCCGCCCGACAAGCACGCGGAGGTCTTCGAGATGTTCCGCCAGCTCGACGGATCCGACTCGCGCGCCTACCGGGGGACGGGGCTCGGCCTCTACATCGTCCGTCGTCTCGCCGAGGAGCTCGGCGGCACGGTCGCGCTCTCGAGCGCGATCGGACGAGGCTCGACGTTCACGGTGACGCTGCCCGACCTGCGCGACGGCGGGCAGCGCGACGCGCGACCGGAGGCGTCGGCGTCGGCCCGGTGGAACGCGCTCGCCTGAGCTTCAGCCCGCCCGGTAGAGCTCGTTCCGCAGCACCGTGCCCGGCAGCGCCCCGGTGTGCCTGCCGCCGCGCATCAGCACCTTGCCGTTCACCACCGTCGCGTCGTAGCCCACCGAGCCCTGCGTCAGGTGCGGCGCGCCCGCGGGGAACTCGTGCCGCAGCTCCGGCATGGTCACGTCGAGGCGGTCGAGGTCGATCACGTTCACGTCCGCATACGCGCCATGGCGCAGCAGGCCGCGGTCGTGCAGGCCCCACATCAGCGCCGGGTCGAAGGCGAGCTTGCGGATCGCGCGCTCGATGCCGAACAGCTTGCGCTCGCGCACCCAGTACGCCAGCAGGAACGTCGAGTAGCTCGCGTCGCAGGTCTGGCTGGTGTGCGCGCCGGAGTCGCCGAGGCCGATGCCGGTCAGCGGATGCGACAGCATCGCGCCCGCGGCGTCGAGGTCCGGGTTGAAGAGCGGGACCAGAAAGAAGCCCTTGCCGGCCGTCTCGACGAGATGGTCGATGATGATCTCGCCGACCGGCTTCCCGGTACGCTCCGCGATCGCGACGATGCTCCGCTCGGGATCCGTCTCGTATGCGCGGACGCCGCGACCGGTGAGCGGGAAGACGTGGCGCAGCGTCGCCATGCCGCCGAGGATGTCGCCGGTCGAGCCGCGCATGCTCTCGACCGCTTGCGCGCGGAACGCCGGATCGCGCAGCGCCGCGAGCTGCTCGTCCACCGATTTCGGGATCAGGTCGAAGCCCGCCGGGAACATCGTCAGCGGCGAGATCGACGTGCCGAGTCCCATCAGGATGCCGACGCTGCGCACCGCGACCTGCGGCACGATGCGCGCGCCCTTCTCGGCCGCGCGCTCCACCTTGTCGAGGATGCCCTTCCAGACCTCGGGGTAGGCGAGGTTCTGGATCAGGCCGAAGCTGATCGGGCGTGCGCTCTCGAGTGCGACGGGCAGCATCCACTCGTAGTCCTTGTCGAAGCCGGCCGCGTCCTCGCCGGCGGCGCCCAGCGGCACCAGCTCGAACACGCCGCTGCCGTACTCGGAGAGAGCGCGTGCGACCGCGTCGAGCTCGCGGCGGTCGGCGAACGTACCCGGGACGGGGTCCCACGAGGGCGTACGGTGCATCGTCGTGCGGCCGGTCGCGAAGCCGAGCGCGCCGGCGCGCATGGCACCCAGGACCGCGTCGCGCATCGTGCCGAGCTCGTCGTCGGACGCCGCTGCGTCGGTCGCGCCCTTCTCGCCCATGGCGAAGATGCGCAGCGGCGCGTGGCTGATGTGCGCGCCGACGTTCAGGCCGAGCGGCATCTTCGCAAGGCAGTCGAGGTACTCGGGAAAGGTCTCCCAGCTCCACGTGATGCCCGCTTTCATCGCCGCCCGCGGGATGTCCTCGACACCCTCCATGAGGAACATCAGGTAGTCCCGATCGGCCGGCTTGCACGGTGCGAAGCCGACGCCGCAGTTGCCGACCACGGCCGACGTCACGCCGTGCAGGTTCGAGGGCGAGCCGAGCGGATCCCACGTGAGCTGGGCGTCGAGGTGCGTGTGCACGTCGACGAAGCCGGGGGTGACGATCTTGCCGCGCGCGTCGATCTCGTCCGCCGCGGCGCCGGTGTGCTTGCCGATCGACGCGATGCGGTCACCGACGATGGCGACGTCGGCGGTGTACGCCGGGCCGCCGCTGCCGTCGACGACGGTTCCACCCCGGATGACGAGATCCGCCTTCATGCTGCCTGCTCCTCGAGAAGTTCCGCTGCGGCCGGGCGGCCGCTGACCGTACCGGACCGGAGGCTACAGCGAATCGATGCCGCGTTGCTAGTGCGGGAGGTCCGCCGCGACCCGGTCCCACGTGGCGCGGGCGGCCGCGCTGAGGCGGGGCAGGTGGGCGGCGATCGCGCCCCGCCAGTCGTACGTTCCGAGCGCTTTCTGGGCCTCGGCGAGCGCCACGATGTCGTTGCGGTCGTGCGGCGCGCCCGCTTCGAGCTTGAGCAGCACGAGGGCTACGGCCGTTGCGACCGGTGCGCCGAGCACGTCTTCCCGCACGGCCGTGTCGACCGCGAGCTGCATCGCGTAGCCGCGTCCGACCAGCAGGTCGTGCGGTGGCATGGATGGCCAGCGTACGACGCCGCCGAGCGGGTCGTCGGCGTCGCCGACGCGGATCTCGACCGCCCGCCCAGCGCCCTTCCAGAGCGCGTCGTCGAGCACCCGGCGATCCATGGTCAGCAGGTCGACGTCCGCCGTGTATCGGGCGTGGCCGTGGGCGGCGAGCGCGATGCCGCCGATCACGCAGAAGCGAACGGCGGAGGCCTCGAGCTGCTCGAGTAGCGCCCGGTCAATCACGGTCGGCCCCGTACGCGGCGTCGAGGATGCGCGACGGCCGGCGCCCACGCTGGAGGATCCGCTTGCGCAGCCCGCGCGCGTCGTCGAGCGACGCGCCGTGCGGCATCTTCGCGAGCAGCATCCGCAGGCCGAGCCCGTCGCGCATCATCTCCTCGACCTGCCGGAGCGCCTCGGCGCATCCGGTAGCTGCCTCCCGCCGTCGCATGGGCGGTCAGGGTAGGCGAAGGGCCGGCGCGACTCCAACCGGCGCGCCAGGGCTTGCCCCGGCCGCGGCGCGATGTCCTTCGCACGTCCGGATGGACCGTTCGCGGGATCGGCGCTTCCCCAGACCGTCGCAAAAGGGGTAGGTCTGCGCGACGCCCGGCCCCAAACGGGAGGACAACGATGAGAAGCGGACTGCCTGCGGCCCTCCTTGCCCTGCTCGTGCTCGCCACCCCGGCGGCGGCGCTCGAGAAGTGCCTGACGGGCGGATCCACGCTCGGCGACCAGCGCGCGCTCGCGACGTTGCGCGCCGACATCGACGCGGCGTGCCCGTGCGCGGCCTTCGTCGGCGGCCCGGGCGCGGATCGCGCGAGCTACCGCCGCTGTGCGCGCCCGATCCGCGACCTGGCGATCACGAGCGGCGCGCTGCGCCCCGAGTGCCGCGCGACCGCGACACGCGGCTACTCCGACACGACCTGCGGCGCTGTCGGCAAGGTCGCGTGCGGGCGCGTGCAGCCTTCCTCGAAGGCGAAGCCCGTCGGCTGCAGCGTCAAGCCCGCGAGCCGCTGTGCGAGCACGGCGAGGTTCACCGAGACCGCGTGCAGCGCGCAGACGCACTGCTCGGACGTCGTCGACTGGACCGCAGGCACGTGCAGCGACGTGCGCGCGCGCGCGCCGTACGAGGCGGGGGTGCGCACGATCACCTTCACCAAGCAATCGGTCGTGAGCCCGGCCACGCAACGTCCGCTCGACACCGTGATCTGGTACCCGACGAACCCCGGCGCGGGAGCGATCAACCCGACCTACGGCGCCGTCGTGAATGCGCCGGTCGCGCCGGGCGGTCCCTATCCGATCGTTCTGTTCAGTCACGGATCGTGCGGCTTCCCGCTGCAGTCGATCTTCCTGACGGCGCTGCTCGCGTCGCAGGGCTTCGTCGTGGTCGCGCCGCCGCACCCGGGCAACACCATCACCGAGTTCCCCACGTGTGGCACGCCGGCCGCGCAGGCGGCGTCCTTCGTGGAGCGACCCAACGACATGACCTTCGTGCTCGATCAGATCCTCGCCGAGAACGCGAACGCGGCGTCGCCCTTGTTCGCCGCACTCGACCCCGACCGGGTCGCGATGTCGGGCCACTCGTTCGGCGGCCTCACGACCTACCTCGTCGAGGCGATCGAGCCGCGCGTCAAGGTCGCGATCCCGATGGCGGCGGCGGTCATCGGTCAGCAGTCGATGTCGGTGCCGTCGCTCAGCCTGCTGGGCGAGCTCGACACGCGGGTGAGCAACGCCGCGATCCGCACGGTCTACCTCGCGTCGGCGGCGCCGAAGCACCTGGTCGAGATCCTCGACGCGGGGCACTACGCGTTCTCGGGCCTCTGCTTCCCGGGCTCGGACTGCAATCCGCCCGTGACGCTCACGCAGGACGAGGCGCACGGCCACGTGCTGCGCTGGGTGCGTCCGTTCCTCGAGACCTACCTGAACGGCGACGCGAGCTACTCGGCGTTCTTCCTGAAGCCGCTGCCGGGAGAGGCGGTCAGCGCACAGCTGCAGTAGCCGCGGCGCGACCGAGCTGGGCGCGCGACGCCCACGCCCTGCTCGAGCGAGCGGGGGCGGCGCTGGCCGCCTCCCGCTCGACGTCTGGCTGGCGCTCGACGCCCCGTCGCGCGTTGCGCCGCGGGGCGAGGGGACGGGCTCCCTCTGGTGTCAGCTCGCCTGCGGCTTCACCGGCGCCGGATTGGGCACGTCGAGTCCCAGCGTGCGCGGGAACTGCGCCGCCAGCTCCTCGGGCTCCCAGCGTGAGCGCTTGACGACCGTGCGCGCCGGCGCGGGATCGCTGACGCGCGCGATGAGCCCGCCGTTGACGAGGAACGTCTGGCCGTTCACGTTCGCCGCGGCGTCGGTCGCCAGATACGCGACCATCGGCGCCACGTCGTCCGGCTCGCCGATGGTCGACGCGGCACTCGCCTTCGGCGTGACGATGCCGCGCGCCGCCTGCGCCGCCTGCTGCTTGTCGCGCGGCACGCTGGCGATCATGCGCGTCTGCGCGACCGGCGCGATCGCGTTGACGGTGATGCCGTACTTGCCGAGCTCGCGCGCGACCACGCGCGTCATGCCGGCGATCGCGTCTTTCGCGGCACCGTAGTTCGCCTGGCCGGGGTTGCCGTACAGGCCCGAGGTCGAGGTGAAGGAGATGATGCGGCCGCTCTTCTGCTCGCGCATGATGCCGGCCGCGTGGCGCGTGCAGCTCCACGTGCCCTTCAGGTGCGTTGCGATGACCGCGTCCCACTCGGCCTCGCTCATGTTGAAGATCATCCGGTCGCGCAGGATGCCGGCGACGTTGACCAGGATGTCGAGGCGGCCGAAGCTCTTCACGGCCGTGTCGATGATGTTCTTCGCGGACGCGAAGTCGGAAACCGAGTCGTAGTTGCCGACGGCGCTCCCGCCCGCGGCCTTGATCTCGTTCACCACCTCGTCGGCCTGCTGCGCGGCCTGCCCCGCGCCGTCGACCGAGCAACCGAGGTCGTTCACGACCACCGACGCGCCCTGCTCGGCGAGCAGGATCGCGATGCCCCTGCCGATGCCGCGTCCCGATCCGGTGACGACGGCGACCTTGCCCGAAAGATGCTTCTTCATGTTGCCCTTTCGCCCCCGTGCGGTGCTCGCGGCGAGAGCTTCGCTCCCACCGCTGCGCTCCTCCGATGGGCCTCGACACGCGAGCCCAGCCCGCGTGTCTCGTTCTCCCTCGTCTCCGTGTCAGGCCTTCTCTTCGCGTGGCGGTGCGGGGTTCGCGACACCCGCCATCAGCGTGTCGGGAACGGTCTCGAGCAGCTCGTCCACCGTCCAGCGCGACTCCTTGAAGATCGACGACACCGGGCGCGGATACGAGACGAGCGCGTACGACGGGCCGGCGCAGAGGAAGATCTGTCCGTTCACGTTTCCGGCGCCTTCGCTCGCGAGGTAGACGGCCATCGGCGCCACGTCGTCCGGATCGAGGTTCTCGATCGACGCGACGCCGCGCTCCTCGCGGACGATGCCCTGCGCCTTCCGGACCTCGCGCGCCTTGAAGTACGCGTCGGTGAGCGTCATGCGCGTGCCCGCGACCGGCGAGATCGAGTTGCAGGTGATGCCGTACTTGCCGAGGTCGCGCGCCACGACCTTGGTGAAGCCGGCGATGCCGCTCTTCGCCGAGCCGTAGTTCGACTGCCCGGGGTTGCCGAAGAGGCCCGCCCCCGAGGTGAAGGTGAGGATGCGGCCGTAGCCGCGCTCGCGCATGTGGCCGACCACCGCGCGCACGATCGAGAACGTGCCCTTCAGGTGGGTCGCGATGACGGCGTCGAACTCGTCCTCGGCCATGTTGAAGATCATCCGGTCGCGCAGGATGCCGGCGCAGGTCACGACGATGTCGAGCTGGCCCCACTTCCCGATCGCGGAGTTCACGATCCGGGCGCCGCCCTCCATCGTGGCGACGGTATCGGCGACGGCGATCGCGTCGCCTCCGGACTTGACGATCTCGGCGACCACCTCGTTCGCGGGCTCGCTCGACGGATCGCGTCCGTCGCCCGAGACGCCGTAGTCGGCCACCACCACGCGCGCGCCGTGCTGCGCCATCAGGATCGCGATGCCGCGGCCGATGCCGCGGCCCGCGCCGGTCACGACCGCGACGCGGCCTTCGAGCATTCTCGACACTGGACTCCCCCGGTTCTCGTGTTGCTGCATGGACGCCCCGCGGGACCGCGGCACGCCGGAAACCCGTCGGTCTTAATGGGCGCGTTCGGCCCGGGTCAACCGGACCTCGTCGCGTGCCCCGTTTGAGCAGGCCGCGGCGATCGTCGATACTATTTCGTGACGGGCGGGCGTGCCGGCTCGCCGTAAGGAGGAAGCAACCCAATGCGAAAGATCGTGGCGGCGGCCTGTGTGCTCTGGCTCGCGGCGTGCGCACCGGCGACGGTGAACAAGCAGGGCGTGCGCGCGACGGATCAGGCACCGGAGTCGGCGCAGGTCGACATCGTGCAGATCCCTTACAACCCGAACCGGCCGTACTACGTCGTCACCGTCGAGCCGTTCCAGATTGCCACCGACGGCTACGGCGCCGCGCCGCCCCCCGTGCCGGGGGAGACGCGCTACGGCTTCGGCTCGTGGGGCTGGGGCCTTCTGCCGACGGGTCCGCAGGCGCAGGCCTACAACCCGGGCGGGCAGGGGATGTCGGGCAACATCGGCCCGGCGGTCGCGGCGCAGCTCACCACCGCGCTGTCGAACGCGGGCAACATCCGCATCATCGACTGGGACTTCTTCCAGCAGAACGGCGGCAACCCGTCGAAGCTGGTCAACAAGAAGGCCGGCGAGGTCGGACCGTTCGTCGTGCGCGGCGTCGTGACCGAGTTCAGCGAGATCGCGGAGGCGACCGGCGAGAGCACCGGTGGCTCGCTCGGCGCGATCGGTGCCGCGCTCGCCATCGGCGGCGCGATCGCCGGCAATGCACCGGCGACCTACACCGGTGCGGGCGTCGCGCTCGCGAACCCGACCTACCAGAACACGGTCGCGCGCCGGACGGGAACCGTCGCGATGGACCTGAAGATCGTCGATCCGGCCAACGGGCGGCTGGTCAGCAGCGTCATGGCCAACGGCAGCTTCAGCTCGGAGTCGGCCGCGAACGGATTCTCGATGTTCGGCTTCGGCAAGGCGAGCAACGCCTACGCGGCGAGCGCGCTGGGCAACGCGAATCGTGCGGCGATGAACTCCGCGACGACCCAGATCGTGCAGCGACTCGAAGCCGCGATTCCCTGACGGCGCGAAAAACGGCTAGCATCCGCTCATGCGCAAGCTCTTCCCCTTCGTCGCGTCGGCGCTGGTCGTCCTGCTGGTGCTGCTGCCGCTGATCCTCCACTTCGGCCAGAAGCGCCACAACCAGGTCGTCATCCCGCCGCCGCCGGGCGGCGCCGAGGCGTACGCGCCGGGCGCCGTCTTCGGCAACGCCGCGGCACGCATCATGGAGCACGAGCTCGATGCGACGACCGGCTGGCGTCCGAACGATCTCGTGATGTGGGGGCCGCGCGTCGCCGCGGACAACAACTCGAACCGTCAGCTCGGCATCCTCTACGCCCTGCGCGAGACGCTGCGGCTGTTCAAGGACGACCTGACCAAGGTCGCGACCGACGTCTACGACCGGAACCTGGTCGAGGCCGACAACCTGCTGCGCAACGATCCCTACAAGTGGGCCTTCCCGTCGGCGGAGAGCCGCTACCGCGAGGCCGTGAAGCGCCTCGACGCGTACGTCGCGGGGCTGCGCGGCGAGAACCCGTCGTCGCGCCCGATCATCACGCGCAACAGCGAGCTGATCCCGCTGCTGACGGCGTGGAACGTGCTCCTGGGCACGGGCCACGCCGACCTCTACCGGACCGACACCGACTGGTTCTCGGTCGACGACGACTTCTACCGCGTCACCGGCTACTGCCACGTGATCGCCCACATGCTGCCCGCCGTCGAGCAGGAGTACCACGTCGAGCTCGACAGCCGGCCCGGTCTGCGGGCCCTGTTCCGCGAGATCCACCCGCCGCTCGCGCGCTGCGCCGAGATCAAGCCGATCTACGTCTTCAACGGCCGCGACAGCGGCATGCTCGCCAACTCCCGCCGCAACCTCGACGCCTACGTCAACGAGGCCCGGCAGAAGATCTACTCGATCCGCGACGAGCTGGAGAAGTAGGGGACCGACGCGAGCCGGTGGCGAGCGGCCGAGCGCAGCGAGCGGGGAGCGGAGGCTCCACGCGGCTGGGCCGCGTGGAGGAGAGGGGCAGCGCCCCTCTCCGGGACGGCCCTACTCGATCCGCGACGAGCTGGAGAAGTAGGGGACCGACGCGAGCCGGTGGCGAGCGGCCGAGCGCAGCGAGCGGGGAGCGGAGGCTCCGCGCGGCTTGGCCGCGTGGAGGAGAGGGGCAGCGCCCCTCTCTTGGACGGCCCTACTCGATCCGCGACGAGCTGGAGAAGTAGGGGACCGACGCGAGCCGCTGGCGAGCGGCCGAGCGCAGCTAGCGCAGCGCGAACGCGAGCTGCCCCAGCAGTGCGATCGCGAAGTACGTCGCGACCGTCGCCGCACCCGCGTAGTCCTGCGCGAGGCGCTGCCCGAACAGCAGCGACAGCAGCGCGAGCAACGAGAGGCGCAGCCCCCAGCGCGCGAAGAAGCCGCCGGAGACGAAGCTGAAGGTCAGGATGCCGAGCGCGCAGAAGAGGCCGGCGAGGACTTCGAGCAGCGTCAGCGTCCAGAAGAGCATGGTCGCGTTGCTGGCGAGCAGCGGCGCGTTCTTGAAGTGCTCCCGCATGAAGCCCAGGTTGCCCTCGGAGTCGAAGACCTTGTTCAGGCCCGACTGCAGGAAGGTGATCGCGAAGAACGCGATCACTGCGAAGCGCGCGAAGACGATGAAGCTCGGATCCACGGCGAGTCTGCCCAGGGTTTGCATCGCTCGATCCTCCGAGCGGGACCCTTACGGGCCGTGATCGGCGTGGTCAACGGCCGCGAATCGTGCTAGGCGTGGCGCGTGCCCGACGGCCTTGAGGCAAGGCTGCGCTGGTTGTTCGGTGGGGTGGCGGTGGTCCTGGTCGCCACGGGTGCGTTCGCGCTGCTCGTGACGTCCACCACGGAGCCGGCGCAGGTGTCGACCGATGCGCGACTGCACGCGCTCGTCCGGGCCCTGCTCGCGGCGGCGATCGTGTCGTTCGCGGCCGTCGGCGCGCGCGTCGCGTGGGCGCCGCGGCGCAACACGCACCTGATGCCGGTGTTCGTGCTCGCCGGGATCGCAGCGTTCGCGTGCGAGACGGTCGCGGCGCTCCGCGCGTGGCAGGCCGCGGGCCCGTGGACGGAGCCGGCGAGCGTCGCGCTCGCGAGCCTCGCCCTCGCGCTCGCCTGCGCGCTCG
>VGTK01000066.1 GCA_016874715.1 Deltaproteobacteria bacterium | reverse complement strand
TCGGACAGCACCTGTCCCGACGTGCTTGACGCGCCTCCGGGCAGCGACGGGGCCGGAGCTCGGCGCCGCTCAGACGTCCCACGCCGCGTGCAGCGCGCGCGGGTGGCGCAGCGTGCCGCCCTCCGGCGCGGCCCCCGCAGCATCCGGCAGGCGCAGCCCCGGCAGGCGCTCGAGCACCGCGTCGAGCGCGGTCAGCAGCTCGCGGCGCGCGAGGTGCGCGCCGGGGCAATACTTGACGCCGAAGCCGAAGGTCAGGACGTCCTGCGCCGGCCGGTCGGGGTCGTAGCGGTCGGCGTCGGCGAACACCGCGGGATCGCGGTTCGCCGACGCGAGCCCGAACAGCAGCAGCGTCCCCGGCGGCACCTCCTCGCCCGCGACGCGCAGCGGACGCGACGAGAGCCGCGGCAGATTCGCGACCGGCGGCTCGAAGCGCAGCAGCTCGTGCACCAGCGCCGGACGGAGCCCCGGCTCGCGGCGCGCACGCTCGAGCAGCTCCGGGTGCTCGAGCAGCGTGGAGAGCAGGTTGCCCATCGCGTGCGACGTCGTGGTCGCGCCGACCGCGAACAGCAGCCGTACGTGCGACAGCACGTCCTCGTCCGACAGGCGCTCGCCGTCGATCACCGCGTGCGCGAGTGCCGACAGCAGGTCCTCGCGCGGCTCGGCGCGACGCGCAGCGAGGATCGGGCCGAGGATGTCGGTGAATTCCCGTGCCGCCGTGGCGGCGCCCTCAGGGTCGCGCGGGTTCAGCAGCTGGTCGGCCCAGTGCCGCATGTCCTCGTCGCGCGCGCGCGGGATGCCGAGCTTCCGCGTGATGGCGTAGTACGGCAGCACGCCGGTGAGCTCCTCGACCAGATCGCCGGTACCGCGCGGCGCGAAACGGTCGAGCAGCTCGTGCACGAGGGCCACCAGCTCGCCCTCGTTGAAGCGCGCGATCGCTCCCGACTGGAACGCCGGCATGGCGAGCTTCCGGTAGAGGTGGTGCTCGCGGTCGTCCATGCTGATGAACGTGCGGCCGACGATCTTCTCGACCGTCTGCTGGTAGGTCGGGCCGCCGGGCAGCGACGCGTCGTCGCGGAACGCCTCGCGCACGTCGTCGAAGCGCGAGACGAGCAGCGCCGTCATGCCGTAGAACGGCACCGGCACCAGCGCGCCGCGCGCGCGCAGCTCCGCGTGCAGGCGGTGCAGCTCGTCCCCGGGCAGCGGGTCGGTGCCGATGTCGAAGCCGGACGCGGGCGACGCGAGGCGTTCCATGCTCCCGGCAAAGAGCAATCCGCGCGGCGGGTCAACCCGGACCGGTCCGTGCCGGGCCGACGGTTCCCGGGCCGTGCGCCGCCCGCCCCGCGGGCTGCGCCGCTTTCCCCGCGGCGGCCAGCTCGCGGAGCGCGCCCTGTCGTGATCTCCCGCGTCGTCGAACCGCCGTCGTTGACCGTGCTGCGCCGCGTCCGATACGTCCGCGGGGTGAGCCTACGGCAGCGCCTCGGGCGCGGGATCGCGCTCGTCCTCCTCGCGCTGGCGGTGTTCTGGACGCTCGGCGAGATCGTGACGCGCGCCGCAGACCTGGTCGACCGGCTGAACGGTTTTCCGCGCAAGCTGTTCGTCGCGACCGACGAGCCCGACCTCGGCTACCGCCTGCGCCCGAACGTCGACACCGAGGCGCGCGGCGTGCACGTCGTCACGAACTCCCTCGGTCTGCGCGGCCCCGAGGTCGCACGCGCGCCGGCGCCAGGCACCGAGCGCGTGCTGGTCCTCGGCGACTCGGTCGCCTTCGGCTTCCGCCTCGAGCAGGGCGAGACCTTCCCCGTGCTACTCGAGCAGGAGCTCGAGCAGCGCGACGGCGGCTCGTTCGAGGTCCTGAACGGCGGCGTCGAGGGCTACAACACCGTCAACCAGCTGGCCTTCCTGCGCTCGTCGCTGCTCGAGCTCCAGCCGTCGACGATCGTCGTCGTGTTCAACCTGAACGACTACGACCACGGCCCGGTGATGGGCCCGCTCGGCGTGCTCACGCTCGACCAGTCGCAGCGCGTGAAGAGCGACTCGCTGGCGATGCGCTCGGAGCTCTGGCTGCTGCTGCGCTGGCTGGTCGCGACGCAAGGCCGGGTGTGGATCGGCCAGGGTCCGGCGCCGACGGTGACGCCCGCGCCCGGCGACGAGAGCCCGTTCAACCCGTTCGACCGATTCGTCTCGGTGCTGCGCAAGAAGTACTACGCCGAGCCGACCGACGAGCGCTGGCCGCGCATGGTGGGGGCGCTGCGCGACCTGGCCGCGCTGTCCCGCGAGCGCGGCATCCGCCTGGTGATCGCGATCGTGCCCGACGGCGACCAGATCGGCGTCGCATCACCGGACCTCACCCCGCAGCGGAAGCTCGCCGAGGTCTGCCGCACGCTCGGGCTCGACTGCATCGACCTGCAGCCGAGCTTCGCCGCCGCGGGCGACGCGATGCTCTACCTCGACATCATGCACCCGAACGCGGCGGGGCAGCACATCATGGCGCGCGAGGTGGCGGCGCACCTGGTGGCGACGCCGCGGAAGTAGCACGGGTCAGGCGCGGTCGGCGCCGTACATCGCGTCGAGCGTGGCGAGCAGCGTGCTCGTCGAGCGCCTTGCCGAGCCGCACGTCTGGGGCGCCGTCAGGCGTGTCGTTCAGGGACGAGGTCGCTCGGGCCGCAGCAAAAGGCGTTGGGCGCACCCGCAAGCCCGTGTACCCGGTCGTCGACTCGGAAGCTTGCTGCGGTTCGCCTCTTCCGAGTATGTTGCCGAGTACGTGGACCTGGTCGAGATCTTGAAGCGCCCCGAGGGCAAGACGCTGGAGTTCAAGCGTGACCTGTCCTCCCCGGACGGGGCGCTCAAGACCATCGTCGCCTTCGCCAACACGTCCGGCGGCACCTTGCTCGTCGGCGTGGAGGACCGCACCCGCCACGTTCGCGGCGTGCCCGACGCCCTCGACCTCGAGGAGCGTCTGGCCAGCCTCGTCAGCGACCGCATCAGCCCGCGCCTCGTCCCGGAGATCGAGATCCTGCCCTGGCGTCGGTCGCAGGTGGTGGCCCTGCAGGTCCATCCGAGCCCGAGCCGCCCGCACCACCTGATCCGCGAAGGATCCACCACGGGTGTCTATGTCCGCGTAGGCTCCACCAATCGGCGCGCCGATGCCGAGCTGATCGACGAGCTGCGCCGCTACGCGCGAGGCGAGGGCTTCGACGAGCAGCCCATGCCCGGGCTCGACTCGGAAGCGATCGACTTCCGAGCTGCTTCCGAGTCGTTCGCGCCGGTCCGCGCGCTCGCCCGCCGCGACCTGGAGACCTTGCGCATCCTCACGGAACACCAGGGCTGCAAGGTGCCGACCTTGGGCGGGATGATCCTCTTCGGGCGGGAGCGCGAGCGGCACTTCCCGGACGCCTGGATTCAGGCGGGGCGATTCGCAGGCATCGACAAGAGCCAAATCCTCG
Organism: Deltaproteobacteria bacterium; assembly: GCA_016874715.1. Taxonomy (GTDB): domain Bacteria; phylum Desulfobacterota; class Binatia; order UBA12015; family UBA12015; genus VGTK01. Next base: position 23,912 of record VGTK01000066.1, on the reverse strand, counting down.
ACCGCGTGGAGATCCGCTCGATTCCCACACGCGGCGTCGAAGAAGCCGTCGCCTTCGTGCAGAAGCACGCGTGGCACGGTGCCGCGATCGGCGCCGTGCGCCGGGAGGACCGCTGGAGCGTGCCGCCGGAGGCGGTGCGCGAGGCCATCATCAACGCGGTGGTCCACGCCGACTACGCTCAGCGCGGCGCGCCGATCCGCCTGTCGATCTTCGACGATCGCCTCGAGATCGAGAACCCGGGCCTCCTGCCCTTCGGTCTCACGATCGAGGACCTGCCGCGCGGCGTCTCGAAGCTGCGCAACCGGGTGATCGGCCGTGTCTTCCACGCCCTCGGCCTGATCGAGCAATGGGGCAGCGGCGTCCAGCGCATGAGCGCTGCGTGCCATGCCGCCGGCCTCCCCGCGCCGGTCTTCGAGGAGATCGCGACGCGGTTTCGTGTCACGATCGCCACGACCCGGGTCGGCCCGAGGGTGGTCGAGGAGACGGACAGGGCCATCCTCGATGCGCTCGGCGGAGCGAACGGACTCGCCACGAGCGAGATCGCCGCGGCGATCGGCCTCTCTCCCCGCGCGACTCGCACGCGGCTCGCGCGTCTCGTCGGCCGCGGGCTCGTGCGCGAGATCGGCACCGGCCCGCAGGATCCGCGGCGGCGCTACTTCCCGGCCGAGCAGGGACCGGCATGAGCCCGACGCCCGAACAGCAGGCGCGCATCGGAATCGACGCCGCACTCGAAGCCGCGGGGTGGATCGTCCAGGACCGCGCGGCGATGAACCTTGCCGCCGGGCCGGGGGTGGCCGTGAGAGAGTTCAAGATGGCGCCCGGGCACGGATTCGCCGACTACCTGCTCTTCGTGAACGGGAAGGCGCTCGGCGTGCTCGAGGCCAAGCCGGCCGGCTACGCGCTGACCAACGTGGAGCTGCAGGCCGACAAGTATGCGACCGGCCTCCCTGCCGGGCTCAACCTGATGCTGGGCGATCGAGCGCAATGTCAAGCACCTACCGTGAGACGACGCCCCAAAGCCGCGACGCAAGGGTTGCGGAGGCACCGGCCCCTCGTCATGATCCGCAGCATGTGGCAGTGATTCTCTAGAGCGCCAGGCCCAAGAGGCTCGCGCGCGCAACCTCGCGGGTCGTACGTCCCGGAACGAAGGCGGCTTCCTCGGTCACCCGTGACGACGATGCATGGTGGGCGAGCCTGTCGGTGGCCGATCGCGTCCGCCTGGCGTTCCAGCTGAGCGTGGAGCAGTGGAGGCTGCATGGCTGGGAGGAAGACGCGTCTCGCGGCCGACTTTCGCGATCTGTTGCACGCGTTCGTCGCCCACGACGTGCGCTTCCTCGTGGTCGGAGCGTGCGCCCTCGCGGTCCTCGGAAGACCGCGCGCGACGGGTGACCTCGACGTCCGGGTCGAACCCACGCCCGAGAACGCCGAGCGCACGAAGGCGTCGCTCCACGACTTCGGCGCACCGCTGAGCGGGCTGGTCGCCGCCGACCTGGCGACTCTCCCGTCCCGTGAAATCCCCCTCAACCAACCCCGAACATCACGTCGAGCGCCGCCACCAGCACGCCGAGCGGATCGTTCACCGTTCCGCGCGCGCGATACGCGACGTGCTGGTCCGGACGCACGAGCAGCGCGCCGTCGGCGGGCATGCCGGCCGTCCGGGTCCACCAGTCGTCCGCTGCACGCGGGGTCGTTCACCCAGAAGAGCACGCCCGGTCGCGCACCGACCAGCGGCCGCAGGTCGGCGCGGAAGTGGATCATGACGAAGCACTGCAGGCGCTCGGGGCCTTCCTGCGCGACGCCGAGCCACTTGCGGACCGGGCTGCCGGCGCCGTCGGCGCCGAGCAGCCAGCGGCTGCGGATCTCGCGCGTGCGGCCCGACGCGTCGGTCACGGCCGACGTCACTCCGTCCGCGTCCTGCGTGGCCGACGTCCAGCGCTCGCCCCAGCACGGCTCCGCCGCGCCGGACGCGCGCAGCGCGTCGAGCAGGATCGGCTCGAAGCGGTGCTGCGACAGGTTGCGCAGCGGCGTCGGCGTCAAGCTCAGGACGGCGTCCTCCTGCCGCTCGTACGGCAGGCTGCCGAGGATCTCGCCGCCGAGACGCGTCACCCAGTGCGTCTCGCCGGCGTCCGCCGGCGACTGCGACGCCGCGGCGATCGCGTCCATGTCGACCCCCGCCTGCCGGCAGATCTCGAACGTCCGCGCGTTGATCGCGTGCGCGGCGGGCGCCTGCGACGGCGCGCTGCGCCGCTCGACGATGCGCGCATCCACGCCGAGGCGCTGCAGCAACAGGCCGAGCATCATGCCCGTCGGTCCGGCGCCGACGATCAGGACGGGGATGTCGAGCTCCGCCATCACGCGGCTCTCCTACACCAGCCCCGGATAGGCGCCACCGTCGAGCTGGAGATTCTGCCCGGTGATGTAGCCGGCGCCCGCACCGCACAGGAACGCGCAGGCCTCGCCCATCTCCTCGGGGCGTCCGAGCCGGTGCGCCGGGATGTGGCGCTTCATCTCCTCGTACGCCTCGTCCACGGTGATGCCCTTCACCGCGGCGGTGAGATGCGCGATCTGCACCTGGCGGTCGGTGTCGATGCGCTCGGGCAGCAGGTTGTTGATCGTCACGTTGGCCCACGCGACCTGCTGTGACAGCGCCTTGCACGCGGACGTGAGCCCCGAGCGCGCGCCGCACGAGAGCCCCATCGGCGCCTGCGGCGCCTTCACCATCGCCGACGTGATGTTGACGATGCGCCCGAAGCGGCGCTCGATCATGCCGTCCACGACCGCGCGGATCATCGCCAGCGGAGCGAGCATGTTCGACTCCAGCGCGCCGAGCCACGCCGCGTGGTCCCAGTCCTGGAAGCGGCCCGGCGGCGGGCCGCCGTTGTTGTTGACCAGGATGTCGGGCGCGGGACAGGCGGCCAGCAGCGCTTCACGCGTCGCCGGGTCGGCGATGTCGCCGGCGACGGTCGCGACGCGCACGCCGGCTTCCGCCGCGATCTGTGCCGCCGTCGCGGCGAGCGTCTCGGGGTTGCGCGCGTTGATCACCAGCTCGACGCCCTCGTGCGCGAGCGCCGTCGCGCAGGCGCGGCCGATGCCCTTGCTCGCCGCGCACACGATCGCTCTCTTCCCGTGGATCTTCAGGTCCATGCTTCCTCCTTCGTCCCCGGCCGCGTCAGAAGTCGAGGTCGGGAGGCGGCAGCGGGCCCCACTGGCTGCCACCCGCCTCGAAGATCGGGAACGTCTTCGCCTCGACGCTCGCGTCGAGCAGGTCGCCGTCGGTCCAGTGCTCGACCGTGAAGCCGAGCGGGTCCTTCCAGTAGTCGAAGATCTGGCCGCCGAGGATGTGTCGGCCGACGCCCCAGTAGTGGCGCGCACCCGCCTGCGCGAGGCGGTCGTGGCCGAGCATGAGGTCGTCGAAGTCGGCGACCTCCCAGGCGACGTGGCCGAGCTTCGCCTCGCCCATCTCGACCAGCAGCAGCGTGTGGTGGTCGGCCGGTGCCGCACCCTTGTCGCAGCGCGCGAAGCGGCCGATCGGCTTCTCCGGTCCCTCGAGGAAGAAGTCGTCGGAGACCAGCATGCCGAGGTGGCGGCGGTACCACTCCCAGAGCCGCGGCGGGTCGCCGGTCTTGATCGCCGCGTGGCCGCAGCGCTTCACCTGCGACGGCCCGGCCGCGACGCGCTGCAGAGCTCCGACGCGCACGCGCGCGGCGCCGGTGTTGAGCGGCTCGTGGCCGCGGACCGGCAGCGGCGGCAGCGTCGCGATGCCGTGCACGACGTCGATGCTGCGCCCGTCGGGGTCGGCCAGCCGGACGACTTCGCCGCCGCCCGGCTCGTCGAGCGCCTCGACCTTGCCGCCCGTCGCCGCGGCCAGCGTGCGCAGGTCGGCGGCGCTCGCGGCGTGGAAGGCGAAGCCCAGGAAGCCCGGCTCGCCGCGGTGCGTGACGTGCAGGTGGTGCTGCCCGTCGGTGCCGCGCATGTACAGCGCGTCGTCGGTGCGCGCCGCGCGATGCATGCCGAACTCGACGAGGAACTTCTCCATCGCGTCGAGGTCCGGCGCCGAGAAGCGCGGGAACGCGAGGTCGGTCACACGGATGATGGGATCGCTCATGGTCGCCACCATACGCCCGTCCGCTTTGCCTTGCTGTGCCGCGCGGGCCATTGTCTTGGCTGCGCGCGCCAGTTCGGTGCAGCCGCCTGGTCGCGCCATCCAGCGCCGATGCAGCCGCGAACGTCCAGCAGCAAGTCCACCCTCGGCACGCGGAGTGCCACCCTCCTGCGCGCCGTCGAGGCGCGCGGCGCCGACGCGGACGCGATCGCCCGCGAGCTCGGGCTCGACCGCAGCGCTCTCGGCCCCGAGCAGCGCGTGCCGCGGGACACGCTGAACCGGCTCTGGGAGCTCGCCGTCGCCGCGACGGGCGACCCCGCCCTCGGCCTCGATGCGCCACGCCACGCGTCCCAGACGACGCTGCACGCCCTCGGCTACGCGGTGCTCGCGAGCGCCACGCTGCAGGACGCGCTCGAGCGCCTGGTCCGCTACCGGCGCCTCGTCGGCGACGTGCTGTCGCTGCGCCTCGCCGACCTCGGCGACCGCTACCGCTTCGAGATCGACGTGTCCGCCGACCCCGGCGTGCCCTACCACGCGGTCGACGCGATCGCGTCGATGTGCGCGCGTCAAGCTCGGGTGCTGCACCGGCCGCGCGTCTGCAACCCGCTCGCGGTGACGTTCGCACGCCCGGCGCCGTTCGACGTGAAGCCCTACCTCCACTTGTTCCGCGCGCCGGTGCGCTTCGGCGCGGACGTGAACGCGCTCGAGTTCACGCGTGCCGACGTCGAGGACCCGCTGCCCGCCGGCAATGCGGAGCTCGCGCGCGGCAACGACGAGGTGCTGGCGAAGTTTCTTGCGCGCCTCGAGCAGCAGCGCGTCTCGACCCGCGTGCAGCAGGCGCTGCTCGCAGCACTGCCCGATGGTGCGCCGTCGAAGATGGCGATCGCGCGCAAGCTCGGCATGAGCGCGCGCACGCTGCAGCGCCACCTCGCCGACGAGAGCACGTCGTTCAAGGACCTGCTCGACGGCGCGCGCGCCGATCTCGCGCGCACGTACGTCGCAGAGCGTCGCCTGTCGGTGACGGAGATCGCCTTCGTGCTCGGCTTCGCCGACACGAGCGCGTTCTCGCGCGCGTTCAAGCGCTGGACGGGAGCGTCGCCGCGCGACTGGGCGAGCCGGCGCCGCGCCGGGTTGCATCGGTGATGTCATGCATGCAACCACGCCTGCATGAGTCAGCTCACACTGAGGCTGCCCGACAGGCTCGCCAGCCAGCTCAAGGGAGCAGCCGGGTCCAAGGGACAGAGCGTCAATCGCTGGGCGACCGACGTCCTGCGTGCTGCCGTCGACCCATGCTTCGCCGGCAGCGTCGCCGACGAGCTGCGTGAGCGCCTGGCGCGTGCCGGCCGCCTCACCAACGCGCCTCGAAGCAAGCGGGCTCGCCCGAGTCCGAAAGCGGTCGCCCGCGCCCGCGCAGCCGCCTCGCGCGGTCGGCGGTTGAGCGCGATCGTGTCGGAGGGCCGCGGTTGAGCGCATTGCGGACTCTTCCGCTCTGGTCAAGCTCTACGCCGAAGAGCCCGGGAGCGACACGCTGCGATCGCTCGATGTCATCGTCGTTTCGTGTCTCGCACGCGTCGAGGTGGTCGCCGCTTTCTGGCGCAAGCATCGCCTCGGCGAGCTCGCCGAGACGGATGCGATCGTCCTGTCTTCGGATTTCGAGGCGGACTTCTTCGGTACGCTGGACGAGATGCCGAGATTCGTGGTGATCGACATCGTCGCCGACATCCTCGATCGCGCTGCGCCCTTCACCGCGGTCCGCGGGCTGCGCGCCTACGATGCCGTGCATCTCGCCAGCGCCTGCGCGGCGCGCGACGTCGACCCGAGGTGCAACGACTTCGCATGCGCCGACCGCTTCCTGCGACGGGCCGCGGCGGGCGAGGGTTTCGCGCTCGTTCCTTGAGCAGGCACCCTCCTCGCCCTGCAGGCCTCGAGCGTGACGGCCAGCTGCACGTCGGTCGTACGCGCCTTCGCGACGCGTGGCGCGCGCGCCGCTCGGCGTACGCGGCGGGCGTTCGATGCTCAGGGAACTTCCGCCACCGCCCCGTACGTCACGAGCTGCATGGTCGACATCCGCGCGGAGAACTGCACGCGGCCACCGTTCGGCGGGATCGTCTGCGAGCTCAGCGTCGCGGGCACGCTGTCGAGGACCTGGCCCGCGTAGTCGATCTGCTGCACGCGCACGGTCACCCCGCTCACCGGAGTGGTGCGGTCGTTGACGACCGTCCCGGACACGTCGGTGAACGCCGTGTTCCCGGCCGGCTGCGCGCGCAGGTCGGTGACCACGATGCCCGCCGCGACCGGCGTCGCGAGGTCGCGCTGCACCGCAGCGCACGAGGCGAACAGCGCCAGGGCGAGAAGGGCCGCGAGCGCGGGCCCGCGTCCGGATCCGTCGCGCGAAGGTGCTCGAGGCGTCGAAGGGTCGCTCATGGGCGCGATCATAACACATCGGCCTCCGGCGCCGCACGCGGACCCGAGTGCCGGCGTCCGCGGTCGCACCGTCGAAGTGCTCACCACGAGCACGGAGGCTGCGTGAAGGCCGCTTGCGTGGCGCGGCATGGAGCGCGTCCTCGACGCGCTCCACTCTCTCCGTCATCTCGACCCGAGCTAGAAGCCCTCGTCCGCAGGCCGGCCGGCGCCCTCGCGCGGCCGCTCGGGCCGCCGTGGCGCCTCGTCGGGCACGAGATCGGGATCATCCGGCGCTGCCGGAGCTTCCGGATCCGGCGCCTCCGGGTCGTCCGGCAGCGGTGCCAGGGTCGGCGTCGGCCTCGGCTTGCGCGTCGCCGCGGGCGCGCCGCCGACGCCGGGCGACGCGCCCCTCGGCGTCGGCGTCGGACGTCCCGGCAGGTCGACGCCCTCGGGGACCGGCAGCTCGCGGATGGGGCGCCCCTCGAGCGCCTGCTCCATGAAGTCGGTCCAGATCGGTGCTGCGAGCTTGCCGCCGGTCGCCTTGCCGAGCGTGCGGTCGGCGTCGAAGCCGACCCAGACGCCGGTCACGAGGTCGGGCGTGAAGCCGACGAACCACGCGTCCTTCGAGTCGTTCGTGGTGCCGGTCTTGCCGGCCGCAGGACGCCCGAGCTTCTTCGCCGCGGTTGCGGTGCCGCGCTGGACGACCTCGCGCATCATGTCGGTCACGATCCACGCGGTGCGCGGGTTCAGCACGGTCTCGAAGCGCGGACGCACGCCGGGGAAGTCGACCGGGATGCCGTTCGGATCGGTGATCTCGGTGACGAACACCGGGTCGAAGCGCTTGCCGAGCGTCGCGAACACGCCGTAGGCGCGGACGAGATCGAGCAGCGTCACCTCGCTGCTGCCGAGCGCCAGCGACAGGTTGCGCGGGAAGTCGGTCGGGAAGCCGAACGCGCGCAGGTGATTGCGCAGCGGGTCGAGGCCGACGTCGAGCGCGAGCCGGACCGACACCGTGTTGAGCGACTTGGTGAGCGCCACGCGCAGCGGCACCGAGCCCATGTACTTGTTGCCGAAGTTCTTCGGCGTCCACGCGCCGCCACGGCCGTCGGGCAGCGAGATCGGCGCGTCGAGCACGACGGTCCCCTGCGTGTAGCCCTTGTCGACCGCGCTCGCGTACACGAACGGCTTGAACGACGAGCCCGGCTGGCGGCGCGCGAGCACGGCGCGGTTGAACACGCTGCGCTCGTAGTCGAGCCCGCCGACCAGCGCCTTCACCTCCGCGGTCTCGGGGTCGATCGCGACCAGCGCGCCCTCGACGAAGCTCCGCGGGTCGGGGCGATCGGCGTCCGCGTCCGCCGCGCGCTTGCCGCGCTTGCCGCTGCCGAGGCGCTTCTGCAGTGGTGTGAGCGCCTTCTCGAGCGCCGCCTCGGCCGCGCGCTGCATGCGCAGGTCGACCGCGGTCTTCACCTGCAGACCGAGCGCCGCGTACTCGTCGCCGAACTCCTCCTCGAGGAGCCGCCGCACCTGGTCGACGTACCACGCCGCGGCCGGATCGGTGACCGACTCCGGCGGCGGTGCGAGCACGATCGGCGTCGCGAGCGCGTCGGCGTACTCCTGCTGCGTGATGAAGCCCGCGATGCGCATGCGCTCGAGGACGTAGCGCTGGCGCGCGAGCGCCTCCTCGGGGTGGCGCCGCGGGTCGTAGCGGCTCGGCGCCTGCGGCAGGCCGGCGAGCAGCGCCGCCTGCGGCAGCGTCAGCTCCGACGGCGGCACGCCGAAGAAGCCGTGCGAGGCCGCCGACAGGCCGTACGTCCGGCTGCCGAAGTAGATGTGGTTCAGGTACAGGTAGAAGATCTGGTCCTTGGTGAGCTTCGCCTCGATCTCGAGGGCGAGGATCATCTCCTTCGCCTTGCGCTCGAAGCTCCGCTCCGGCGACAGCAGCAGCTGCTTGACGACCTGCTGCGTGATCGTGCTCGCGCCCTGCACGATCTCGCCCTCGCGCAGGTTCATGTAGACCGCGCGCGCGATGCCCTGCGGGTCGATGCCGCGGTGCGTGTAGAAGTCGGCGTCCTCCGCGGCGAGGAACGCGCGCCGCACGCCGAGCGGCACCTGCTCGATGGGCATCAGGTAGCGCCGCTCGACGTAGAACTCCCCGATCAGCGTGCCGTCCGCGGCGTAGACGCGGGTCGCGGTCGGCGGACGGTAGTCGAGCAGCTCGGCCGCGTCGGGCAGGTCCTGCGTGAGCTCGCGCCACACCGCGAACGACGCCGCCACCGCGATGCCGGCGATGGCGAGCGTGGTGAAGAACAGCACGCGGAACACGAAGCGGAACGTGCGGCGGATCACGGCGTGCCTCCGAAGCCGGCCGGCAGCGCCGGTGCGGACGCCGAGACGCGTGCGCGCACGCCGGGCGACGCGTCGAGCGTCGGCGTCCGCGACAGCGACACGCGGTTGCGCGCGACGCCGTGGCGTCCAGCGAGCAGCTCGAGGGCGCGCGTCAGGCGTGCGGTGGACAGCGTGAGCAGGCGGTCCTCGGGGATCGCCGGCCGTTCGGCGACCAGGCGATCGAGCAGCGCCTGGTCGTCGGCGGAGAGGCGGCCCGGTCCGCCGGCCGCGCGCTCGTCGAGCGCGTCGCGGATGCGCTTCTCGTCGTCGCGCACGCCGAGCGCGCGCAGCACGCCCATGAAGCCGCCGCCCTCCGCGAGGTCGTCCTTGACCACCTGCTCCCCGAGCCACTGGCGGTCCTCCGCCGTCATCGGCGCGGACAGCTCGACGACCAGATCGGGCCGGCGCGCGAGCATGTCGGAGATCTGCGCGACCTGCCGCAGGCCCGCCGGCGTCGGGTCGGAGCGCCCGGGGAAGTACGCGATCAGCAGCGGTCCCTGCGGCAGCGGCTGACGGGCGCGGCTCACCGCCTGGCGGATGCCGCTCGCCACCTGGTCCGCGAGCGGCGGGACGGACGCGGCACCGGACGCGCCACGCAGCGACAGCGGCACGATCACCTCGCCGTCGGAGTCGCGCATCTCGCTCATCGCCGCGTCGAAGGACATGCCGAGCTGGCGACGCAGCTCCGGATCGTCGGCCGCCAGGTACGGCCGCTCGAGGACCAGCGTCACGTCCGCGTTCCAGCGCTCGCGTCCGATCCAGCCGCTCATCAGGAACGACCCCGTGCCGCCCGCGAACGGGTACGGCAGCCCGGCATCCTCGAGGAAGCGCGACGCTTCGGCCAGCGGGACCGACTGGCCGGCAGCCTGCACGTCGACGCCGCCGCTCGCGGCGACGCCGCCGATCTGCAGCGTGCCGAGCCGGCGGTCGCGCGCCTGCAGCACGACGTACGAAACGTCGCCGTCGGGCAGCCGGATGCCGCGTGCGGCGGCGTCCTGGATCGTCATGTCGAGCAGCGGCTTCGGCCGCAGGATCCGTACGACCTCCTGCTCGCGCGGCGGGCCGACCAGCAGGTCGACGACGATCGGCTGGATCGACCGCACGGGCTCGAGGTCGGTGAGGACGATGCGTCCGCTCGACGCGCGCAGCGCATCGAGCAGGATCTCGGTCGGCGGGGCGTCGGCCGCCGCGTCCGCACCGGCGCTCGCGGCCGGCGTCGGCGTCGACGAGGGCGACGGAGCTGGAGTCGGCGGCGCGAACGCCGACGGCCGCATGTCGCCGGACGCTGCGAACAGCTCCGCGGGGAACGGCGGCAGCACCCAGCCGTGGTCGGGGTGGCGCACGAGCTGGACGTAGGACGTGCGCATCACCGCATCCGAGAACGCGATCTGCGCCGGCTCGAGCTTGCCGCGCTTCTCCATCGCCGGACGCACGTGCTTGAGCTTGACGTCGAGCCTCGCCGCGCCGACCGCGAACATGCCCGGGTCCGGCGCCGCGACCCAGAGGTCGGCGATGCGGATCGCGCCCTTCACCGCGACCGGCGGCTCGTCCTTGGCGACGCGCGGCTCGATCTCGACCTCGAGGTCGACCGACGCGCGCCCGGCCTGCACGAGGTCGGCCCACGCGACGTCCGACGCGCGCACCGCCGAGGGCACGTCGATGTCGTTCGCGATCAGGTGGCCGGCGATCGACAGCCCGCGTCCGATGCGCGTCGTGCCGTCGAAGGTCGCGCCGACCGGACCGTAGCGCAGCGAGGCGCGCAGCGGCGACCAGTACGCCGCCGGGCCGAGGTCGTCGGCCGAAAGGCTGGCGGGCAAGACCGCCACGCTGCCGTCGCCGCGCGGCACCCGCACCTGCGCGCGCGGCGCGGTCAGCTTGCCGACGCGCCACGTCCACGCCGGCGGCTCCTTGCCGGCGCGCGGCTTCGCCGCCGCTCCGCGCACCGGCTCGGGCGTCGCGAGCAGTCCCGTGAACAGCGGCAGCGGGTCGCTCACGTCGGCGCGTCCCGCGATGCGCGCACCGTGCAGCGTGACGCTGTCGGCGATCACGCGCCCTCCGAGCAGGTCGATCGCGTCGACGTCGATCTCCGTCCGGCGCACCGTCAGCGCGGACTCCTCGATCGACGCGACGCCGACCGCGAACCGGCGGATCGACAGCCGGCCCGACGCACGGTCGCGACGGCCGGGATCGCGCTGGTAGTGGAGCTGTCCCGACAGCAGCCCGACCACGTCGGTGAGTCCGGTCTCGGGCAGGAAGCGCTTCAGGCGCGACACCGGGACGTCCCTGGCGCGCAGCAGCGCGTTCACCACGAGTCCGTTGTCGCCCACGTCGGAGCTGCCGTCGACGCGGATCCGGCCGCCGTCGAGCACCGCATCGATGCGCAGGTTCGGCGCGCGGCCGAAGGCGCTCACGCGCCGCGGCTGGGTCGCGAACTGCGCCTCGCGGACGCCGACCTCGATCGCCTCGGTGCCGCCGTCGAAGGAGCCCGGCAGGCGGAGGCGCGCGTCGTTCATGGCGACGCGGCCGAGCTCGAAGCTCCAGCCGGGCGCGATCGGCGTCGCCGGATCGCTCTCGAGGAGCCGCGCGAGCTCGACCCCGCCCTCGGAGAGGCGTGCGACGTCCACCATCGCCGACTCGAGGCCGAGCTCGCGCACCACCAGCGCGCGGTGCATGAGCGGCAGCCACTGCAGGTCGGCCCGGATGCGGCGCGCCTTCAGCGCGGGCGGGCCGTCCGCGCGGCCGAGCTCGCGCACGCGCACGTCGTGCAGCGTGAGCACGGCGTCGATCGGTGAGAAGGTCATGTCGCCGACCACGACGTTCGCGCCGAGCACGCGCGACAGCCGGTCCTCGACCATCGGCGCGAGCACGATCGGCAGCGCGAGCCGCGCGGCGACCACGAGCCCGACGACCGTCAGCCAGAAGACGGTCCGCCGTCCCCAGCGCCGGCGGCGGCCGGGCGGCGCAGCTCCGCCGTCGGGCGGGGGCCCGTCAGGCGGCGAGAAAGGCGGATCCGGGACCAAACCTTGCGATGGTATCGCCCGGAAATCGCCGCACAAGCGGAGAACGCGCGTGCGGCGCCGGTGGCGTGCGGATCCGTCCGGGGTTCGCCGGCGTCAGCCGCCCGGCACCGTGACGGTGTCGGTGTCGCGGCCGGAGCGGAGGATGCGGCCGGGCGTGTCGCCGGTCTCCTTCCCGTCCACGACGATGTCGCGGCCGTTCACCAGGACGCGCGACACGCCCTTCGCCTCGCAGAACATGCGCTCGGTGCCTCCGGGCAGGTCGGCGCGCGTCTGGATGGTGCCGCTGCCGACGGTCTTCGGGTCGAACAGCACGAGGTCCGCGCAGGCGCCCGGCGCGATGCGGCCGCGGTCGCGCAGACCGAACAGCGCCGCCGGAACGCCGGTCATCATGTGCACCGCCTCCTCGAGCGGCAGCAGCTGGCGGTCGCGCACCACCTCGCCCAGGAACGCCGTCGGGTAGCCCGAGCCGCACATGCGGTCGAGGTGCGCGCCGGCGTCGGAGCCGCCGATCATCGCGCGCTCGTCGCGCCACACCTCGACGCGGAGCTTCCACGAGTCGACGTCGTCGTCCGTGGGCAGGGGCCACAGCGCGGTCCGCAGCTCGTCGGCGACCACGATGTCGAGCAGCGTGTCGAACGGGTTCTTGCCGATCTCGGCGGCGATGTCCGAGACCTTGCGGTGCGCGAAGTCGCGGTTCTGCGGCGCGAACGTCTCGCCGACCTGGAAGCGCTCGCCCTTCGCGAGCGCACCGAACACGCCGGCCTCGGGACGGCGCCCGCCCTCGCGCATGCGCTCCCGGACGGCCGGGTCCTTCAGCCTGGCGATGCGCTCGGGCACCGGCAGCGCCAGGATCGGTCCCCACTCGGGGATCGAGTTCAGCGCGCAGTAGTCGAGGAAGCTCATCTTGAGCCCGACCAGCGTCGGCATCGTGAGCGCGACGATCTTCGCGCCGGCCGCCCTGGCCTTCGACCCGGCGGACAGCTGGTGCTCGTGCTTCGCGCGGTTGGTCGAGCTCACCTGCATGACGTTCCAGTTGAGCGGCCGGTTCGCGGCGAGCGACATCGCGATCATGAAACCGATCTCGCCGTCCTGGAAGCCGTTGAGACACCCGTCGATGATGAACTCGAGCGTCGTGCCGGGGTGCTTCCGGACGGCGGCCGCGAGCGCCAGCGTCTCCTCGCGGGACGCGTTGCGCGACGGCACGGGCGCGTCGTCGCCGTCGACGTGCGTGAACGCCTGCGACGACGAGAAGCCGAGGCCGCCCGCGGCGAGGCACTCGTCGAGCAGCCGCACCATCTGCACGGTCTGGTCGAGCGTCGCGGTTCCGCCGGCGGCCTCGCCCATCACCTTGCGGCGCAGCGCGCAGTGCCCGACGAGAAATCCGGCATTGACGCCGACCCGGCCGTCGAGCGCACCCAGGTACTCGGCGAACGACGACCACTTCCAGTCGATGCCGTTCTCGAGCGCCGCGAGCGGCATGCCCTCGACCTTGGCCATCATGCGGCGGATGTAGTCGGCGTCGTTCTCGCCCAGCGGGGCCAGGGTGAAGCCGCAGTTGCCGCCGATGATCGTCGTCACCCCGTGCAGGTTCGACGGGCTCGCGAACGGATCCCAGAAGAGCTGCGCGTCGTAGTGCGTGTGCGGGTCGATGAAGCCCGGCGCGATCACGAGGCCGTCGGCGTCGATGGTGCGCCGTGCCGACTCGGTGACCCGGCCGATCGTGACCACGCGGCCGTCCTGGATGGCGACGTCCGCGCGCACGCCGGGCGCGCCGGTGCCGTCGACGACGGTGCCGTTGCGAATCAGGGTGTCGAGCATGGCGGACACCGTGACAACCCCGGCGCAAGGACTCAAGTGCCGTTCGGTTCCCTGAACGAGTCGCCGCTCGCGTCGGCGCGCGGCGCGTCATGCGGCAGAGAACGTGCGCAGCACGCGGCGAGCGTGCCGAGCCGCCGGTCGAAGTCGACCGGCTGCACCAGGTAAGCGAGGGCGCCCAGCGCGGCCGCCTTCTTCTCCGCGTGGCGGTCGGCGCTCAGGACGACCACCGGCACGCCGGCGATCGCCGGGTCGGCCATCTGCTCCGCGCGGAACTCCCAGCCGTTCTTCACCGGCATGAAGAGGTCCAGCAGCACGAGGCGGATCCGTCCGGACGACGCGCGCAGCTTGCAGAGCGCGTCCTCGCCGTCGCGCGCCTGCACGACCTCGTAGCCCTCGGCCGCGAGGAAGATCGCCATCGCGTCGCGGATGTCGTCGTCGTCCTCGACGAGCAGGATTCCCGGATGTCGAGCCCCTGGGCGCGCTGGGCGGCCGGCCTCTGCGGGGCGAACGGGGCGATCCGGCACGCGCTCACTCGGTCGATGCACGCTCCACGGTGGACGGGCCGCTGCCCGCAGGATGACACTCGACGCCGGCGAGCGGCAGCCTGACGGTGAAGACGGCGCCGCAGTCCGGCCCGTCGCTCGCCGCCGCGACGGCGCCGCCCTGCTGCCCGACGAGGTTCTTGACGATGGTCGGGCCGAGGCCGAGACCGGCGCACTTCCTCCTGCGCACGTCCACGGACTGCCGGAACGGCTCGAAGACGAACGGCAGGAACTCCGGGGCGATGCCGACGCCGTCGTCGCGGACGACGATCTCGGCGGCGTCTTCGTGCGTGGCGAGCGACACCCGCACGTGCCCGCGCGCCGGCGTGAACCTGATCGCGTTGGCGACCAGGTTCGACACCACCTGCCGCAGGCGGATCGGGTCGCCGACGACCGTCGCGGACGTGCCGAGGTCGGCCACGAGGTGCACGCCCTTCGCGCTCGCGTCGGGCCGCAGGGCGTCCACCGCGGCCTCGCACGCGCTGCGCAGGTCGAGGCGCTCGGGCTCCAGCTTCATCGTGCCGGCGACGATGCGCGAGACGTCGAGCAGGTCGTCGATCAGCTCGCCCTGCGCGCGGCCGTTGCGCTCGATGGTGTCGAGCGCGCGACGCACGCCGTCGGGATCGAGCTTGCCCTGCCGCAGCACCGCGACCCAGCCGAGCATCGACGTGAGCGGCGTGCGCAGCTCGTGCGACACGACCGAGAACAGGTCGTCCTTCGCGCGGCTCGCGGCTTCCGCATCGGCGCGCGCGTGCCGCTCGGCCTCGTAGAGCCGCGCGTCGTCGAGCGCGAACGCGGCCATCTCGCTCTCGGCCCGGCGGCGCTCGGTCACGTCGCGCGCGATCTTCGAGGCGCCGACGATGCGTCCCGAGGCGTCGCGGATCGGGGACACGGTCAGCGACACGTGGATGCGCGTCCCGTCCTTGCGCACGCGCTCGGTCTCGAAGTGCTCGACGCGCTCGCCGGCGCGGACCCTGCCGAGGATGCGGTGCATGTCGGCGACGCGGTCGGGCGGCATGATGCGGCGGATCGGCTGGCCGATCATCTCGTCGGCCGCGTAGCCGAAGATGCGCCGCGCGCCGTCGTTCCAGCTGGTCACGATGCCGTCGAGGGTCTTGCCGACGATGGCGTCGTCGCTGCTCTCGACGATGGCGGCGAGGCGGGCGGCGGGCTCGGTCTGGCGCTCCACCGTGACGTCGCGGACCGTCTGCACCCAGCCCGGGAGAGTCCCGTCGCCGTCGCCGGCCCAGGCGTTGCGCACGCGCAGCACGCGGCCCGTGGCGTCGGGTCGGTCGATCTCCACGACGGTCTCCACGGGGGAGTCCGGTGCGGCGTCGCGCAGCGCGGCCGCGATCACCCCGTACGCGCGCGGACCCACCCGATCCGCGAGGCGCGTCCCGGGCAGCGTGGCCCGGTCCCGGCCGAGCAGGCGCGCGTAGGCCTCGTTCGCCCAGCGGAGGACGAGACCCCGGTCGTAGACCGCGAGGGCCGCATCGCCCAGGTGGACGACCGTCGACAGGAGGTCCGGCCCGGGCGGCGGCGTCCGACCGTGGTCGGCCGTCATCGCGACCCGGACTCCTGCGGGCGACGGGCAGCCCATCGCCCGACCTATTTCAGCGCCCCCGGGCCGTCACAAGGCGGTTCGGGGCGAAGTGCGACGGCTCAGTACCAGGGGCCGAAGCCGCCCCACATTCCCCAGTTGAGCGCCGCGTCCTCC
The DNA here is from genome assembly GCA_016874715.1 of Deltaproteobacteria bacterium. Taxonomy (GTDB): domain Bacteria; phylum Desulfobacterota; class Binatia; order UBA12015; family UBA12015; genus VGTK01. The sequence continues at coordinate 7,925 of VGTK01000066.1, read as the reverse complement.
TCGGCCTCGGCGGCCTCCATCTGGTCCATCGCGAGCTGCTGCCTGAGCGCGAGCTTGCGGTACTCGACGTACTGCGACGGGCCGCCGACGTAGAGGCACTTGCAGTTGTACGGATCGGCGTAGCTGTAGCCGACCTGGCCGTCCTGGCTGCGCATCTCCATGCGCAGCGGCGGCAGCGCCTTGAGCTGCGCGAGCTTCTCCGGCGTGTCGGCCGGCCTCGCCTTGAAGCCCGACGCGACCAGCAGGTCCTCCGTACGCTGCGCCTCGTCCTTGCGGATCGCGGCGCAGCCGAAGGCCACGCCGGCGAGCGCGACCGCCGCCATCACCCGTCCGATCCTCGTGCCCGTGCGCTTCATGCCGATGTTCCCCTTTTGGTCCGAGCGTTGACCGCACTGTGTAACACGTCCGCGCGCCGATTCACGCTCGTCCGTGGAGCATCGGCCGGAGGGCGCCTCGTCCGAAGGGGACCGCGACGCGGACCGCTCGGGGAATGCGCAGGGTGGTCTCGCAGTCGCCCTTGTCGACGTCGCCGAGGCTCATGCCGCCGTCGCAGGTGTCCGTGCCGCGGCCACCGCGCACGACGTCGTCACCGCCGCCCCCGTCGAGGAAGTCGGAGCCCTGGCCACCGCGCAGGATGTCCCCGCCCGTACCGCCGTGCAGCTCGTCCGCGCCTTCGTCACCCGACAGCACGTCGTCGCCGTTGGATCCGAACAGCTTGTCGTCGCCAATGTTTCCGCACAGCACGTCGTTGCCGCCGCGGGCGCGGATGGTGTCGTTGCCACCCGAGCCCACCACCACATCGTCGGCGGCGGAGCCGAGGATGGTATCGTTGCCGGGCGTGCCGCACAGCGTGGCGCGACGCCCGAGGCAGGTCGGCGGCGGATCCGGGCACGGCCAGTCGGCCAGTGCGACGTCGGCGGAGCCGACGCCGAGCACGCCGGCGGCTGCCAGCAGCGTCGCGACACGCACGAGACGCGGGCGCCGCCGCGGGGTGCGGAAGGGACGGACGGGGGTCGGAATCATGGGGCTGGCTCTCCGGAGGTCGCTGCGGGGCGGGACGGGACGGGGTGCGCGCGGGTGGCCCGCCCTGTCGCAAGGGACGCGCCAACCGCGAAGCCTTGGGTTGTCGGGCGTCGGCGCGTGCGGGCGAGCCCCCGGGACCCGACGCACGCGCACGACGTGGCGCGCGCGCAAGGTCGGGCGGACCACCGGGGCGTCCGGGAACGCGCCTTGTCACCCGCTCGACCCTCTCGAAGAGAGAGACGAGTATGCGAGCAGTCCCCATCCCCCCATCCCGCGACTTCGACGTCGTCGTCATCGGCGGCGGACCCGCCGGCGCGGCCACGGCCATCCGGCTCGCACGCCGCGGGCGCTCCGTGCTGGTCCTCGAGCGCGAGGTCTTCCCGCGCTTCCACATCGGCGAGTCCCAGGTGCCTTGGACCGACGAGGTCTTCCAGGAGCTGGGGATCGACGGTCTCGTCGCGCAGGGCGACTTCGTCGAGAAGTGGGGCGCGAGCTTCACCAGCAGCGACGGCTCGGCCGAGAAGTACGCGGACTTCGCGTCGGCCCCCGAGACGCCGCGTCCGCAGACGTACCAGGTGACGCGCGCGGAGTTCGACCAGCTGGTGCTCGAGCACGCCGCGCACTCGGGCGCGACCGTCCTGCAGGACACGACCTGCCTCGACGTGGCGTTCGCGCCGGACCACGTGGCCGTCCGCCACACCGGCCGCGACGGCGAGCGCACCGTGCGAGCGGCCGCCGTCGTCGATGCGTCGGGCCGCGCCGGCATGCTCGCCCGCCGTGTCACGCAGCGGCGCTACGACCCGCTGCTGCAGAACGTCGCGCTGCACGCGTGGTACGAGGGCGTGCCGCGACGACCGGGCCGCCGCGCCGGCGACATCCGCATGGTGACCCGTCCCGACCGCGGCTGGTTCTGGCTGATCCCGGTCTCGGAGACGATCACCAGCGTCGGCGTCGTGCTGCCGAAGGCGGTGCACGCCGCACGCGCCGGCGCGTCGCTCGACGACGCGCTCGACCGCTGCGTGCACGAGACGCCGGCCACCGCGGCGCTGCTCGCGAACGCACGCCGCGTCTCGGAGGTGCGCTTCGACGCGGACTACTCGTACGAGTCGCGCGCGTACGCAGGCGATCGCTGGCTGATCGCCGGCGACGCGGCCGCGTTTCTCGACCCGATCTTCTCGACCGGCGTCCTGCTCGCGATGCAGGCCGGCATCGACGCCGGCGACGCGCTGCACGCAGCACTCGCGGCCGACGACGTCTCGCACGCGCGCTTCCGCGGCTACGAGCGCCTCGTCGCGCGCCGCTACCGCTGGTTCCGTCGCTTCGCGACCGGCTTCTACGATCCCGCGTTCCGCGACGTGTTCTTCGTCTCCGACACGCCGCTCGGCATCCGGGAGGCCGTGCTGACGGTGCTCGCCGGCAACTGGCGGCCGTCGCTCGCGACGCGGCTCCGGCTGCTCGCGTTCTTCGCGGTGGTCGCGCTGCAGCGGCGGTTTCCGATCGCGCCGCGGCTCGCCGAGCTGCGCTCCGGGGCATCGCACACCCTGCCGCGGCCCGCGATCGACCCGGCGGAGTGAGCGCGCGGCTCACAACGTCTTCAGGTACTCGATCACCGCGCGCCGCTGCGCGTCCGTCAGGTGGTCGCCGAAGGTGTGGCCGGTGTTCGACTGGCTCCAGTAGCCGGTGTCGTAGATCATCCGGCGCTCGTCCTCGGGCGCTTCCGCCTGACGGTAGTCGAGCGCCTCGAACGGCCAGCCCAGCGCGTCCTCGTCGAAGTTGCGGCTGTCGAGGTCGACGCGCCGCCAGACGGCCGGACGCGCCCTGCTGTTCAGCACCAGCTCGACGGTCGGCACCGAGCCGTTGTGCAGGTAGGGCGCGGTCGCCCAGATGCCGTCGAGCGGCGGCGGCATGTAGCCGGGGAACGGATCGTTCGGCACCATGCGCGTGATCTCGCCGTAGAACGAGGCGTTGTACCAGTCGACGAGCTCCGGAGCGTGGACGACGCCCGCGTTCGCGACGACCGGGTCGGTCCCGATCACGTCGAGCGGGATCAGCAGGTTCGGGTAGAAGTCGTTCTCGTCGTCGAGCGGGTCGTCCGCGTAGGTGCCGTGGCACGGCGCGCAGCTGGCGCCGAAGATCGCCTTGCCGTCCCTGGCGCGCGCGGGATCGATCGTGTGCGGGTAGCGCGGCGCGCGCACCGACGCGACGAAGGCCTGGATGTCCTTGAACCACTCGTCGACGCGCGCCGCCTGGTCGAGGTTGTCGACGCACACCGAGGTCGCGAGCATCATCGTGCCGCGGTGATCGCCGCGCGCCATGCCGTTGTAGAAGAGCGCGTTCTTCTTGTGCACGCGCCACCACGGCGGTGGATCCGACGTGATCACCGGGTTCGCGATCGGCGCGCCGTCCGCGTCGCGCCCGACGAGCGGCGTCAGCGGCTCGTCGCTCCAGGCGAGCGTCTCGCGATCGTGGTGCACCATCAGGATGACCGCGATCGTCTCGGCCGGGTTCATGCCGATCGTGCGCATCACGGTCTCGGGTCCGAGCACCGCTCCGCGCTGCAGCATCTTCTCGAGCTGGCCCTTCTCGCCGTCGCTCAGCCCGAGCGCGTCGAGCACCGAGGTCGGAAACGTGCCGATGCCGCCGCCCGTGCCGCGCGTGAAGTCCGCGTTCGCGTTGCCGAGCCCGATCACCAGCTCGCCGTTCGCGTAGCCGCCGTGGCACATCAGGCAGTTGGCGTTCACGACGTCGACGCCGTCGGTCGTGGTGAACGCGGTCAGGAAGTACGGCAGGTCGGTGTTGAGCCCCTCGCGTCCGGGGATGCGTGGCGCGTCGGCAGGGCCGCCGAACGAGCCCGAGATCAGGCGTCCGACCGGCGTGTCTCCCCACAGCTTGTACGGGATGCCGCAGGTCATGAAGCCCGCGTGCAGCAGCGCGTGGCGGCCGCGCTCGGGATCGCCCGCGTGCTGCGGCTCCGCGGCGAGCGGCACGCCGGACTCCCAGGCCGCGGTCGGCGGCGCCGGAACCTTGCCGACGCTGCTGCCGGAGTCGGCGCAGCCCGACGCGAGGAGCAGCACCGCCGCTAGCGGGGCGAGGAGCAGGCTGTGCGAATGGGTGGGGCGGATCATGCGATGCCTCCGGGTCGTCGGCGTGCGCGGGTACGGCCCGGCCCACTACCCCGGCTCCGGGCCCGTCGCAACGTGTCCGCGCGGTGCGCGGCCGACGCGTGTCAGATGAATCGGCCGTGCCGGTTCATCCATCGTGGTCGGCGAGGCCGGTTAGGACGTCCGCCTGCGTCCGCACGGCCGCGCGCCAGGACCGGGGTCCCCTCAGCGCGCCTCGAGCGGCAGCACAACGCGCTCGAGCCAGCGCTCGAGCGCCGCACCGTCGTGACGGTCGGCGCGGAACGCCACGTGCCGGTCGGGACGCAGCATGTAGAGCGCGCAGCCGTCGTCAAACATAGGCGCGCGGCTCGCGGCCGGCCCGTCCCCACGATCGCGCGACGCCTTGCGGAATCGCGCCGAGCCCTGCGCCGCAGGGCGACCACCCGCCACGCGCCCGGGCGTCCGCGCCGGGCAACCACCGCACGCCGCACCTGCGGGGTATCGCGAACGCGCCCTTAAGTGCCGTGGCCAGGAAGTCGATCTGCGGGCAACGGCGGACGCGCAACCGCCAGCGGATCCGACCGCCGGGACATCCCCGGCGCGGGCGTGATCAGGAGCGCAGGTGAATCGACTCGAAACGGCCGAGATGGCCCGGATCGTCTCCCAGGTGACCGAGCCCGTGCTCGGGCTCACGTTCACCGAGGCGGCACATCCGCAATCGGAGATCGGTCCGGACTGGCGGACGGCGGCCCTGCCCATCGCCGGCGGGACGCCGCTCACCGTGGCCGTCGCCGCGGACGACGCCTGCTGCCGCACGCTGAGCGCGACCATGTTCGCCGCGAAGACGGATGTGGTCGACGACGCGATGATGGCGGACACGCTGTGCGAGCTGGTCAACATGACCGCCGGGCTCCTGAAGTCCGCGATGCGCATCGATCAGGCCCTCGGGCTGCCGGCGATGCGCGGGACCGACATCCTGCACCGCGCCGATGGCAGATGGTCGCAGCACTACCTGCGGGCGGGCCAGCTCAACCTGGTTCTCGCCGTCGCAACCAGACTTTGTTGAGGTAACCATGGCACGCGTTCTGACAGTGGACGACAGCCGGGCCGTGCGCAGCATCGTGGTCCGCCAGCTTGCCGAGTGGGGCGTCGAGGCCGACGAGGCCGAGGACGGCATCAAGGGCCTCGAGAAGCTCGACGAGGTCATCTACGACCTCGTCCTGCTCGACGTCACCATGCCCGAGATGGACGGGCCCACCATGCTCGCGAAGATGCGCGAGGCCGGCAACAACACGCCCGTCCTCATGCTCACCTCCGAGGCCAAGCGCTCCATCGTCGGCGAGGTCATGAAGCTCGGCATCGAGGACTACATCCTCAAGCCCTTCAAGCCCGAGGAGCTCAAGGCCAAGGTCGCCAAGGTCCTGAAGGACCTCGGCGGCGGCGGCGCCGCCGCGTCGGTCTCCGTCGCCGCCGCCATGGGCGCCGCCGCCGCACCGGCCGAGCCGGCTGCCAGCGATGCTGCCGGCGAGCCCGGCGCGCGCCGCTTCGTCGACGTCTTCCTCGCCGACGACATGGACAACGTCCACAAGCGCATGCGCTCGCTGCTCCCCGAGAACATCTCGATGGACGCCTGCTCGTCCGCACAGGACGCCCTGCAGCGCGTGCGCGAGCGCGTCTACCGCCTAGTCGTCGTCGACAACCAGATCCCCGACGTCAACAGCGCGGCGCTCATGAACCAGATGCGCGCCCTCCAGCCCCGCGCCACGATGATCTCGCTCTGCCTGCGCTCCGCCGACAACGCGCTCGAGGACGCCAGGCGCGAGGGCTACGACGGCGTCCTCTTCAAGCCGCTCACCCAGGATCTCGTCGACGACCTCGTCGCGACCTACTTCGACACCAGCGAGATCCTGATCGTCGAGGGCAGCTCGATGCGCGTCAGCGCCTACACCGGCCGCGAGGAGGGCCTCGACCGCTACTACTCGAAGCTCGCGCAGCGCGTACGCGCCGACATGCTGAAGATCGCCGAGGCGTGCTTCGACAACGTCGAGCTCGACACCGTCAAGATGCCGCTCCGCCCGGAGCGCGCGATCAAGCTCATGGTCGACGTCGCCCAGGAAGCCTCGCGGCTCGGCCTCGACGTCAAGCTGCGCGGCACGCCGGACCTGGCCTCGCTCCTGTCGGGCCTCGCCGAGACCTCGAAGATCCCGTTCGAGGCCGTCGGCTAGGACGGATCCGCTGGACGCGCACGCACAAGAACGTCCGCATCACGAAAGAGACGTCAAGGTGGGCAGCGACACGCTTCTCGATGTCCTGCGCGGCATCATTCTCAAACGGGTCGAGAACGACACCCTCGTCGTCCCGAGTCTGCCGGAGTTGGCCAGCAAGTGCCTCGAGCTGCTGCGCCACGACGAGGTGGATCTCCGCGAGGTGGCGCGACTGATCGAGCGCGATCCGGTGCTCGCGACGCGCCTCCTCCGGCAGGCGACGAGCGCCGCCATGGGTGGCGACGGACACGTCACCATCCACCAGGCGACGACGCGGCTCGGCTCGAAGAACGTCCGTACGCTGATCCTCGACGCGTCGGCGGCCCAGCTGTTCCGCTCGCGCGACCAGCGCATCGCGGCCGCGGCGCGGCAGCTGTGGGAGCACTCGCTCGCGGTGGCACTGCTGTCGCGCGACCTCGCGGCGATCCTCGGCGGCGGGCTGGACGCGGAGGCGGCGTACCTGGCGGGGCTCGTGCACGACGTCGGCAAGCCGATCGCGGCGTCGATCCTGCTGGAGGCGGAGCGCGCCAGCGACACGTCGCGCTTCAAGCTGACGGCCGACTCCTGGCTGGCCGTCGTACAGGGCGTGCACCGCCCGATCGGCGTCGCGCTGGCGGAGAAGTGGCGCTTGCCCGACGCCGTCGCCGCCGCGATCCGCGAATCGACCGAGTACGACAGCTCCGAGCGCCTCTCGCTCGGCAACGTCGTCTGCTTCTCGAACAGCGTCGCGAAGCTCCAGGAGATCTACGCAGGGACCTTCGACAAGCCCGACGCCGAGGCGCTGATCATGCTCGGCCGCTCGCTGCTCGGGCTCGAGGACGACGTCATCGCGCGCCTGTCCAACGGCTTGCGGAGCCGTGTCGTGGGCGAGTTCGCCGCATGAAGCGAAAGCGCCGCAGCACCGCGGCGGGACCGCAACGGCACGGAAGAGGACGAAAGACCATGGCTGCAGTCGACGAGCTGGACGAAGTCGTTCGCGAGTTCCTGGTGGAGAGCCACGAGGGGCTGGACCAGCTCGATCGCGACCTGGTCGCGCTCGAGAAGGACCCCGCCTCGAAGGATCGCCTGGCGAGCATCTTCCGCACGATCCACACCATCAAGGGCACCTGCGGCTTCCTCAGCTTCGGCAAGCTCGAGCACGTCGCCCACGTCGGCGAGAACCTGCTCAGCCGGCTGCGCGACGGTCGCCTCACGCTGAACGCCGACATCACCAGCACGCTCCTCGCCACGGTCGACGCCGTGCGCCGCATACTCGCCGACATCGAGAGCACCGGCAGCGACGGCGACGACGACTACGCGGACCTGGTCGCGCGCCTCAGCGAGCTGCAGGAGGCGCTCGCCCCGGCCGCCGCCACCGACGACCGTCCGAGCCTCGTCGACGAGGCGGCGAAGCTCACCGCCACCGCCGCCATCGAGGACACGCCGCCTGCCGCCGCCGCTGCGCCACCCGCGACGCCGAGCGACGCCGTCGAGGCCGCACCGCCGGCCGCACGTCCCGAGCCGGCCGACGCTCCGGCCGCACGTCCCGAGCCGGCCG
>VGTK01000065.1 GCA_016874715.1 Deltaproteobacteria bacterium | reverse complement strand
CCGAGCGCCGCCGCCGAGAAGTCCGCCGACGCCTAGCGCCGCCGCCGAGAAGTCCGCCGACGCCGAGCGCCGCCGCCGAGAAGTCCGCCGACGCCGAGCGCCGCCGCCGAGAAGTCCGCCGACGCCGAGCGCCGCCGCTGAGTAGTCCGCCGACGCCGAGCGCCGCGCTCAGCGCGCCGCGGCGCGCGCGGTCAGCGCGCAGATCCGCTCGACGACGCGCGGCCACGCGTCGCGCGGGTTGTCGTGCCCCATGCCCTCGATGATCAGCAGCTCCGCATCGGGGAGGGCGGTCGCCGTGTCGTGCCCGCCCTCGACCGGCACCAGCGGGTCGTCGGCGCCGTGGATCACCAGCGCCGGCACGCGCACGTCGCGCAGCCGCTCGCGCCGGCTGCCGTGCGCGAGGATCGCCGCGAGCTGCCGCGCCTGGCCCTCGGGGTGGTGGCAGCGGTCGTACTGCAGCGCCGCGCGCCGGCGCACGCCGTCCTCGTCGAACGGGAAGCCCGGGCTGCCGATGGTGCGGAACACCATGACGCCGCGCTCGATCGCGCCGTCGCGATCGGTCGGGATCGGCGTCACCAGGGCCGCCGCGGCTTCCGGTCGCGGTCCGGGCAGGTCCGGCGCGCCGGTCGTCGACATGATCGACGTGAGGCTCTTGACGCGCGCCGGGTGCCGGATGGCCAGCGTCTGCGCGATCATGCCGCCCATCGACGCGCCGCAGACGTGCGCGCGCTCGATCTCCAGCGCGTCGAGCAGCCCGGCCGTATCGTCGGCCATGTCGTCGAGCGTGTAGGGCGCCGCGAGCGGCTTGCCCGCCTGCGCGTCGATCATCATCTGCAGCACGTTCGGCACGCCGTGCGACGACATCTTCGTGCTCAGGCCGATGTCGCGGTTGTCGAAGCGGACCACGAAGTGGCCGCGCTCGGCGAGCAGCTCGCAGAAGTCCTCCTCCCAGAGGACCATCTGCGCGCCGAGGCCCATGACGAGGAGCAGCGGCTCCGCGTCGGGCCGGCCGAAGGTGTCGTACTCGAGCTCGATTCCGTTCGCGCGTGCGGTGGGCATGGCGGTCTCCGTTGCAGGTCGTCGTTGGTGGATCGATGGCTCAGGCGTGCGCGGCGGACGCCGGGTCGCGGCGTGCGGCCGTCGCGTGCGGCGTGGCCGCACCGAGGAACGCGCGCAGCGCGCTCGCGAGCTCGGCGCGCAGGCCGACGGCCGACAGCATGACGTCGACGCCCGGCACGGAGTTGTGGATCATGCCGCGGCCCTGCCGCTCGCGCGCCGCGACGCCCGCCTTCGCGAGGGCGACCGCATAGGCCGAGCCCTCGTCGCGCAGCGGGTCGAACTCGCAGGTCACGACCAGCGCCGGCGGCAGGCCGGCGAGGCTCGGCGCGCGGAGCGGCGACGCCTTCGGGCTGGTGCGATCCGCGGGGTCCGCGTAGTGATCCCAGAACCAGCGCATCAGGTCCGTCGTCAGGAAGTATCCCTCGCCGTTCTGGGCGTAGGAGGGGCGCGAGAGGTCGCAGTCGGTCACCGGCGTGACCAGCACCTGACCCGCGATCGGCGGGCCGCCCGCGTCGCGCGCCAGCTGGCACGCGACCGCGGCGACGTTGCCGCCCGCGCTCCAGCCGCACACGGCGAGCCGTCCCGGTGCGGCGCCCAGCTCGGCCGCGTGGTCGGCGATCCAGCGCACGGCCGCGAACGCATCGTCGGCGGCCGCCGGGAAGCGCGCCTCGGGCGCGTGGCGGTAGTTCACCGACACGACGATCGCGTCCGCCTTCACGCAGAGGTAGCGGCAGAAGGGATCGTCGGACTGGGGGTCGCCGAGCACCCAGCCGCCGCCGTGGAAGTACGCGACCACGCCGTGCGGGCCGGGTGTCGCCGGGCGGTAGAGCCGGTACGCCAGCGGACCGGCCGCGCCCGCGAGCTGGCCGTCGCGCACCTCGCCGACCGCGGGCCCGGGCGGCTGCGCCGCGCCGGACGCGGCCGCGAACGCGCGGGCGTCGGCCACCGACAGCGTCTCGATCCGCGGCGCGCCGAGCTCCGTCAGCATCTCGAGGAAGATCTCCGCGTCGGGCTGGAGCCGCCGCACGACGCCGTCGTTGCAGCGCCGGCCGCTGCCGCCGGCGAAGGCGAAGCCCAGATACCCACGTGCGACCACGTCGTCGCAGATCTTGCGGTAGCGCTCGACGCCGCCGATGTACGGCAGGAACACGCGCGGCTTCCCGGGGACGTTGGCGCCCATGTACCAGGAGTTCGCGCGCGGCAGCAGCGTGATGTCGGCGCAGTCGTTGACGTGCTGCACCCACGCGTCCTCGGCGGTCGGCGTCGGCTCGACGACGTCGAGGTGCTCGGCCCGCATGTGGACGAGGCAGTCGCGTACCCAGTCGACGTGCTGCTCGATCGACACCGCCATGTTCGATAGCACCGACGGGCTGCCCGGCCCCGTCATCGTGAAGAAGTTCGGGAAGCCGGTGGTCATGACGCCGAGGTAGGTGCGCGGGCCGTGATCCCACTTCTGCTTCAGCGAGAGCCCGTCGCGTCCCGCGACGTCGACCGCGACGATCGCTCCGGTCATCGCGTCGAAGCCGGTCGCGTACACGATCGCGTCGAACTCGAACGAGCGCGCGCTCGTGTCGATGCCGGTCTCCGTCACGGTCCGGATCGGCTCGCGGCGCAGGTCGACCAGGCGCACGTGCGGCAGGTTGAAGGTCTCGAAGTAGTTCGTGTCGATGCACGGACGCTTGGTGCCGTAGAAGTGGTCCCGCGGTGTGAGCATCTCGGCGGTGTCCGGGTCCTTCACGAGCGCGCGGATCTTGTCGCGCAGGAACTCGCACACGCTCTCGTTCGCCGCGTCGTTGAACAGGATGTCCGTGTAGGCGGCGCCGAACACCAGCAGGTCGCCCGACTGGTATGCCTCCTCGTACCTCGCGCGCCTCTCCGCCTCGGAGACCTGGAACGCCCGCAGCTCGGGCTTCTCCACGGGAACGCCCGCGCCGGTGAGGCGCGCGGCCGCGCGGTAGCCCGCGGGGTCGGCGTCGAAGAGCGCCTTCTTCGCCTTCGGCACGGGACCGTTCTTCGCCGGGCGCGAGTAGTTCGGCGTGCGCTGGAAGACCGTCAGCTCCTTCGCCTGCTGTGCGATGATCGGGATCGACTGCACGCCGGACGACCCCGTGCCGATGACGGCGACACGCTTGCCCGTGAAGTCGACGCCCTCCTTCGGCCAGCGCCCGGTGTAGTAGGACGCCCCCCGAAAGCGCTCGTGGCCCGGCACGTCGGGCGTCTTCGGGACCGACAGGCAGCCGGTCGCCATCACGTAGAAGCGGCACCGGACCTCGTCGCCGTGGTCGGTACGCACGCTCCAGCGCTGCGCCGCCGCGTCCCAGCGGGCGCCGGTGACGCGCGTCGAGAAGCGGATGTCGCGCCGCAGGTCGTGCTTGTCCGCGACGTGGCCCAGGTAGCGCAGGATCTCGGGCTGCGTCGCGTAGCGCTCGGACCACTGCCACTCGCGCTGCAGGTCGGGATCCCAGCTGTAGGAGTAGTCGATGCTCTCGATGTCGCAGCGCGCACCGGGATAGCGGTTCCAGTACCAGGTGCCGCCGACGTCGTCGGCCGCCTCGAGGGCGACGCTCGAGAAGCCAAGCCGGCGCAGCTCGTGCAGCAGGTAGAGGCCGGCGAAGCCCGCGCCGACGACCACCACGTCGACCTCCCGCGCCGCGCCCCCGGAATCGCTCTTGATGGCATCCATGAATCTCCGAGATACCAGATTTTCGGGGTCCGCGACGACCGTTCTCGACCGGTATCCGGGGTCCGCGACGACCGTTCTCGACCGGTATCCGGGGTCCGCGACGACCGTTCTCGCCCGGTATCCGGGGTCCGCGACGACCGTTCTCGACCGGTATCCGGGGTCCGCGACGACCGTTCTCGACCGGTATCCGGGGTCCGCGACGACCGTTCTCGACCGGTATCCGGGGTCTCGACGACCGCTCTCGACCGGCAACCGCATCGCCCTTGCGCTCGCGGGCCTCGGCCGCGACAAGAGGTCGATGAGCGAACCGGGACTTTCGGCCTCCGACCTGAAGGCGTACGCGGCGTCGTCGCGCGCGAGCTACGAGAAGCACCTGCGCGAGCTGGTCGAGATCCCGAGCGTCTCGAACGACTCGAAGCGCAAGGACGACGTACGCCGCGCTGCGTCACGCGCGGCCGAGCTGATCCGCTGGGCGGGCGGCGAGGCCGAGGTGGTCGAGACCGGCGGCCACCCCCTCGTCCACGGACGCCTCGGCGACGACCCGCGCCGGCCGACGGTCACGATCTACAACCACATCGACGTCCAGCCCGCGGACGAGCCGCAGTGGCGCAGCGACCCGTTCAAGCTGACCATCGAGGGCGACCGCTATCTGGCGCGCGGCACGACCGACGACAAGGGTCCGGCGCTCGCCGCCCTCTACGGCGCGCGCTACGCGCGCGAGCACGGTGTCGCGGCCAACGTGAACTTCCTCTGGGAGCTCGAGGAGGAGATCGGCTCGCCGCACTTCGCCGCGACCATCACCAAGCACCGCAAGCGCTTCGCGACGGAGTCGATCGTCGTCAGCGACACGGTGTGGGTGTCGCGCAGCCGCCCCGCGTGTCCTGCAGGCCTGCGCGGCCTGCAGGGCTTTCGGCTGAGCCTGCGCACCGGCGAGACCGACCAGCACTCGGGCACGACCGGCGGTGCGGCGCGGAACCCCGTCGCCGAGATCTGCGAGGTGGTGGCGTCGATGCTCGACGCGCGCACCGGGCGGGTGAAGATCAGGGGCTTCTACGAGGGCGTGGAGAAGCCGACGCGCGCGGAGCTCGAGGACCTGAAGAACTGCGGTTTCACCGTCGCGGGCTTCCGGAAGGACCACCTGCTGCGCTCGCTGCGCTCGAACGACGCGCTCGAGGTAATGAAGCGCCTCTGGCTCGAGCCGACGCTCGAGGTGCACGGCGTCGCGGGCGGCTATCAGGGGCCGGGCGTGAAGACCGTCGTCCCGCCCGAGGCGACCGCGATCCTGTCGTGCCGCCTCGTGCCCGCGATGAAGCCCGCGCGCATCGTGAAGCTCGTGCGCGAGCACGTGAAGCGCGTCAATCCGGACGTCCGCGTGGCACCCGAGCACGCGCTGCCCGCGTACAAGGGCCGCACCACCGGTCCCTACGCCGACGCCGTGCGCGCGGCGATGAAGGCCGCGTTCGGGCGCGAGCCCGTGTTCGTCCGCGAGGGCGGCTCGATCGGTGCGGTGCTGTCGATGGAGAAGATCCTGAAGGCGCCCGTCTACTTCCTGGGCCTGTCGCTGCCCGAGCACGGCTACCACGCGCCTAACGAGAACTTCGACTGGCGCCAGGCGAGTGGCGGCATGATCGCCTTCGCGCGCTACTTCGACCAGATTGCCGCGCTGCCGCGCTGACCCGCGCTACATCGACCAGATTGCCGCGCTGACCCGCGCTACATCTCGATTTCTTGCCCGACGAGGATCACGCGCTGCGCCGGGAGTCCGGACGGCCCGAGCATCGGGCGCGAGAGGCGGACGAGCAGCGTGAAGAGACGCTTCCGCCAGCGTGCCATGGGCAAGTTGCCGGTGGGTGCCAGCACGTCCTGCTGCACGTAGAAGTCGGTCCGGCTGGTCTCGACCACGAGCCCGCGCTGCGCGGCGCAGGCGAAGACGCGCTCGACGCCGGGCTGCTCCATGAAGCCGAACAGGGCGACCATACGGTAGATCTGGTCGCCGAGATCGAGCACCGTCACGCGGTCCTCGTCGTCGAGGAACGGGTCGGTCGCGCCGTCGATCGCGAGGATGACGATGCGCTCGTGCCGGACGTGGTTGATGTGCAGGTTGCGCTGCAGAGGGCGAGGGATCGTTGACGTGTTGGCGGCGAGGTAGACTACCGTGCCCGGCACGACGACCGGACTCAGCGCGTGCATCTCCGCGAGAAACTCGTGCACCGGCTGCTCGATGCGGCCGAGAAGCGTGACGAGCTCGCTGCGGCCGCGCTTCCACGTCGTCATGATCGTGAACACGACGGCGGCGATCAGCAGGGGCACCCAGCCGCCGGTGAGCACCTTGGCGAGGTTCGCCGACAGGAAGGTGAGGTCGAAGACCAGAAAGAACGCCGTGACGCCGGCGGCCAGCGGCCACGCCCACCGCCAGTCGTTCCGCGCGACGCGGAAGAAGAGCAGGCTCGTGATCGTCATCGTGCCGGTGACGGCGACGCCGTAGGCGTCGCCGAGCGCGTTCGAGCTGCGGAAGAACAGCACCATCAGGATGCACAGGACCATCAGCGCCCAGTTCACCTGCGGGACGTAGATCTGCCCGGGCTCCTTCTCCGACGTGTGCACGACGCGCGTGGGCGGCAAGTAGCCGAGGACGATCGCCTGGCGCGTGAGCGAGAACGCCCCGGAGATCAGCGCCTGCGACGCGATCACCGTCGCGACGGTCGAGAGCCCGACCAGCGGCAGCAGACCCCACGACGGGGCGAGGTCGAAGAAGGGGTGGCGCGCCGCGGAGCCTCCCTCGAGCATGAGCACCGCCTGCCCCATGTAGTTGAGGACCAGCGCGGGAAAGACGGCCAGGTACCAGGCGGTGCGGATCGGCCTCGCGCCGAAGTGGCCGAGGTCGGCGTAGAGCGCCTCGGCCCCGGTGACCACGAGTACGACCGAGCCCAGCACGAAGAACGACGTCGCGCCCTCGGCGGCGATAAACGCGACCGGCGTGCGCGGATCGAGCGCGCTCCACACCGACGGGTGCCCCGGCTGCTCGTGCAGGACGGCGTTCGCTCCGAGCGCCCCGATCACGGCGAACCATACGAGCATCGCCGGCCCGAACACGCTCGCGACACGCGCCGTGCCGCGGCGCTGTACCGCGAACAGGCCGGCCAGAATCGCCACGGTCAGGGGAACGACGAACGGCTCGGCCTTCGTCGTGACGACTTTGAGGCCTTCCATCGCCGACAGCACCGAGATCGCGGGTGTGATGACGCCGTCGCCGTAGAGCAGGGCCGCGCCGAGGATGCCGAGCGCCGCGGTCTGCGCGCCGCGGGCCGCGCGGTCCGGGTGGCGTCGCCTGCCGGCGAGCGCGAGCAGGGCGAGGATGCCGCCCTCGCCCCGGTTGTCGGCGCGCAGCATCGTCGCGAGGTACTTGACCGACACCACGACGATCAGCG
Organism: Deltaproteobacteria bacterium; assembly: GCA_016874715.1. Taxonomy (GTDB): domain Bacteria; phylum Desulfobacterota; class Binatia; order UBA12015; family UBA12015; genus VGTK01. Next base: position 20,251 of record VGTK01000065.1, on the reverse strand, counting down.
CCCAGACGACCAGCGACAGGATGCCGAGAACGTTGTCCGGCGTCGGCGCCAGCGCGCGGTCGCCGACGAAGCAGCTGCGCAGCGCGTAGAGCGGCGAGGTGCCGATGTCGCCATAGACGATGCCGAGCGCGCCGAGCGCCATGAGCGGCAACGAAGCAACGGTTCCGCCGTGGCCGGGCGCCGGTGCCGCCGGTCGCGGCGCGCGTCTTGCCGTGGCCGCTGCCGCGCCGTCGATGCTCTTCGTGTCCGCCATGCCCGAAGATTTATGGTCCGAAACCGCCCGGAAGTCGAGCGCCGGGGGGGGGCGGCCCGTTCCAGTGTCCTGTCTCACAAGAACCCGCGGCGTGGATCTTCTTTCGGATCTGCCGTGGGGTCTCGGTCCATGTGAATGGTTTGGCGTCTTGGTTCCAGGCTTCAAGGTACTTGCGGATCGCCCGCTCAAGGTGCGGCACGCTGTCGAAGCTGCCTCGCCGGATCACCTGCGTCGTCACGAGTGCGAACCAGCGTTCGGCCAAGTTCAGCCACGACGCGCTCGTCGGGGTGAAGTGGAAGTGAAACCGCGAATGCTCCTTCAGCCAGTCGCGCACCTTCGGGTGCTTGCGCGTTCCGTGGTTGTCGCAGATGACGTGGACCTCGCGGCGCGGAAACCGCTTGGCGATCGAGTCGAGGAACTCGATGAACTACGTGCCCATGCCGCGAGTAGCACCGACCGTGCACCTTCCCGCTCGCGACATCGAGCGCCGCAAACAGGCTCGTTGTCCCGTTGCGCTGGTAGTCGTGCGTCATGCGGGCAGGAAGCCCCGGCCGCATCGGGAGGATCGGCTGCGTGCGGTTCAGCGCCTGGATCTGCGACTTCTCGTCGATGCTCAGCACCAGCGCCCGCTCCGGTGGGTCGAGGTAGAGCCCCACGACGTCGGCCAGCTTGCTGCTGAACTCCAGATCCTCGCCGAACTTGAACGTCTCGACTCGGTGCGGCTGCAACCCGTGCTTCTACCAGATCCGGTGCACAGTCGCGTGGCTCAGACCGACCTGCTTCGCGAGTCGGCGAGCGCTCCAGTGCGTCTCGACCATCGGCGACTTCATGGTCGCAGCGACGCCTGCTCCTGCGCTGCCGTGATCGTCTTTGGCCTACCCGACCGAGCGCGCGTCCGGATGCCTACCAAGCCTTCGGCGCGATACCGACGACGCCACGGCGTGACAGTGTTCATCGACACCTTGAGGCGCTCCGCCGTCGCGCGAACGCCCTCTCCGCCGGCTCCGGCCAGCAGGACGTGTGCGCGCACAGCCAGCTCGCGCGGCACAGTGCGCGCGCGGAGCCACGATTCCAGCACCTCCCGATCAGCCTTTCCGACCTTTACCACTCGGCACGTGTATCCAATGCCGGTTGGACGAAGAATGTGGCGCTAACTTCGGAGACACTACGCTAGAAGGCTTCGGTGAACACCGGCGCGAAGCCGCCGCCGGTGGTGCGGAAATTGGTCGTCTGCCCCTGGTAGAGGCGCGCTGCGACCAGCTGCACGCGGCCGTCGTAGACGTAGTTGCGGAGGTCGAGCTTGAGCTGCCGCAACTCCCCGGTAAAGCTTAACGTGCGCTCACTGGGCGGCACCAGCGACTGCGCGACGTACGGCCGCGACAGCACCTGCTGCCAGGCGCCGCGGGTCAGCTTGTCGCCGCGGTATGCGGCCTTGCCGCCGTACCCGTCGACCGGCTTGAAGAACCACCGCTTGCGCTGCGCCCACCATTCGTCGCCTCGCGCGGGGTCGACGAGCTGCGTGCGCGGGATGCCGGTGGTCAGCGTGCGGATCGTCTTGGCGTCGACGCCGAGCCCGGCAAGGCGGTCCGCGTCGCCGAGAACGACGAGGTTGCGCTTGTCGGCGTGCAGCGCGTGCGCGCGCGGGTGCGGCGTGAGCACGACGTCGTTCGCCAGGTAGGCCGAACGCAGCGCTGCGCTCGCATCGGTCGCCAGCGCGAAGTCGGTGAGGCGGTTGTAGACCAGGTCCACCGGGGCGCCGCCGAGCAGCAGACGGCCGCCCTCGTGCCGCAGCTCGCGCGGATCGGCAACCGCCGCGGCGAGCCCCGCGCGCTCGAACAGGCGGCGGAACAGCAGGAACTCGGGATGCAGGTACTGGGCGCTCGGCTCGTCGTCGACGATCGCGACGCGCGCGAGCGGTTCGTCGCCGCGCGCGAGGCGCCACTCCTCGCGAAACATGGCGACCACCTCGCCGTCGAACGCGTCGAGCTCCGGCGCACCGCTCGAGAGCGCGCTGCTCACGAGCAGGTGGACCTCGTGGCAGCACGCCTCGATCGCGGCCCCGAGTGCCGCATTCAGCAACGCGCCGCCCGCATTCGTGTTGATCTCGATGAGGCGCGGGCCGTCGGGGCCGAGGTGGAAGTCGTAGCCCAGGAACACGCCGCGCGGACCGTGGTCGACGCGCGCGATCTCGGGCGCGTGCGCGAGCAGCGCGTCGCGTACCCCGGGTACGGCGAGCGCGCGCTCGACCGCCTCGACCACCCCGCGCATCGCGTCGACGTGCGTGCGCGACACGAACACCGGCAGCGTCGCGAACAGGTGCGGCTGGTTCTCGCGGATCGACGCGTAGAGGCCCGCCGTGTCGGCGCGGGACTCGAGCCGCTGCGCCAGCGCCGCGGTGTCGACGGAGATGCAGCGGCAGCTCGCGTTGAGCTGCTCCGCGACCGACGGGCAGCCGGTCGTGCAGTCGCCCGGATCACGCGCGTCGGCCATCGCGGTCACCGACGCATCGGCGGGCCGTCGGGCAACCGGCGCAGCATCATCGTCTGCGTCGCGAACGCCAGCAGCCGGCGGCGGTCGTCCCAGATCTCGGCGCTCGCGGTCGCGTAGCCGGCGCGGGCGCGCCGCGCGCGCACGTCCACCAGCAGCCACTCCGCGTCGGTGTTCTCGAGGAAGTGCACGGTGAGGTCGAGGCTCGGCGCGTTGAACGGCTGGTGTGCAGGTCCCAGCTTCTGGATGAGCGCGGGTGGCATCGTGTCGGCGATCGGCGGCAGCGCGAACGGGTCGAGCGTGCCGTCGGGGCGGCGCTGCGGCACCTTGTAGCGGAACCAGCGCGCGAGCCGCGCCGGGCCGGCCTCCCAGTCCGCGTTCCACCACGCGGCACCGAGAACGAGGCGATTGTCGAAGTTCGCGAAGAACGCCGGGCGGAAGCGCTGTGACGTGCCGGTCATCTCGGTCACATCGGGAGCCTCGTCGGGGGGCAGGACGTCCGGCGGCTCGACGTCGATCACGTCCACACCCTCGCGGTCGCGGCCGAACGTCGCGCTCACCTCGAGCCCCGGGCCCGGCATGCTGGTCGACGACAGCTGCGCGCGCAGCTGCGCCGCCGCCCCGCCGTGCCGCAGGACCTCCACACGCACCTCGAGGGGGCCCGCCGGAACGGGCGAGCAGAAGTGCGTGTTCGCCGAGATCGGACGCAGCTGTGGATCGCCGAGCTCCTCGGCCATCGCACGCATCGCGACGGTCATCAGCACGCCCCCCGAGGGCGTGCGGAAGTTCCAGTGCTCGGAGACGTTCGCCGTGTACCAGCCGGGGGCGACGCGGAGCTTCGTGACCGCCGTGTCGGCGGCGAGGTCGCGCAGCTCCGCGACCGCCGTGTCGCCGGCGAGGTCGCGCAGCTCCGCGTCGCTCGTGCTCACGGTCCCGCTCACGCGGCGAGCCCGCGCAGCAGCATCTCGGTCATCTCGAACGGTACTCCCGGCGGCAGGTTGACCAGCGCCATGCCCATGCCGGCCGCGCGCCACTCGGCGAGCTTCTCCCGGCAGTACTCGGGCGTGCCGCAGATCGCGATCGCGTCGATCAGCTCGTCGCTCACGGCCGCCGCGGCCTCCTTCCGCTTGCCCTCGTTGTAGAGGTCGCGCACCAGGTTCGCGTTCTCCGCGAAGCCGTACTTGCAGAACATCGCGTGGTAGTAGACGCCCATGCCGCCGATGTAGAACGACACCGTCGGCTTGATCATCGAGCGCGCCATCGCGGCGTCGGGCAGCGGGATCACCGGGACGAAGGGCGCCACGTCGATCGACTTCGGATCGCGGCCCGCCTTCACCGCACCCTCCGCGACCAGCGCCATGCCGTCCTTGAAGTGCGCGTACGGCCAGAAGGTCGGCACCCAGCCGTCGGCGACGCGACCGATCTCGCGGATCGCCTTGTCCTGCAGCGACGCGACGTAGACCGGGATGTCGGGCTTGAAGGGCTTCATCTCGAGCTTGAACTGGCGCGCGTCGAACAGCGAGCTCATCTCGGGCGTCAGGCGCTCGCCGCGCCACAGCGCCTTGCAGATGCCGATGGTCTCCGTGAGGCGCGTGAGCGGCTTCTCGTACCTGGCACCGTGGAAGTTCTCGACGACGTTCTTGCCGCTGGTGCCGAGGCCGAGGATCGCGCGGCCCTCGGAGATCTCATCGAGCGTCGCGGCGCTCATCGCGAGGAGCCCCGCCGAGCGGCTGAAGACGTTGGCGATGCCGGTCGCGAGCTTGAGCTTCTTCGTCGCGAGCGCGACCTCGGTGAGGAGCTGGAACTGCTCGTAGGACCACGCCTCGGGGATCCAGATGGAGTGGTAGCCGAGGTCGTCGGCGAGGCGGGAGGCCTTCAGGACGTCCTTGCGGTCGTAGCCCTTCCAGAACGGCACGATGCCGAGACGATGATCCATTCTTCGCTCCTCCTGCGGGGTCGGCTCGAACGCATCATCTTGCAGATCGGGCCCAGCCGGGACAACCCGGCCGCGGTTTCCTCGCGTCGAGCTTGCGGGAGGTGGTAGAGCAGGGCCATGCTCAGCCCCGACCAGATCCGGCAGCACGAGGAGCGCATCGCGCGCGACGGCTACAGCATCCTCGAGAACGCGATCGAGCCCGACCTCGTCGACGAGCTCGCCGCGGACCTCCTGCGGCTCGAGCGCGAGCACGACGTGCGCCCCGCGAGGAACGACTTCGAGGGCCACCGGACCTGGCGCATCTACAACCTGCTGGTGCACGGCGAGCTCTACGAGCGGATTCCCGTGCACGAGAACGTCCTGCCCGTCGTCGAGCGCGTGCTCGACAAGGGCTGCCTCGTGTCGTCGCTGTCGTCGATCGCGATCGGGCCCGAGGAGAAGGCGCAGCCGATCCACGCCGACGACCAGCTGATGCCGCTCGCGAAGCCGCACGCCGCCACGGTGTGCAACACCATGTGGGCGCTGACCGACTTCACCGAGGACAACGGCGCCACGCGGATCATCCCCGGCTCGCACCTCGCGGATTCGTCACCGGAGTACGGCAAGCACTACGACAGCATTCCGGCGGTGATGCAGCGGGGCAGCGTGCTGATCTGGCACGGCAGCCTGTGGCACGGCGGCGGCGCGAACCGCACCGACCAGCGCCGCGTCGGCATCGCGATGAACTACTGCGCGGGCTTCATCCGCCAGCAGGAGAACCAGCAGCTCGGCATCCCGCGCGAGATCGCGAAGGGGTTCTCGCCGCGGCTGCGCGAGCTGGTGGGCTACGGCGTCTACCAGATGCTGATCGGGCACATCGACAAGCGCAGCCCGGTCGAGCTGCTCGGCGACGACGCGCCGAGCTCGATGGTTTGGGACCGCGCGCGCTCCTGAGCGCCGGGGGCCGGGAGGAGGGGGCGTGTCACTGGTCTTCTTCGTCGTCGGCACCGGGCAGCTGATCGTCGGCGCGGAGCTGCTCGTGCGGGGAGCCTCCAGGCTCGCGCGCGGCGTCGGCATCTCGCCGCTCGTGGTCGGGCTGACGGTCGTCGCCTACGGCACGAGTGCGCCGGAGCTCGCGGTGAGCGTGCGCAGCGCGCTGGCGGGCCAGGCCGACCTCGCGCTCGGCAACGTCGTCGGCAGCAACATCTTCAACGTTCTCGCCGTGCTCGGTCTCTCCGGCATCGCAGGCGGCGGGATCGACGTGGCGCCGGCCGTCCTGAGCTTCGACCTGCCGGTCGCGCTCGCGGTCGCCGTGGCGTGCCTGCCGATCGCCTTCTCGGGTCACCGGATCGCGCGCTGGGAAGGCCTGCTGTTCCTCGCCTACTACGTCGCCTACACGACGTACGTCGTCCTGGCGGCGTCGGCGCACGACGCGCTGCCGGCGTTCGGCGCGACCATGGCGTGGTTCGTCCTGCCGCTCACCGTGCTGACCGTGCTGATCGTCGCCTGGCGCGAGCGGGGTGGGCGCGGCGCCTGAGAGCCCGTGAATCCATCCCCGGACCGAGCCGGGAGGGGGATGGATTCACAGACTCCGAGCCGCGGCGCGCTTCCTGCGAGGCGACGGCAGGCCGTCCGGGATCCCTTGTTTGTCGAAGCCGGCCCGTCCGCTAGAAGGAGCGCCGTCTGCGCGGGTCGGCCGGTCGGTCCGGTACCGAGAGATCCCCTCGCGACGCTTGGAGTTCCCCGAGATGATCTGGATGTGGATCGGCTTCGTGGCGTTCGTGCTCGCCATGCTGGCGCTCGACCTGGGCGTGTTCCATCGCACGGCGCACGTCGTGAAGGTCAAGGAGGCGCTCGGCTGGTCCGCCATGTGGATCACGCTCGGCCTGTCCTTCAGCGTCTTCATCTACTTCGGCTACGAGAACCGCTGGCTCGGGCTCGGCACCGCCTTCGATCAGATGGCGGTCAGCGCGACCAACCCGGAGGGCCTCAACGACGGCACGCAGGCGACGATCAAGTACCTCACGGGCTACCTGATCGAGAAGTCGCTCAGCGTGGACAACATCTTCGTCATCGCGATGCTGTTCGGCTTCTTCGCGGTGCCGGCGATCTACCAGCACCGGGTGCTCTTCTGGGGCATCATGGGTGCGCTCGTCATGCGTGGCGCGATGATCGGGGTGGGGGCCGCGCTGCTCCGCGAGTTCGCCTGGATCATCTACATCTTCGGCGGCTTCCTGATCCTCACGGCGGTGAAGATGCTGCTGCTGAAGGACGACGAGACCGACCCCGGCAACAACGCGATCGTCAAGCTCACGCGGAAGCTCTTCCGCGTGACCGAGCGCTACCACGGCCAGCACTTCTTCGTGCGCGCCGGCAGCGACGAGTCGCGCGCCGGGGCCACGTCCGGCACCGACCGCGTGCAGGACGGCGTCGTCGCAGCCGCGACGCCGGGCACGCTGCTCGCGACGCCGTTGTTCCTCGCTCTCGTCATGGTCGAGTTCACCGACGTCATCTTCGCCGTCGACTCGATCCCGGCGATCTTCGCGGTGACGACCGACCCGTTCCTCGTCTTCACGAGCAACGTCTTCGCGATCCTCGGCCTGAGAAGCCTCTACTTCGCGCTCGCTGGGATGATCGACAGCTTCCGGTACCTGAAGCCCGCGCTCGCCGTGGTGCTCATGGTGGTCGGCGTCAAGATGCTGGCGCACACCTGGCTGAAGGCGCTGCTCGGGGAGCACTTCAACCTCTACGTGCTCGCCGCCGTCCTGGGGATCCTCGCGCTCGGCGTCGTCGCGTCGATCTGGCACCGCGAGCACGACGAGCACGTGCAGCAGCCCGGCGGCGAGGGGTCCGGCAGGGCTCGCGTGGCGGACTGACCTCCCGCCGGCTCGCCGGCGACTGCCGGGATCGGGCGGCCGCCTACTGCGCGAGCCCGCTCGCGAGCAGCGAGGACTCGTCGTGCGAGACGAGCACGGTGAAGCCGCGCTCCCGCTCGAGCGCGCCGAGGAAGCGGCGCAGCTCCTGCTGGCGCTCGTCGGACTCGGGAACGATGAACGTCCGGTAGGCCCACGGCTTCGGGACGTCGAAGCGGATGCCGTCGTGATGATTGACGGTGTCGCCGGCGAACGCGAGGAGCCGCATGCCGGTCGCAGAGGCGAGCCGCACCAGGACGATCTGGCTGCCCGGCGTGTGGCCGCCGGCGTCGATCACGACCACGCCCGGGAAGCCGGGAACGGGGTGGAGCGGCCCTGCGCCGCCGAGCGGGCGCCGCGTCACGCAGGTCGCCTCGTCGAGCAGGTCGAGCCCGGGCCGGGTGGTGTGATTCGGCCGCTCGGCCTGTGCGACGGTCATGAAGGCGCCGATGGCGGGCGGCGGCTGCGCCGCGCAGAGCTCCACCGTCCCGTCCACGTGGTCGCTGTGCAGGTGGGTGAACACGATGCCCTTCACCTGCGCGAGGTCGGCGCCGAGCGCATCGGCGGCGGTCTGCCGCGGCTCGATCGGGCCGGCGCCGCCGAGCCACTCGAGCGGCTTGCCGAACGAGAGCGCCGAGTCGCGCCGCATGCCGGCGTCGACGAGCAGGATGCGGCCGTCGGTCCACTGCAGGACGAACGCCGGGTGGCTCATCACGTAGGGGGCGTCGGGCTGCGGGTCGCCGCCCGGATCGAGCACCGCGCCGCGCGGCGTCGCCTGCGTGGCCGTCTCGATCCACCGCGCGCGCACGGGCAGGTCGAAGGTCGGGCCGTCGACGAACGCCGCGAGGTCGGCGGCCGCGGGCAGGGGAGCCCGCTCGGCGTCGATGGCCCGGTGGGCGGAGCGGAGCAGGGCGCCCACGCCGACCACCACGAGGAGCAGCACGACGAGCGCGCCGAGAAGAATTCGCTTCAGCACGACGAACCTCTTGCGCAGCTGTCGGGGGCGTCGGTCAAGCGGTTCGGCCCCGGCGGGGAGCCCGCACGGCCGGACGCGAGCTCGTCGTCGCGGCGGGCGCGATCGAGCATGGGCCGGCGTCCGGCGCTCGCGATCGAGCAAGGGATCGCGTCCGGCGCTCGCGATCGAGCATGGGCGGGCGCGCGCGGCGACCTTTCGGGCGGCGGCGCGAGCGGCTAGGCTCGCGCGTGGTGGGCAGACCGAAGCGCGGCGTCCCGTGGCGTCCCACCCGCGAGCAGATCGCCGCCGCGGAGGGACGGACCGTTCCCGACGTGATCGCGGACGACCTCGCGGTCCTGTTCTGCGGCATCAACCCCGGCCTCTACTCGGGGGCTACCCGGCACCACTTCGCGCGTCCCGGCAACCGCTTCTGGAAGGTCCTGCACCAGGCGGGCTTCACGCAGCACCTCCTGACGCCGTTCGACGAGGACGACCTGGTCGAGCACCGCATCGGCATCACCAACCTGGTCGAGCGTGCGACCGCGACCGCGGCCGAGCTCCGCCCGGACGAGCTGCGCGCCGGTGCGCGCCGGCTGGCACGCAAGGCTGCGCGGCGGCGACCGGCGTTCGTCGCGGTGCTCGGTATCGAGGCCTATCGCCACGCGTTCGAGCGTCCGGCGGCGAAGCTCGGTGAGCAGGAGCACCGGCTCGGCGCGGCGCGGGTCTGGGCGCTGCCGAACCCGAGCGGGCTCAACGCGCACTACCAGCTGCCCGACCTGGTGCGCGTCTTCGCGGAGCTGGCGCGCGCGGCGAAGCGCGGCTGACGGGCGTCGGGCCGCGTGAGCCGTGCGCGGCCCCTCGCCTCAGGCACCGAGGAACCAGTCGAGCGCCATGGTCTGGAACTCGGGCTTCGGCCAGTGGATGCCGCCCTGCTCGACGCGCAGGTCGACCTCGTAGCCCATGCCGCGTAGCGTCTCGACGTTCGGCGTGCAGACGGTCTCGAACGGGAACACCACGTCGTGCGTGCCGTGCTGCAGCAGGATGCGGGGCTTCGGGTCGTCGGGCGCTGCCCAGCGCGGGTCGATCGCGACGAAGCCCGCGGCCCAGCCCATGACCGCGCGGAACCGGCGCGGGTTCGAGAGCCCGATCGCGAGCGCGTAGCTCGCGCCGTCGGAGTAGCCGATCAGCGCGTGACGCTCGGGGTCGACCGGCAGGCGCTTATAGATGCCGGCGTGGACCTGCTCGAGGAAGTCGAGGTCCGTCCGGTTGCCGCCGGCGATGATGTCCCAGGTGTAGTCGGTCGAGCGCGGCACGAGGAAGAGCACGTCGCGCGCCGCCGCCTCGCCGCGGTACGCCTTGCACAGCATCTCGTCCTGCCGTCCGGCGCCGTGCAGCACGGTGATCAGCGGGTAGCGGCGTGCGGGGTCGATCGCCGGCGGCGTCAGCAGGAAGGCGTGCGTCTCGCCGTTGCCGATCTTCGCGACGCCGTCGGGCGGCGCACCGAGCGACGTCCCGGGCAGCGTGTGCGGTGGGCGAAAGGCGAGGGAATCCACGTCTCCGTCGTATGCCATGCGTCGCGGCAGGACCAGCCGCGCGGGCTCGTCGGTGACCGCCCGCGCTGCTAGAGGCAGCGCCCGATGGCGAACGCCCCGATGCTGCGCGACCTCGTGCTGCTGCTCGCCGCGACGCTCCCGGTCATGTTCGTGCTGCAGAAGTTGCGCGTGCCGAGCATCGTCGGGTTTCTCGTCGCGGGCGTGCTGTTCGGGCCGCACGGGCTCGCCGTCGTCGGGTCGGCGGAGGAGGTCGAGCACCTCGCCGAGCTCGGCATCGTGCTGCTGCTGTTCGTGACCGGCCTCGAGCTGTCGCTGAGCGGTGTGGCGAGCCTCGGCGGGCGCCTGATGCTCGCGGGGGCGGCGCAGGTCGCCGTGATGGGCGGGCTCGTCGTGTGGCTCGCGCGGTCGGCGGGAAGCGGCTGGGCATCGGCGGTGGTGCTCGGGTTCATCGCCGTGCACTCGAGCACCGTCGTCGCGCTCAAGATCTTCTCCGATCGCGGGCAGATCGACTCGCCGCAGGGGCGCGTCGCGACTGGCCTGCTGGTGTTCCAGGACCTGTGCATGGTCCCGATGATGCTCCTCACCCCGGTGCTCGCTGCCACGGAGGCGGTCTCCCTGCCCGCGATCGTCTGGGTGCTCGTCAAGGCGACCCTGGTGCTCGTCGGCATCTTCGCGCTCGCCCGCTTCGTGCTGCCGCGGATCCTGCACGAGGTGGCGAGCCTCCGCATCCGCGAGCTGTTCACCGTGACCGTCGTGCTGTTCTCGCTCGGTACCGCCTGGCTCGCCGAGCAGCTCGGGCTGTCGCTCGCGATCGGCGCTCTGCTCGCGGGACTCGTGATCTCGGAGTCGGAGCATCGCCACCAGGTGTTCGCCGAGATCGTGCCGTTCCGCGACATCTTCTCGAGCCTGTTCTTCATCTCGATCGGCATGCTTCTGCGCGCCGACTTCCTGCTGGCGAACGCGCCGACGCTCCTCGCCGCGACCTTCGGCGTGATCGCGCTCAAGATCGTCCTGCTCACGCTGCTCGTGGCGCCGATTCTGGGCTCGTTTCGCATGGCGCTGTTCATCGGCGCCTGCCTGGCGCAGGTCGGCGAGCTGGCCTTCGTGCTCGCGCGCGCCGCGTCGGAGGCCGGGCTGCTGTCGGCCGCCGTGTACGAGACCTGCGTGGCGACCGCGGTGCTGTCGTTCGTCGCGAGCCCGCTTCTCGTCGGGCCGGCGGAGCGCATCGGCTTCGCGGTCGAGTCGTGGCGGCGGCCGCGCGGCACGGGCGCGGCCGCCGGTCCGGAGCAGCCCGAGAGCCACGTGCTCATCATCGGCTACGGGCTCAACGGCCGGAACCTCGCTCGCGTGCTGCGCGAGACCGGCGTCCGCTACCGCGTTCTCGAGTTCAACGCGCTGTCGGTGGCGAAGGCCGCGAAGCTGGGAGAGCCGATCACGTTCGGTGACGGCTCGCGTCCCGACGTGCTGCACGCGGTCGGCGTCGAGCACGCGAGCATCATCGTCATCGCGATCTCGGACCCGGTCGGCACGCGGCGCATGGCGGCGCTCGCGCGCGACATGAACCCGCGCGCGGCGATCCTCGTTCGCACACGCTACGTCGCCGAGATCGACGAGCTCTACCGCCTCGGCGCGACCGAGGTCGTCCCGGAGGAGTTCGAGACCTCCGTCGAGATCTTCGCGCGCGTGCTGCGCCGCCTGCACGTCCCGCGCAACGTCATCCAGCTCCAGGTCGAGATGGTCCGCGGCGAGCGCTACGGCATGCTGCGCGGCCTCGAGCTTCCCCGGCAGAGCATGCGCGACGTGCAGGCGCTCCTCGCCGCGACGCTCACCGAGACCTACCGCATCGAGAGCGGATCGCCGGCGATCGACGGCTCGATCCGCGAGCTCGACCTGCGCAACCGGACGGGCGTGTCGATCATCGCGCTGGTGCGCGACGGCGAGCCGCACGTCAATCCCGACCCGGAGATGCGTCTCGCGCCCGGCGACGTCGTGGTCCTGCTCGGCAGCCACGCCGGGCTGGAGGCCGCGATCGGCCTCCTCGCACCCGTCGCGAGCGCGCCCGCCTGAGCGGGCCGGCCGCTTCGTCTGGCGCTGCCGGCGAAGCCGATCCGAGGTCAGTCGCGCGCGCTCGGGCGCTGCGCGAAGGCCGTGTACCAGCGGGCGAGCTTGCGGAAGCCCGGGTCGAGCGGAGCACCCGCGAACTCGCCGAACCTGAGGGCCGCGAACAGCGTGCAGTCGGCGATCGTGGGCTCGCCGCCCAGCACGAACGGCTTGTCGCCGATCTTGTGGTCGAGCACGGTCAGGCTGTTCGCGAGCCGCGCGCGCGCGTTCTGGGCGGCGTCGGCCGACTGCTTGACGCGGCCTGCGAACAGCGGGCTCGTGTTCTGGAAGATCGTGCCGACCTGGGAGAGGACGCCGATCTCGGCGATGCGCTCCACCTCGCGCGTCCGGGCGCGCTCGAGCGGCGTGCGGCCGATCATCGGCTTCTCCGGGTGCAGCTCCTCGAAGTACTCGATGATCGCGAGCGACTCGGTGAGGTGGCTGCCGTCGTCGAGCTCGAGCACCGGCAGGCCGCCGAGCGGGTTCTTCTTCAGGAACTCGGGCGAGCGGTTCGCGGCGGTCGCGATGTCGACCGTCTCGAGCGTCAGCTCGATGCCCTTCTCGGCGAGGTAGACGTGGACGCGACGCGGGTTGGGTGCGATCGAGTACGTGTACAGCCTCATCGTGATTCCCTCCGGTAACTGGTGATGCGGTCGACGAAGTGGCGCCGGAAGCGCTCGGCGTCGACCGCGGTCGCGCAGCGCATCGTGCGCGTGGCGGCGCCCGGCTCCGGGCGCTCGATGGTGCGGAACGGACCGTCGCCGAGCGCAGGCTCGATCGCGAGGTCCTCGAAGCGGCAGAACGACTCGTCGTAGGCGGCAGCCAGCGCCAGCGGATCGTGCAGGAACGCGACGTTGTCCGCCCCGATCGGCGCGCCCATGGCGCCGAAGATGCTGCGCATCCGCGGCGTCCAGGCGCGCACGGCGGCCACGATCGCGGCGTGGAACGGCGTCGCGACGGACTCGATCGCGACGAGGTCGTCCGGTCGCAGCCAGGTCGCGAGGGTGACGTCGGCGGTGACCAGCCGCAGCGGCATGCCGGCGGACAGCACGAGCTGTGACGACGCTCCGTCCGAGCACAGGTTGTAGTCGACGCCGTGTGGGAACTCGTGGTCGCGGTAGGCGACCCGCCGCACGTGGCCGCCCATGACCGTCAGGCGGGCGATCCGCGACGCGACGGCCGGGTCGCGCTCGATCGCCGCGGCGAGGTTGGTGAGCGGCCCGACCGCGACGACCTCGAGGCCGTCCTCCGCGTGCAGCATGCGGAGCAGCGCGTCCACCGCAGGCTCGCCGGAGATGCCCGCGACCTGCTCGTCGGGGGCGAGCAGGAAGTCACCCTCGTCGCCGAGCCAGAGGAAGCTCGCCGAGGGCTGACGCGGAGCTTCGAGTCCGGCGTGCACCGGCACGTCGCGCTGCCCCGCGAGGTCGAGCAGCCGGCGCGCGATCGCGGCGCGGCGGCGCGTGTCGCCGCTCACCGTCGTCACGGCGGCGATCTCCAGCTCGGGGGCGGCGAGCGCCAGCGCGAGACAGAGGGCGTCGTCGGCGTCGGTGCCCATGTCGGTGTCGAGGATGATGCGGCGCGGCTTGCTCATGGCGTCCTTCCGGTGCGGGGCTCCGCGGTCATCGCGCTCCGCCGGTGCGGGCCGGCGTGGTCATGGTGCTCCGCCCGTGCGGCGCGGCGCTGTTGCCCGCGAACGCGCGCAGATCGCCGGTCAGGGCGTCGGCCGTCGCCGCGGGCGTGCGGATCAGCTGTGCTGCTAGGTCGACCGCGGCCAGCGCGACGCCGGTGTCGGCCACCGCGGCGACGCGCGCGGCACCGATCGTGCGTCGCAGGACCTCGATGCCGGCGTAGCGCGCGCCGTCGGCGAAGGGTGGCGCGAGCTCGCCGGCCGCATCGGCGTAGGCGGCCCACGTCGCGCGGGCCACCCCGGCGGCCGGCGCCAGCGCACCGTGTGCGAGTCCCGCGAGCAGGACGTGCCCGAGCAGCATGCCGACGTCGAATGCGGGGTCGCCGACGTGTGCGATCTCCGCGTCGAGCAGCTTCGCGCCGCCCGCAACCGGCACGAGGATGTTCCCTGCCTGGACGTCGCCGTGCAGCAGCGCGCCCCGCGGCTCGCGGAAGCGCGCGTAGGCGCGCGCGGCGATCGCCCCCAGCTCGGCGTCCCGCCAGACGCGCTCGGCGCGCGCGCGCAGCGGCGCCTCGAGCGGGAAGTCGTTCGGCTCGAACGGCAAACGGAAGACGTGCTCGCCGTGCAGCGTCTGCATCTCCGTGTTGGTGAAGCGTGCGGCGATTGCGGGGTCGCGCGTCGCGCGGTGCACCGCGGCGAGCAGGCGCGCCACCGCTGCGAGGGCCGCGGACACGTCGGTGCCGCGCGCGAGCGCGTGGTCGAGGCGCTCGGCATCGCCGAGGTCCTCGAGCACGAGAACGCGGCGCGTCTCGTCGAAGTGCAGGATGCGCGGGCAGACCGACTCGCAGTCCACCGCGCCCGCCAGCTCGAACCAGCGCCGCTCGAACACGATCCGCTCGGTGCTCGCCGAGTACTCGGGAAAGCGCTCGAGCGTGGGGCGGGCCTGCTTCACGATCCAGCTCGCGCCGCGGGCCGGCACGCGGGCGCGGCGCACCCAGTTGATGTTGCCGTCTCCCGCAGGCTCGACGAGGACCGCGTCGTCGGCCTGCGCGAGGCCGGCCGAGCGCAGGAAATCGGGCAGCGAACGATCGTCGAGGAGGACTTGGGCGGCCACGGACATCCTTGCTCGCAAGGACTTTCCCGAGCGGCGCCGCCGACGCAAGGGGGCCGATCCGTTTGACGCCCCACGCAGCGCCTTCATACTCTGGTGCGTGCCCGGCAACTTCCCAGGACCGCAGCCGCGCCGCGAAGACGACGTCCTCGCCGAGGTGCGCGACCTCGTCGAGGCGATGCGCGAGAAGATGTTCGGCGGCGCGGGGGGCGGCGGTGCGAACGGCGGATCCGCGCCGCGGCGCTCGATCGGTCCGTGGCCGTTCGTCCTGATCGCGGCCGTGCTCTATCTGGGCAGCGGCTTCTTCGTCGTGGCACCCGACCAGCGCGGCGTGGTCCTGCGCTTCGGACAGGTCGTGCGCCAGGTCGGCCCCGGGCCCGGCTACCACCTGCCGTGGCCGTTCGAGGAGGTGCTCAAGCCGTCGGTCACCGCGATCCGCAAGGAGGAGTTCGGCTTCCGCACCGTCGACGTCGGCCCGCCGGCCCGCTACCGCGACGTCGACCCCGAAGCCCTCATGCTCACGGGCGACGAGAACATCGTCAAGCTGCTGTTCATCGTGCAGTACAAGGTGAAGGCGGACCCCGAGTCGACCGCGGACTTCCTGTTCAACCTGCGCGATCCCGTCGAGACCGTCCGGGCCGCTTCGGAAGCCGCGATGCGGCAGGTGATCGGCAGCAACAAGATCGACGACGTCCTCACCGATGACCGCGAGCGCATCCAGGTCGAGGCGCAGCGGCTGCTCCAGCAGATCCTCGACGGCTACGACTCGGGCCTGAAGATCGAGACCGTCAAGCTGCAGGACGTCGATCCGCCGGATCAGGTCTCCGACGCCTTCAAGGACGTGATCAACGCGCAGCAGGACCGCGAGCGCCTGATCAACGAGGCACGCGGTTACGCGAACGACGTCGTGCCGAAGGCGCGCGGCCAGGCTGCGCAGATGCTCAACGAGGCCGATGGCTACCGGCTGGCGAAGATCCAGGAGGCGCAGGGCGCCGCGCAACGCTTCGTCGCGCTGTACGACGAGTACTCGAAGGCGAAGGACGTGACGCGCGAGCGGCTGTACATCGAGGCCATGGAGGAGATCCTGCCGCACATCGACAAGATCGTCATCGACGACAAGGCGGGCGAGAAGACGGTGCCGTACCTGCCGCTCGACCAGATGCTCCGGCCGCGTGCGGCGCAGTCCGTCGCCGAGCCCGAGCCGGGGCGCTGAGGAGCCGGGGGGGCAGCCGTGGAGAAGCTGTGATGGACAGGCGCTGGGCCATCCTCGGCGGTACGCTCTTTCTCCTGGTCGCGGCGTGGGGCCTCGTGTTCTTCGTCGTGCCGACCTGGATGCAGGCGGTCGTTCTGCAGCTCGGCGAGCCGGTGCGGACGGTGCGCGAGCCGGGGATCTACATGAAGATCCCGTTCATCCAGACGGTGCTCTACTTCGACCGCCGGCTGCTCGAGTACGACGCGTCGCCGAAGGAGCTGCTGACGCGCGACAAGCAGCAGCTGGTGGTCGACAACTACACGCGCTGGAAGATCATCGATCCGCTGCAGTACTACCAGGCGGTGCGCGACGAAGCGGGGGCGCAGTCGCGGCTCGACGACATCGTCTACTCGAACCTGCGCGAGAACTTCGGCCGCCAGACGCTGCTCGAGATCCTCAGCACCAAGCGCGACGCGCTCATGGCCGACATCACGAAGAAGAGCGACGAGGCGATGCGCGGCTACGGCATCGAGGTCGTCGACGTGCGCGTCAAGCGGGCCGACCTCCCCGAGAAGAACGAGCAGAACGTCTTCGGCCGCATGCGGACGGAGCGCGAGCGTCTCGCGAAGAAGTACCGCGCGGAGGGGGACGAGGAGGCGCGCAAGATCACGTCGAACTCGGACAAGGACGTCCGCGTCCTGCTCGCCGAGGCGGAGCGCGACGCGCAGATCGCCCGTGGTCAGGGTGACGCGGAGGCGGTACGCATCTACGCCGAGGCGTACGGCCGCGACCCGGAGCTGTTCTCCCTCACGCGGACGCTCGAGGCCTACCGGCGCGCGCTGCCCGACTCGACGTCGTTCGTGCTGTCGCCGGACGGCGACTTCCTGCGGTTTCTGAAGGGCGTCGCGCCCGCAGCGAAGACGCAGCGGTCCGGGCAGGGAGCGGCGGCGCCGCCGCAGCCTTGAGGGTTCACGGTGTAGGCGCCACCGTGGCCCTGCCCCGGGTGACTTCTCGCGATCGGGCAGGCATGCTGCGAGTGTGCCCACCGCAGCCGATCACCCGGAGCCCCCTCCAGGGCCGCCGATGAACCGCCTGCTGGTCATCGTGCTGGCGTGTCTCGCGGTCGCACTGTATGTGCGTTCGCCGATCGACCTGCTGCCCGACGCGGCCGGCCTCTTCGGCGTCGTCGACGACCTGCTCGTCGCACTCGGTGTCACGTGGTGGCTGCGCCACCGCGGGGCGCCGCCGCGGCCGCGCACCACGGCTCGGCAGCGTGCGCGCGGCCCCGGGGATCGGGCGCACACCTCGGGCGCGTCGCGGGACGAGAGCACGGCGGCGAGCGGCGACGAGGCGCCGGCGGATCCCTACGCCGTGCTCGGCGTGCACCGTGGGGCGACGCGGGACGAGATCCGCGACGCGTATCGCGCGCAGATGAAGCTCTATCACCCCGATCGCGTCGCGGATCTCGGGCCCGAGCTGCAGCAGGTCGCACATCGGAAGGCGATCGAGATCCAGCGGGCGTTCGAGGAGATCGGCTGAGCCTCGGCCGGGGCGGGGACCGCACGATGCGTGACGCGTTCTCCGGTGTGCGCCGGCTCTCACGAGTCGCCGGCGATCGCGGCGTAGCAGCGGCGTGCGGCGTCGGCCGCAGCGCGCCAGTGGAAGCACACCGCGCGTTCGAGCCCGCGATCACGCAGGTCGGCGCGCAGCGCCGCGTCCTGCTGGACGCGGGCGATGGCTGCGGCGAGCGCCACGTCGTCCGTCGGCGGCACGAGCAGGGCCGCGCCGGCCAGGTTCTCGGCGAGCGCCGAACGGTCCGAGGCGACGACCGGGATGCCGCACGCCATGGCCTCGAGCGGCGGGAAGCCGAAGCCCTCCTCGAGCGACGGATACACGAAGGCGTCGGCTGCGGCGTAGAGCGCCGGCAGGTCGTGCTGCGCGACGTAGCCGAGCCGGTGCACCCGTCGTGCGAGCGCGGGCGTCGCCATCTCCTCGAGCAGCGGGGCGAAGTCCCAGCCGAGCCTGCCTGCGATGACCAGATCTCCGGCCGCGTTTCCCGCCTGGACGAGGCGCCGCCAGGCTGCGAGCAGCGTGCGCAGGTTCTTGCGCGGCTCGAGCGTCCCCACGAAGAGCACGTAGCGCTCGGGCAGCCGCAGATGCGCGAGCGCGAGCCGCGCCTCGTCGCGCGGGCGCTCGCGGAACGCCTCGTCGACGCCCCACGCGACGGCGTGCACCCGCTCGGGTGGGATGTCGGGGAAGCGCTGCGGGAGCTCGGCGCGCACGAAGCGCGACGGCACGGTCACGGCGTCGGCACGGCGGATGCTCGTGGCGACCGCGTAGCGGTACGTGACGCTCCGCCGCAGCGGGACATGCGCATCGGGCAGCGAGAAGGACGTGAGGTCGTGCACGGTCAGCACGTGGCGCGTGCTGCCGCGCGCGAGCGGCATGATGAACGACGGCGAATGCACGACGTCGAGACGCAGCGCGGCCGCGGCGGCCGGCAGCAGCAGCTGCTGGAAGCCCAGGCGCACCGCGCGCGGCCGGAAGCAGAGCGCCCGGACGCGCGCCCCGGCCGTCCAGCCGGCGAGGCGCGCACGGTCCTCGCGGTTGACGAACAGCGTGTAGTCGGTGTCGCGATCCTCGCGCAGCAACGCGCGGGCGAGGCCGAGCAGGGACACGTCCACTCCGGTCGCCTCCGGAAGAAGTGCGGTGAGGTCGAGGCCGACGTGCACGCATCCGGTCTGGCACGGAGAGGCAAGAGGGGAATCGCGGTGGCCGTGCGGGCGCGCCGGTCGGGCGGGGCTGGCGGAGCCCGGTCACGGAGCCATGCGTGCGGGTCTGCTTGACGGGCGCGACCGGCTTTCTCGGCGCCCGTCTCCTCGCGCGGCTCGCGTCCGACGGCCACGCGATCGCCGCGCTCGTCCCGCACGGCGAGGACACGACCGCGATCGCCGCGCGCGTCGAGCGGGTCGTCCGGGGCGACGTCGCCGATCCGCACGCCGTCCGCGACGCGGTTGCCGGTGCGGAGGTGGTCTTCCACCTGGCGGGGCTCGTGCCTGCGCGCGCATCGCACCGCCGGGAATTCGAGCGCGTCAACGTGGTCGGGGCGCGCCGTGTCGCCGAAGCGACCGTACGCGCCGGCGTCGCGCGTCTGGTCCACTGCGGCACGGCCGCCGTCTACGGCGTACCGCAGCGCACGGGTACGGTCGACGAGCGCACGGAGCCACGCCCGGTGAACGCGTACCAGGCAAGCAAGCTCGCGGGCGAGCATGCGGTCGCGGCGGCGGTCGCCGGCAGCGGGACGTCCGTCGTCCTGGCACGCCCGACCGCACTCTACGGCGCCGGCGACCGTGCGACGCTGCCGCTCCTCCGTGCCGTCGCGCGGGGCCGTGTCCGCATCGTCGGCGACGGCGGCGTTCCCTGCCAGCTGACGCACGTCGACGACGCGGCAGCGCTGCTTCATGCCTGCGCCGAATGGTGCCTCGACGGCGTCTCCGCGGACGTGTTGCTCGTCGGCAGCGAGGAGCGGGCGACCGAACGCAGCCTGATCGAGATCGTCGCTCGTGCCGCCGGTACGACGCCGCGCGTGGCGGTCTTCCCGCGTGCACCGCTCGCCGGGGCGTGGCGGCTGCAGCGTGCGATCGCGAGGCGCCTGCACCCCATGCCGGGCCGGTTCGACGGGCTCGACTTCTTCCTCGCGGACCGTACCGTCGACGTGTCGAAGGCCCGGCGCGTCCTCGGCGTCACCGCGCAGGTCGCGCTCGCCGACGGCGTCCGCGACGCCGTCGCGCACGCGCGCCGGGCGGGGCTGCTGTGAGCGCGGCGCCCTTCAGGGCGACGCCGGGACCTGCTGCGCCTCCTCGGCGACGGTGGCGACGTCGGACTCGACCAGCAGCAGGTTCCACGCGAGCCAGCCGAGCCCCAGCGCCGCGACCAGCACCAGCGCCACGATCTGCCGGCGGCGCGAGCGGCGCGCCGATTCGTGGTGTGCGTGCTGGCCTTTTCCGCTCATCCTGCGCTCGGTTGTGACACGGGGGCGTGCGGCGCGCCAGCGATGCGCCGGCGTTCCGCAAGCCGTTGCCGGCGACGCGGGCGCGCGAATCGGGCAGACGGGGCGCGCCAGGCCGTCGTGGCGGCCGCAGCGGT
>VGTK01000064.1 GCA_016874715.1 Deltaproteobacteria bacterium | reverse complement strand
CGCCCGTCGGCTCCGGCGTGTGCCCGGGGTGCAATCCGTGAGCGGCGGCGTTCGCCCGGGGGGCGACGCGTGATCACCGGCGTTCGCCCGGGGGGCGACGCGTGATCACCGGCGTTCGCCCGGGGGGCGAGCCCTGAGCGACGGCGCGCGGCGCGAGCCCTCGCGGGCTCCGCCGCGCGCCTGGCGCCCTTCCTCTTCCATGCACGACACTCCTGGCGCCCGGATCGCGGCACGCGTCGACGGGGACGAGGCCGAGGTCCGGGCGCGCCGGCTTCGGGCCTTCGAGCAGGCCTTCGTGCTGATCGTCGTGGCGGAGTACTGGCTGCGCGCGCTCCCCAAGTGGGGGATGCTCGGGTGGCACTACGACGTCCTGCTCGGCGTTTCGACCGTCGCCGGCGTGGCGATCCTCGCCGCGCCGTGGCTGCGCCGAGCCGGCTTCGCCCTGCTCGCGGCCGTGCACCTCGTGCTGCTGTGGACCGAGTTCCCGTCGAGCGGCAACCACGCCTACCTCGAGCTCTACATCTGCCTGCTGGCGATCCTGCTGCGCCGTGACGACCCGGACGAAGCCCTCCTCGAGCTGCGTGCGCTGCGCTGGCTCGCCGTGATCATCCTGTTCTGGTCGGGGGTGCAGAAGCTCGCACACGGCCACTGGGTGAATGGCGAGTACCTGATCTTCTCGCTCGGCAGCGAGACCTACCGCACGCTACTCGGCTGGACGCTGCCCGCGGACGAGCTGGCTCGCATCGCGGCGCTCTCCGGTCAGGTCGGGGAGGGACCGTACCGGGTCGTGGGTGCGCCGCCGCTGCTCGGCCTGGCCAACGCGACGTGGCTCGCAGAGATCGCGCTTGCGCCCGCACTCGTGTGGCGGCGCACCCGCGCGCTCGCGCTGCCGCTCGCGCTGCTGCTGCTCGCAGGCATCGAGGTGGTCGCGCGCGAGGTGTTCTTCGGTCTCGTGTTCGCGAGCCTGCTGCTGCTCTTCGCGCACGGCGACCGGCAGAGCACCGCGCGGTGGCTGGTTGCAGCGGCGCTCGTCGTGCTGGCGCTGTCGCGGCTGGGCGTGCTGCCCGAGGTCACGTACTACTGATGCCGCTCGCCGCGAAACGATCCCTGGTCCACGGCGCGCTGCTGCTGCTCGCGGTGTGGCCCGCGGTCCACATCGGACTCGCGTGGCGCTGGGACTTGAGTCCGTGGAAGCTCGGCGGCTGGGGCATGTACGCCACGCCGCGCTTCGGGCTCGTCGGGATGGAGGTGTACGGCCGCGGGACGCCGGAGGGCGCCTGGCTGCAGGTCACCGCGCCGTCACCGGCTGCCCGCGACGCTGCGACCGCGTTCCTCGAGCAGCACCGCTGGCTGCGTCGTCTCGCGTCTCCGGCGGCGCTCGCGGCGGCTCTGCGGGCGGATCACCCCGAGTGGACGGAGCTGCGCGTCGTGGTGTCCTACCCGGTGCTCGATCGTGGGACGGGCCGCGTCGGGCTCGCCAGCGACGAGCGGCTGCTCGAGCTGCTTGGCGACCGCTGACGCCGTGACCGCGAAGCTTCCGCGACGGTCCGAGCTCGGCGGCCGTACCTGCCGGGCTCCGCCCATGGCTGCCGCTTCGCGCGGGGGGACGCCTACCGGATCCCGACGAGGCAGCGGAACGTGGCCCCCGCGGCGGCTGCCTCGAGCGCCGTGGCGACGATCGGATCGCCCTTCGTCGTGAGGCTCGCCACCGCCCCCGCGGTGGTCGCCGACGGCGTGAGCAGGGCCCCGCGCTCGATCCCGCCGGGAGCGCTCGCGACGCACGGCCCGACGCCGGCCGTCTGGACCTTCGCGAGGTGCCCGCTCTCGGTGTCGGCGAGGACGACGCCCACCGCTCGCTCGCGCGCGCCCGTCGTCGTCCGCGCGACGGCGTGGTCCATCGAGTCGGCGACCGACACGAGCTGGCCACGGGTGAGCGACTCGCTCGCGCGGATGCGCACGATCGTGGGCTGGTCGTCGGTCGCGGTGAGGCCCTTGAGCCCCGATACGTCACCGTAGCCCCAGTCCCAGCCCACCAGCGGCGTCGTCACGCCGCCTGCGTCGCCGATGACCGTGAGATCGTGGATCGGCCCCATGCAGCGCGGTGTCCCGCCGCACGAGCCGCCAGGGCAATCCGCGTTCGTGCTGCAAGCGACGTCGGTGCTCGTCCCTCCCCGACACGTGCTCTTGCACGCGCCATCGACGGAGCACGCGGTGCCGTTGTTGCTCGCGGCGCCGAGACCTCCCGTGCAGAAGCGCGCCGGCGGTGGGAACGCGAAGCCCCTCGCGAATCCCTGCAACCCGACCCCGGAGACGAGCCAGCTGGCGATCGACGACCCGTCGGCCCGGCTCACCCCGACACCCGAGGTCGCGAGGTCGAACGCGGTCGCGCCCGCACCGTTGTAGAGGAGGACGCCGTCGATCAGCCCGTTGGTCCACGTCAAGTAGTCGCACGAGCCGACCGCGCAGTCGGTGTCGACCTTGCAGGGTGCCCCGTAGCCGGGCGTGGCTGCGGCCGTGCAACGCTTCGAATCCGTCGCGCGCAGGAACGCTACGTCGGCGCCGAGCTGCGAGTGCAGCAGCGAGCCGCCTCCGACGACGAAGTGGTTGGAGCTTCCGGCGCGGAAGTCCGGGTGCGCTTCGCACGCGCCGTCCGGACAGCCGATCCTGGCGTCGGCGTGCGCGCCGAACACGCAAACCCGTCCCGCGCGTGGTCCGCCCGCGCAGCGGCCGCGCTGGTCGCCGAGGCCGATCACGGCCCCCCGGCCGTGCCACGCACCGCGCACGCCCAGGTACTGGTTGCCGGCGTTCTGGACGATGAACTTCGCCCCGACGTTCCCGTCGCAGAACGCGTTCTGCACGATGAAGTTGAGGCCGGAGCCCACCTCGGGCAGCACGCAGTACAGGCTCGTTCCGCCGCGGAAGCCCTGCACGACGACGCCCGCGTTCGAGATCAGGAGATCGGTGTTTCCGGACCACCCGGGCGCACCGGGGTTGCCGTAGCCGCCGCCGGTCGAACCGGAGACGAGGTTCAGACCCCTGGCGTGGATGCCGGCCGTCCAGCCGTAGCCGACGGATCGATCGACCGTGGTCTCGGACCCGGCGACGATGCCCTTGTCCACGGTGGCGGTGAGGCACGGTGAGGAGGCCATCGAGCAGGTGAGGCTGCCGTCGACCGTCGCGAGCGTCGCGCCGAAGACGGCGCCGAACTGCGCGCCGGGCAGGCTGTTGCCGGCATTGCTCGAATCGCGCACGAGTCCGCCCGAGCCCACCGCGATGCTCGCGTTGCCGCGGCGATGGTCGTAGACGGTCACGCCTTCCACGCGCGACCCGAGCGCCTTGCCCCAGGCGACGACGTCGATGCTGCCGGGGCCCGAGGCGCCCCAGCTGGTCGCGTACGGGACCGCGATGCACGCGCCGCCGCGCGACTTGCAGTCGCCGACCCGCGCCTCGCACGACGTGGCGGTGCCGCCACAGTCGGTGTCTGTCAAGCAAGCGAGCCCGGCTCTGGCACCGGCGGCCTGGCCGCAGGCGTTGAAGCAACCCTCACCCGGGACGGATGACCCCGCGCCGTCGCAGTAGCCCCAGCGCCTGCCGTCGCCGCCCGTGGCGAGCGACTCCCCGGAGCCGCCGTTGACCCAGATGCCACAGCCGACGATCGCCTGGCGCGAGCTTCCGGCCGCGGCACCGAAGACGACGTAGGTGGCGGACTCGTCCGGCGCGAACGCGTCGCCGACGCACCGACCGCTGCCGCACTGGACGTCCGTGCTGCAGGCGGCGCCGCGTGCGGCGCTCGCAGCGTCGCACGCGCGTCGCGCGAGCACGAAGCCCGCCGTGCCGTCCTCGCAGGCGATCGTCGTGTCCGAGGCCACGTCCGCGACCGACCGCGCGGCGCCGGGCGAGCCGAGGAGGAGCTTGCACCCCGAGGGCACGAACAGCGTGCGCCCCGCCGCCGCACCGCCGGTCTCGATGAGCGCGCGCAGCCTCGCCGTGTCGTCCGTCGCCCCCGTGCAGTCGAGGTGGTCGGCTGCGCTCAAGCGCGGCGCCGCGGGCGGCGCCGCTTCGGCGATCGCGGGCGTGGCCAGCACGGTGACGATCGTCGCCAGGCCGAAGCGCAACGGGAAGGCGAGCGAGCGCCATCGCTTCTCCTGCGATGTCGCCTTCGACGGTTGGGCGACCCGGGCCGGCGACGGCATCAGGCGTCGCTCCAGATCGCGCGGTCGCTGCCCAGCGGGCCCGGCGACCGACCGCGAACCACCTCGAGGCCCGCGATCGCGCCCGGCTGGCGAACGCGTCGCAGCGCACCCCAGTGCGTCGGCACCTCCTCGAGCCACCGTGCCACGTCGCCGGCGTTCGGCTGCGGCGTGTGCGGGTCGGGGCTCTCGCCGAGGGATACCAGCAGGGCCGCGGTACGGGCGAGCGAGGCGCGGACGGTGGTCGCACGCCCCGCGAGACGCTCGACGAGTGCGCGACATACGCCGGCGGCGAGCAGGTATCCGGTCGCGTGGTCGAGCGCCTGCGCCGGCAGCGGGTGCGGGCGCTGGCTGCCGTAGACCTGCTGGCCGCGCGCCGCGATGCCCGAGCTCATCTGCACCAGGCTGTCGAAGCCGCGCCGTGCAGCCCACGGCCCGCTCCAGCCGTAAGCGTCGAGCATCGCGACCACGAGCGCCGGGTGGCGCCCGCGCAGGGCGGCGTCGTCGAGGCCGAGGCGCTCGAGCGCGCCGCCGCGATAGCCCACGACCAGCACGTCGGCACCACGCAGCAGCTCGTCGAGCGTCGCACGCCCCGCGGCGGCTCGCAGATCGAGGAAGGTCCGCCGCTTGCCTGCGGTGGTCTCGGGGAGGAGCGCGGGGACGTCCGCGAATCCGGGCGGGTCGACGCGCAGGACGTCGGCACCCCACCCGGCGAGGAAGCTCGTGCAGATCGGGCCCGCGATGACGCGCGTCAGGTCGAGGACGCGCACGCCGGCGAGCGGCAGCGGTGCTGCCGCGGGGCGCCAGGGCGGTGCCTCGGCCGTGTCGCACGCGAGCAGCGGCTCCGTTGCGACGGCGCGACCCTGTGCGTGGGCGCGCCATGCGTCGAGGTCGCGCATCGCGGCGGCACAGCCCCCGGCGCCGACGACCTCCTGCTCCAGCGTGTCGCCGCCGCGCTTCGCGACCGCGGCCGCGAGGGCGTCGCGCTCGGGTCGGACCCCGAGCACGCGCAGGACCGGGTCGCGATGGTGCGCGTAGTTCGTGTGCAGGCGGATCCAGCCGTCCCGTGTCGCGTAGTCCCCGGCGATCGGATCCCAGAGCGGCGGCACCTCCCAGCCGACCGGCGTCGCGTACAGCTCGCGCCGGAACGCGAGGGCTGCGTGCGAGCGGTCGACATGCACCGCTCGTGCCGCGGTGCCGGTTCGCGCGGCGTGCAGCTCCGCCGCCGCCAGCGTCGCCAGCGACACCGCGGCGGTGGCGAGCGCCGTCACCGCGAAGGCCGACGGCAGCACGTGCTCCGGGCCCGACACCTCGAGTGGCGGCCGGGCGGCAGCGGTGCCGCCAGCCTGACGCCACAGCTGCGCGATCGCCGCATCCTCGTCTCCGTCGCTGGTCATTCCGTCTCGGCGGACCGTCTCAGCCGTCTCGGCAGACCGTCTCAGCGGAACGCCGGCTCGCCCCAGGAATCGCCGAAGCAGACTTCCGACAGCGGGCGACGCGCGAGCTTCCGCGGAAAGGGATGCACGGGATGGCCGAGTGGCACCAGCGCCGCGGTCAGCACGTCGGCCGGGATGGCGAGCAGCTCCTTCACCTGCGGCTCGACCGCGCACAGCAGCGTCGTGAGAGCCGTGCCGAGGCCCTCGGCGCGCGCCGCCAGCAGGACGTTCTGCACCGCCGGGTAGATCGACCCCCCGGCAACCACGCTCAGGCGGTCCAGGTGGCGGTCGGTCGCGAGCAGGTCGCCGAGGTGCGCGCAGACGACCAGCAGGACCGGCACCTGGTCGAGGTGACGGGCCATGTGGTCCGCGTCCTGGATCAGCTTCGGGAGCGGTGCGCCGGGGCGCGCCCCGGCGCGTGCGACGTACTGCTCCCAGAGCGGTACGTAGAGGTCGCGCAGCGTCTTGCGCTTGACGGGATCCCGCACGGCGAGGAAGCGCACGCCCTGCCGGTTGCCGCCCGTCGGAGCCCAGCGCGCGGCGTCGAGCACGCGGGCGAGCACGTCGTCTGGCACCGCGTCCGGCCGGTAGAGGCGGCACGCCCCGGTGGTCTCGATCACCTCGCGGAACTCCATCTTTCCTCCTCCGGACCCTGTCGGCGGCGTTCGTCCTCGAGCCGCGTCGTCGCCGGGTCGGCCGGTGTCAGCCGGTGACGAAGCCCTCGTTGCCGCCGTACGGCTGCTGGACACCGTCGCCGAACGTCGTCTTCCCCTGGCTCAGCTCGTCGAGGCTGCGGCCGACGTCGCTCAGGACCGCGATCAGCGACTGCACCTCGTTGCGCGCCCACTGGATCTTCTGCGTCTGTACGCGATCGAGCGCCTGGCGGATGCGGCGCACCTGCTCGGCGACCGCGAACACGCCGCCGAACCCGCTTTCGGACATCCGGTACTCGAGGCCGTTCGCGAAGCGGACAAGGTCGTCCATCCTGCTCATCAAGTCGCTCATGTCGTGCGCTCTCCGCGTGCGGGGAAGTGTGGGCGCACGCATCCTCCCCAGCGGGAGGGGGGCAAGTCAACGGGAGCTTCACGCTTCCTCGCTTGGCGCGGGCCGTCAAGCAGCACGACGAGCCGCGAGAGCCGGGCGGCGTTCGATCGTACGCCGGCTGCGTGCTCGCGCGGTGGCGCCGGAGCGGCCGGCAGCCCTTTTGCGATGTCCGACTCCGCCGTCACGCGCCGTCAGCTGTGGACCCTCGCCGCGGCGTCCTTCGCACAATTCATGATCCAGCTCGAAGTGACGATCGTGAACGTCACGCTGCCGTCGATCCAGCGCGCGCTCTCGGCCGGGCCGAGCCGCCTGGTCTGGATCGTCGACGCCTACGTCCTGCCGCTCGCGTCGCTGACCCTGGTCGGCGGGACGCTCGGCGATCGCTACGGACGAAAGCGCGTCTTTCTCGTCGGCTTCGTCGCGTTCACCCTGTTCTCCGCAGGCTGCGCACTGTCGCCGGACGACCAGGTGCTGGTCGTGTTCCGCGCGCTGCAGGGTGTCGGCGCGGCGCTGATGGCGCCGTCGTCGCTGTCGATCCTGCCGCACGCGTTTCCGCCGCTCACGCGGCCGTGGGCGATCGGCATGTGGTCGATGCTGTCGGGGCTCGGCTTCGGTATGGGACCGGTGCTCGCCGGCCTGCTGCTGCGTGTCGCGGGCTGGTCGGCGATCTTCTGGGTGAACGTCCCGATCGGGATCGCCGGGGCGCTGCTGACCGCGCGCTTCGTCGACGAGTCGCGGAATCCGCACGCCCGGCGCCTGGATCTCGCCGGTGCGGCGCTCGTGTCCGGCGCGCTGTTCTGCCTGACCTTCGCGCTGGTGCGGCTCGGGCACCACGCGGAAGCCGCGGGCGCGGTCGCGCCATTCCTCGGCGTGGCATTCGTGCTCGGGGTCGCCTTCCTCGTTCGCGAGGCGCGCACGCCGGCGCCCATGCTGCCGCTGGGCTTCTTCCGGCAGCGGGCGTTCCGCACGGCGAACGTCGCCTTCGCGCTCGCCTACGCGGCGCTCGCGGCGACCCTCTTCTTCGTGTCGCCCTACTTCCAGAACGTACTTGGCTGGGGGCCGCTCGAGACGGGTTTGTCGTGGCTCGCGATGAACGTTCCATTCCTGACCGTCGCGTCGCGTGCGGGGCGCCTGCAGGCGCGCTTCGGTGCGCGCCGCGTCGTCGTGGCCGGGCTCGCGGCGGGCGGAACGGGCATCCTGCTGTTCGCGCGGCTCGGCACCGACTCGGCCTGGCTGCAGGCACTCCCCGCGTACGCGCTGTTCGGCGCCGGCTACGGGGCCGCGGTGCCGGCCGTCTCGGCGATCGCGATGGGCGCGCTCGAGGTGCACCATGCCGGTGTCGCGTCGGGGGTGCTGAACGCGTCGCGGCAGGTCGGCGCCGCGGTTGGCCTGCCGGCGCTCGGTGCGCTCGGGGCCGCGGCGGTTTCCGGAGCGGAGGGCTGGAGCGATCCGGCGAAGTTCGTGCTCGCGATGCGGGTCGCGTTGCTGGCGGCGGGTGGGCTCGTGCTCGCGGCGGCGCTCCTCACGGCGCTCGAGCGAGTGGACGAGAGCGCGCGCGAAGCCTGACGGCGCGACCCCGGGGTCGGGGTGGAGCGTTCGGCCGGGCATGCCGTACCGCGGTGCACTCTGTGGCTTGCGGCGGTGGCGGCGGACCGGATACTCCGCTGCGATGCGCAACGACGCCTCTCCCGTTCCTCGCCGCGTCTGCAAGGCCCCCGCGCTCGTCGGCGTGCTCGCCGTCGCCGCGGCCGTTCTCGCCGCGCCGCGACCCACGGTCGCGAGGCCGGTCGTGCACGGATGCTCGAAGCCGCTCCCCGGTGCCGGCCGGATCACCGGCAACGGCATCGTACGCCCGGGCGGGCGTGCGTGCGCCAAGGCGGAGGCGGGCGAGCCGCTGCGCGTGCTGGTCTACTCGCGCACGACCGGCTTCCGGCATGGCTCGATCGCCAACGCGCACGAGTTCTTCCGCGGCCTGCCGGAGGAGGAAGGCATCGCCGCGACGATCACCGAGGACCCCGCCGAGTTCAACGACGGCGTGCTCGCCGGGTTCGACGTCGTGGTGTTCGCCAACACCACCGGCGACGTCCTCGACGACGAGCAGCAGGCGGCGCTCGAGCGCTTCGTTCGCTCGGGCCACGGCTGGGTCGGCGTGCACTCCGCGGCCGACACCGAGTACCAGTGGAACTGGTACGGCAAGCTCGTCGGGGCGTACTTCGTCAGCCATCCGCTGCTGCCGGTCGAGGTGGAGGTCACCACCGAGGACGGCGAGCACCCCTCGACCGATCACCTGCCCGGCACGTTCCTGTTCACCGACGAGATCTACAACTTCGACCGCAACCCGAGGTACGACAACGCGATCCTGCTGACCATCGACGAATCGGGCTTCATCTTCCCCAACATCCCCGACACGCCGTCGATGGGCGCCGACCATCCGGTCGCCTGGTACAAGGAGTACGATGGCGGCCGGTCGTTCTACACCAACCTCGGCCACCGCCCCGCCACCTGGAGCGACCCGCTGTTCCAGGAGCACCTGCTCGATGGCATCCGCTGGGCGGCCGGACCGCCGATCTGGAGTGCCATCCCGGTGTCGCGCGACGCGCGCAATCCGCTGACGATGGACATCGCGCCCGACGGGCGCGTGTTCTACGTCGAGCGCACGGGCGAGGTGTGGACGTGGAGCCCGAAGAGCGGCCGCGCCACGCTCGCGGCACAGTTCGACGTCTCGCAGTATGGCGAGAACGGGCTGCTCGGCATCGCGCTCGATCCCGACTTCGCGCGCACACCATGGGTCTACCTGTTCTACGCGCTCGACGACTTCGACCCGCCGGCCGACTACGACGCCGACGCGCTGCCGTACACGGGGCCGCTCGGCACCAACGTCCTGGCGCGCTTGCGCCTGAAGGGCGACGGAAAGCTCGATCTCGACTCGTACGAGGAGCTGCTGCGCACGCCGAGCGAGCGCGTCGGCGGGCACGAGGGTGGGCAGATCACCTTCCTGCCGGACGAGACGCTGGTGCTGTCGGTCGGTGACAACACCAACCCCTTCGGTGACGCCGACGGCTTCACGCCGCTCGACGCACGACCGGAGCGCGACCGCTACGACGCGCGCCGCACGTCGCCGGACCCGTTCGACCTGCGTGGCAAGCTGCTGCGGCTGAACCGCGACGGGTCCATCCCGGCCGGCAACATGTTCCCGCGCGACGGCTCGGAAGGCCGCCCCGAGATCTACGTGATGGGGGCGCGCAACCCGTTTCGCACCGCGGTCGACCCGACGACCGGGCGGCTCTACTTCGGCGACATCGGGCCCGATGCGGCGTTCGACGGCGCGCGCGGCCCGCGCGGCTACGACGAGGTCAACGTGGTGGACGGCCCGGCGCACTTCGGCTGGCCGTTCTGCATCGGCGACAACCTGCCGTACAACGCGTACGACTACGCGACCGAGGTAGCCGGCGCGCCGTTCTCGTGCGCGGGCTACGTCCCGGCGGCGCTCGCCTACGACTACACGACGGTGAGCGAGCTCGCGCTCGGCAACGTGCGCGGCATCGACGGCACGCTGACCGGGCGCTCGGCCATGGCGGGCGCCGTCGTCCGCCGTCCGCCCGGCAAGGCGCCGTATCGCCTGCCCGACACCTACGAGGGTGCGCTCCTCATGACCGAATGGACGCGCGACATCATCGCGGCGGTCGACGTCGACCGCGAGGGCAATCTCGAGCGCGTGCGCCGGGTCGTACCGTGGGTACGGCTGCACCGCCCGCTGGACCTCGAGATCGGCCCCGACGGCGCGCTCTACGTGCTGGAGTACGGCACCGGGCACGGCGGCGACAACGACGACGCGCAGCTCGTGCGCATCGAGCACTCGCCAGACGGCGACCTGACCCCGGTCGCGTCCGCGACGGCGTCGCGGACGGCCGGCGTCGTTCCGCTCACCGTGCGCCTGTCGGCTGCGGGGTCGCGCGCACCCGGTGCGAACGGCGTCATCCGCGCTTATGCCTGGGACGTCGACGGCGATGGTCGTCCGGACTACACCACCCCGGAGGTCGAGCACACGTTCACCGAGGGCGGTGTGCAGTACGCGAGCCTCGTGATCACCGACGGCGCGGGCCGCAAGAGCTTTCCGGACGTGATCGAGATCACGACCGGCAACGATCCGCCCGTCGTGACCATCGAGTCGCCGACCGCCGGTACGGTGGTGAAGCGCGGCTCGCGCATCGAGGTGCGCGGCCGTGCCACCGACCTCGAGGACGGCGAGGCCGCGTGCGGCCGTCTCGCGTGGGACATCCGCCTGGGCCACAACGCGCACGCGCATCCGCAGCGCGTCTTCAACGGCTGCACCGGTGCGTTCACGGTCGACGTGCCCGACGACCACGCGAACGCGGCCGAGATCTTCATGGTCGTCGAGCTGCGCTACGAGGACGACGGCGGGCCGAACGGCGAGCGCCCGCTCACCGGGCTGTCGACGCTACGCCTCGACGTCGAGTAGCGGCGAGCGCCGCGACGGCTCCTGGAGCGCGTCCCGTCCAGCGGGGCGCGCTCCAGGCGATGCAGCTCGCGTGCGTGGCTACTCCGCGCCGATCATCCCGTCGAGACGCTCCATCGCGTCGACGAACTCCTCGATCATCTCCGTCACCACGGCGCGCGTCGGCTTCGCGACGTTCATCTGGCCGACCACCTGGCCCACGAAGTAGGTCACCAGCTGGTTCGCGCCGGTGCCCGGCTGGTGCGCGAGGCGGTGGATGCGGCGCTGCGCGTCCGCGACCAGCATGCTCTGCAGCGGCATCGGCAGCGCGGCCGGTGCGTCCTTGTCTTCCCAGGCGTCGGTCCACACGGTGCGCAGCATGCGCGCGGGCTTGCCGGTGAGCGAGCGGGAGCGACGCGTGTCGCTCGACGACGCGGCGAGGAACTTCTCCTTCACCGCCGGCACGGTCTCGGCCTCGTGCGTCGTGAGCCAGACCGAGCCGCACCACACGCCCTCCGCGCCGAGCGCCAGCGACGCCGCGATCTGCCGCCCGCTGGCGATCCCGCCGGCCGCGAGGACCGGCACCGGCGCCACGGCGTCCACCACCTGCGGGATGAGAACCATGGTCGCGATCTCGCCGGTGTGTCCGCCCGCCTCGGTGCCTTGCGCGATGATCAGGTCGACGCCGGCGTCGCGGTGCGCGATCGCGTGATCGAGACGACCCGCGAGCGCCGCGACCGGGACCGACTCCTTGCGTGCACGGTCGACGAGCCACTCCGGCGGCGAGCCGAGCGCCGAGGCGAACAGCGCGATGCCGTGGTCGAACGCGACGTCGATCAGCGGCGCCATGGTCTTCGGGTCGATCGCCATCGAGCGGCCGTCGCGCGTCGTCTCGACCGCGTCGGTCGGCATGGCGGGTACGCCGTAGCGCTCGAGGAGGGCGTCGATCCACGCGCGGTGCTCCGCCGGGATCATGCCGCGCAGGTCGGCCACGCCGAGGCCGCCCTCGTTCGAGCCCGCATACTTGCGCGGGATCAGCAGGTCGACGCCGAACGGCTTGCCGCCCGCGTGCTCGCGGATCCACTTGAGATCGACCGCGAGCTGCTCCGGGGAGTGCGCGACCGCGCCGAGCACGCCGAGACCGCCCGCGGCGCTGACGGCGGCGGCGACGTCGCGGCAGTGGGTGAAGGCGAGCAGCGGGAACTCGATCCCGAGCATTTCGGTGACGCGTGTGCGCATGAAAGGACCCTCCGCTGACGAGGTTCGCAGAGTGCCGCCCCGTCCGCCACACGCGCACCGTCCGCCGCCCCGTCCGCCACACGCGCACCGTCCGCCGCCCCGTCCGCCACACGCGCACCGTCCGCCGCCCCGCGGGAGATCGCCGGCGGAGCCGGTACGGACGTCAGTCGCTGCGGCCGGCCAGCTCGGCGAACGCCGCCATCTGCTCGAGGTGGTGGGCGAGGGATCGGCTCCGGAAGCGCAGGTTGAGCATCGTGGCCCCGCACGACGCGTGGTGCGCGATCGCGGCACGGACGCTCGGCGGGTCGCCGATCGGATCGAGCGGCGGCTCGGGCGAGAGCCCGACCTCGAGCGGGCGCGTCCTCCGCGCGTACGCCTCGGTCTCGCGCGCTCGCGCCAGCAGGTCACGCACCTCTTCGGGCTCGAGTGCGAACGGCACCCAGGCGTCGCAGTCGAGCTCGATCGCGCGCCGCAACGAGCGCGCGGTGCGGCCGCCCATCCAGACCGGGACCTCGCGCTGCACGCACACCGGGTCGATCGTGACCTCGCCGTAGTCGTAGAACTCGCCGTGGAAAGCGGGCTCGCGCCGGCCGAAGGACGCGCGGATCGCGCGGATCGCCTCGCGCGCCTTCGGCCCTCGGTTCGCGAAATCGCGGCCGAGCATCGCGAACTCCTCCTCGAGTGAGCCCACGCCGACGCCGAGGATCAGCCGGCCCCGGCTGACGACGTCGAGCGTGCCGTAGCGCTTCACGATCTCGAGCGGGTGGTGGTAGCCGAGCACCAGCACGTAGGTCGCGAGCCGGATGCGCGTGGTGATCGCCGCGGCGTAGCCGAGGGTGACCCCGGGATCCCAGTAGCGGCGCCCGCGGCGGGGTGCCGCGCCGTGCGGGATCGCGACGTGATTCGAGGCGGTGAGGTGGAAGTAGCCGAGACGGTCGGCTGCGCGCGCGACCTCTGCGAACGCGTCGATCGAGGCGTCGTGCTCCCACGGGTTCACGACGCGCGGATTGGCGATGATCACCGGACTGACGATGCCGTAGCGCACGAACTCCCTCGTACCGGCGGAAAGCGTCGGCCGCCGACGCGGCGGTCATCGCGCATCGCGACCGTTCTTGTCCAGGCCCGGGCGTGCGCCGGGCCGCTCGCCCGTCCGGTGGACCGGCCCGGCCGGGTCCGGATCGCGCGGACGCCATGGCGGCCGTGGCGGGAGCGCTCGTGTCGCCCACGCCGTGGCGGGGTGCGCGCTCGTGTCGCCACGCCATAGCGGAGCGCATGCGCTGGCCGGCGACGTGGCAGCAGCGTGAGGGTCGTGCACAGCCGCACGGATCGGGTTCGTGCGGGTACCCAAAAAATCCAGCGTTTCCGGCTTGATCGGGCTCGGGTGGTGGCACCAGAGTTGCCTCGTCCCTTCCCGCCGACGTTGCCTGGACCGAAAGCCCTGCGGAGCCCGCATCACTTGCCGGTCCGGACGCCGTACGGGACCCTGCAGCATCAGCGACATCCGACCGCGCCCCAGACGCACACGACGAGTGCCGCGACGACCCGCATGGCGCACGGGCCGGGCGGTGATCCCCGAGAGGTATCTTCGATGACAGCCCGAAACACCCCCAACACTCCGCGTGCGCGACGGCGCGTCCGGCCGTCGCGTGCCGCGATGACCGCTCTCGCGGTCCTCGGCTTCGCCGCTCAGGCGCACGCCCTGTCGAGCAACTGGCTCGACTACACGGCGATCGGCGGCAGCCGCCTCGACATCGGCTCGAACATCCTCGTCGCGGGAAACTTCGCCGTCATCCGACCCGGCGGTACCCTGACTCTCGGAACGAATTTGTACCACGACGCGGTGCCGGCAGACACCTTTCTCGCCGCCGACCGGATGGAGTTCACCACGGGCGCGTCGGCGAACAACGTCTTCGTCAACACGCTGCAGCTCAACGGCACCGCGGAGGTGCGCGGCACCAAGACCACGCCGCTCGCGTTGCCCCTCAACATCAACGTGCCGCCCCTGCCGGCGAACGCGACCAGCCCGTGCGCCGTTTCGGGCGTCGACGTCACCGTCGCTTCGGGCCAGACGCAGAGCCTCCCTCCCGGCTGCTACGGGAACCTCCAGGTCTCCTCGGGCGCGACCCTCGACCTGACCGGCGGCACGTACGTCTTCCGCCAGGTCCTCATCGAGCCGAATGCGCAGCTCGCAGCCAGCACCTCGACCACGATCACGGTGCAGCAGCGCTTCACCACGCAGCTGCGCTCGTTCGTTGCCCCCGACAGCGGTGACGCGGTCGACCTGACGATCTACGTCGCCGGCACGCAGGGGCGGATCGGCAACGAGTCGACCTTCATCGGCCGCATCGTCGCGCCGAACGACCCGGGCTTCGAGTTCGGCGTGCGGGTGACGTTCATCGGCAACGCGTATGCGGACGGGATGAACATCTTCGGCGTGCACCTGCCGCGCACGCCGAGCCCGACGCCGCCTCGCACCCCGACGCCGACACCGCCCGCGACCCCGACGCCGACCCCCACCCCGAGCCCGACGCCGACGGGGATCCCGACGCCCACGCCGACGGAGCCGTTCGTGCCGCCGACGCCGACCCCGACGGAGCCGTTCGTGCCGCCGACGCCGACCCCGACGGAGCCGCCGCCTCCTCCGACCGCGACTCCACCGCCGCCGCCGCCGGACAACTGCCCGTCGTTCACCAGCCCGAACGACTGCGGCTGAGGATCTCTCCCGCGCCCGGGAGAGACGAAGCAGCGAAGGCCCGCGCGGTGAGAGCTGCGCGGGCCTTCTGCGTGGTGAGAGCTGCGCGGGCCTTCTGCGTGGTGAGAGCTGCGCGCGCCTTCTGCGTGGTGCGCCGGACTCGGTCGGAACGGCCCGGCGAGCACGCGCACGCCCCGCCGCTCGCGGTGTCACGGCCGGCGGCGACCGAGGGGCGGCAGGCGCGGGCCTTCGACCGGCCGCCCACCGTCCCGCGTCCGTCCGCCCGGCACGACGGACGGACCGACGTGGCCGAAGTGGCCGGCGCACTCGACGTTGCCGTCGATCGTGCCGAGCGTCGCGAGAGCCGCGTCGAGCAGCGTGCCGACGTCGGCCGCCCCGAACGCGTCCGGTCCGCGCTCAACGATCGCCCGGACCGCGGCGAAGATCTCCTGCAGCCGGCGCCGTGCCTCGCTCCCGAAGAGCCGCAGGTCGGGTGAGGCGCGGCGGAAGATGGTGTCGAGCGTGATCGCGTCGGCGTACGTGGCCAGCGCCGGATTCGGCGTGACGAACGGCGGTGGTGTGGCGGCCTCCGCCAGTGTCGTGGTCGTGCGGAAGGCGATGCGGCTCTGCGACGCGAGCTTCTCGAAGTCCACGAAGCGGCTGTCGTCGAGCACCGTGTGGTAGCAGGCGCCGGTCGAGTCGCTGAAGAAGACGGTCGGGACTCCCGCCCCGACGAACGTCGCGTAGTCGCTGCGCAGCTGGCCGAAGATGAAGCTGACGGGCAGCGTGTCGACGCCGCGCGAAGAACCCTGCAGCTCCTGCCGGACCGCCTCCGTGACGATCTCCGACAGCGTCGCGCCGCCGGTCTCGGCCCCGACGGCGATGCTGGTGCGGGCGAGGGCGGGCGTCAGGTTCGCGCCCTGGATGTCGAGGTTCACGTACGCGACCGTGCGCTCGATCGGGATCGGCGAATCGCCGACCCAGGCGATCGAGCCGAGCAGCCCGTCCTCCTCGGCGTCCCACAGCACGACGGCGACGGAGCGTCGCGGCGCCTCCGGCAGGGAGCGGATGGCGCGCGCCACGGCGATCGCCACCGCCACCCCGGCCGCGTTGTCGGTCGCACCGTTGAAGACCTCGCCGCCGAACGAGACCCCGAGGTGGTCGTAGTGCGCGCCGATCAGCACGTACTCCTCGGGCAACTCGCGCCCGGGGATCACGGCGGCGAGGTTCGTTCCCTGGGCGAAGGGGTGCTCGTACGCGGCGTCGTCGCTGCCGCCCGAGACGCCTGGGCCGATCTCGCGCAGCAGCCCGATCAGGTACTCGCGCGCGCGTCGTGATCCCTCGGTCTGGTTGTCGCGGCCCTCGAAGCCGTTGCTCGCCAGAGTGGTCGTGATCTCACGGGTCCCGACCGGGGCACGGCGCGCCCCGGCGGCGATCTGGCCGTCGGTGAGTGCGGCCGCAGGGACGGCGTGGCAGAGCAGTGCGAGCAGGACGGATGCGAGCCCGCGCGACGCAGCGATGCGATGCCGGAGCATGCGGCTTCCTTATGCCCATCGGGTCCGGTGCGCCACCCGGATCCGCCCGTTTGCCGGGCAGGCCGATTCGTTCCCACGCAGGGCGAATCCGCTGGTCAACGGTACGCGCTTCGAGGACAATCGAGGCGTCTATGGCACGGATCTTTTCGGACAACTCGCGCTCGATCGGAGGTACCCCGCTCGTTCACCTGCAGCGGATCGCCCGGGGCCTCGACGCCCGCCTCCTGGCGAAGATCGAGGGCCGCAATCCGGCATACTCGGTCAAGTGCCGCATCGGCACCTCGATGATCGACGACGCGGAGGCGCGCGGGCTGCTGAAGCCCGGCGTCGAGGTCGTCGAGCCCACCAGCGGCAACACCGGCATCGCGCTCGCCTTCGTGTGCGCGGCGCGCGGCTACAAGCTGACGCTGACGATGCCCGAAACGATGAGCCTCGAGCGTCGCAAGGTGCTGGCGGCGTTCGGCGCGGAGCTCGTCCTGACACCCGGCCCGGAGGGGATGCGGGGTGCGATCGGCAGGGCGGAAGCGATCCAGGCGTCGGACCCCGGCCGCTACTTCATGCCGCAGCAGTTCCGGAACCCGGCCAACCCGGCGATCCACGAGCGCACGACGGGCCCCGAGATCTGGAACGACAGCGACGGCGCGATCGACGTGCTGGTCGCGGGCGTCGGCACCGGCGGGACGATCACCGGCGTCTCGCGCTACATCAAGAACGTCCGCCAGAAGCCGATCCTCTCGGTCGCGGTGGAGCCCGCCGGCAGCCCGGTGATCACGCAGACACTGGCGAAGCAGCAGCTCGCGCCGGCGCCGCACAAGATCCAGGGAATCGGGGCGGGCTTCGTGCCGGAGAACCTCGACCTGGCGATGGTCGACCGGGTCGAGACCGTCACCGACGACGAGGCGATCGAGACCGCGCGGCAGCTCGCGCTGCAGGAAGGCATCCTGTGCGGCATCTCGTGCGGTGCGGCGGCCGCGGTCGCGCTGCGCATCGGGCGTGAGCCCGAGATGGCGGGCAAGACGATCGTGGTCGTGCTGCCGGACTCGGGCGAGCGCTACCTGTCGAGCGTGCTCTTCAGCTGAAGGGAAAGACGCGAGGTGCTGGTGCGATTCCGTTCAAGCACGCTGATCGGCGTCCTGGTCGCGGCCGCGCTGCTCGCCGGCTGCGCCACCCAAGGGCTCATCGCCGGACGCGCCACGCCCCCGAACCAGCCGAGCGCGCCGGCAACGCCGGTGACGTTCAGCTTCTCGGGAAGGGGCACCGGCACGGGGGGGACGCTCTCCGTGACCTTGCCCGACGGCGAGACCTTCTCCGGCCGCTACCTGCAGGTGAAGGGAGCAGCGACCGGGAACACGGTCGGGTTCGGCGGCACCTGGGGAGGCTGGTGGGGCGCCGGCTGGGGCGGCGGCGACTGGGCGACCTTCGTCCAGACGTACTCGGGCGCGGCGGTCGCGATGCTGTTCGGCGATCGCGGCCACACCATGCAATGCCGCTTCTACCTCGTGAGCCCGCGGAGCGGGTTTCACGCGGGCGGCATCGGTCAGTGCCAGACGTCGGACGGCCGGCACGTCGACGCCCAGTTCTGAGTAACCGGCTGCGCCGACGGCCGTGTCGGCCGCGTGACCCCGTACCGTATCGAGGGCGACCCGGCGTGCGACACGGAACGACGCGCGACCGGCGCGAGGCCGGCGCCTCCGCCCGTACGCGGGACCGCAACGGATCCCGCAGAGCGCCCTGCCCGGAGGGCCGTGCGCCCGGGGGGGCGTGACGCAGGGCGGCTACCAGCTCGCGGTCTGCGACGTCTCGCCCGCGATGGCGTTCGCGAGGCGGACGGCGAGCTGCCCGTCGAGCTTCTCGAGGCGCGCGAGGACGTTGCGCGCGTCGTCGAGACGGCCCATCGCGACGTAGGTCTCGCCGAGGTACTCGAGCGCCTTCGGGTAGCTCGGGCGCAGCTTCAGCGCCTCGTCGTACGCGAGCAGCGCTGCGTCGTAGCGGCGCTGCATCTTGAGTGCGTGGCCGAGGCCGTTCCACGCCTCGGGGATCTGGCGGTCGGCGCGGAGCGCCGCCCGGTACCGCTCCTCGGCTCCCTGCCAGTCGCCGGCGTTCGACCGGGCGATACCCTCGTTGGTGAGCAGTGCCGCGGTGGCGGCGAGCCCCGGCGAGCTGGTCGGTTTGGGCGCGGGTACCGGGTCGTCGCCGGCGGCGAACGCGGGCAGGCTGCCGATCGCGAGCGACACGGCTGCACCGAGTGCGATCCGCGGACCGATCGAGCGTATGAGTGCGGTGAGTGCGTTCATGGCCCGAAACGACCACGAGTGGCGCCGCCTTGCAAGCGCGCGCGGCGCCCGGCGATCCTCATTTCGATGCTTGTACGGTGTCCGCCAGCTCGGGCCACAGCTCGAGCGCCGTGCCGCCGAGGAACCGCGCGCGGTCGCCCTCGCCGAGCCCCGCCGCCGCGTGCCGCGCCAGCTGCACCATGTCGGCGTAGCCGCGATCGTGCGTCTGCGAGTAGTCCGAGCCCCACGCGAGGCGCGCCGCGCCGAAGTGCGCCGCGAGGTGCTCGACCAGAGCCGCCGGGCCTGCCGGGTCCTTCTCGGCGAGGCGCAGCACGTGGGTCGTGACCTTGAGGTGCAGGTTGGGAAACGCCGCGAGCTCCGCGAGCGCGCTCGCCCGCTCGTAGGGCGGACCGCCGCGGAGATCGGGGAAGCCGCAGTGGTCGAGCGCCACCGCCACGTCGTCGAAACGGCGGAGCGCGC
Organism: Deltaproteobacteria bacterium; assembly: GCA_016874715.1. Taxonomy (GTDB): domain Bacteria; phylum Desulfobacterota; class Binatia; order UBA12015; family UBA12015; genus VGTK01. Next base: position 8,235 of record VGTK01000064.1, on the reverse strand, counting down.
GCGCGAGCTTCGCGATCTGTCGCGACAGTGCGGTGACGACGACCGGAATCCGCAGCCGCCGGGCCTCGTCCCACACCGCGAATCCGGCGTCCTCGTCGAGCCAGGTCGACTCGGGTTTCGTCACGGTGAAGAGGCGCACGCCTCGCGCGCCATGCTCCTCGACGAGCGTGCGCAGGGTCGCGGCCGCACCGGGCGCGAGCGGATCGACGCACACCACGCTCGCGAAGCGCCGGGGCGCGACGCCCACCGCGTCGACGGTGTACGCGTTGTCGTACGAGTACGCGCCGACGCCCTGCACCAGCAGCGCCGCGCCGACCGCGGCTTCGTCCATGCGCGCGAGCAGGTCCTCGCCGGACACCGGGACGTCGCGGAACCACGCGGCCTGCTTGCGCTCGGCACCCACGCCCTGGTCGAGCCCGAACGGCGTGAGGGGGTATCGGCTCTCGTCCCTGGAGACGACGTGCGTGTGCGAATCGACGATCACGGAGCTCGCGCTAGCGCGTCCGCGCGCGCCGCGTCGGCGACGCGTCGCCGCGCTGGTGCTTGCGGACGCTCGTCAGCCGCGGCTGTGTGCGTGCCGCGACCGAAGTTCGGTACGTCGTCGGCGAGCCCCCCGACCAGCGCGCGAACGCCTTCGAGAACGACGCGACCTCGGCGAAGCCGAGGCTGTGCGCGACGGTCTCGACCTTCATCGACCGGTCCGAGAGCAGCGCCTGCGAGAGCTCCGCGCGCACGCCGTCGCGCAACTCCTTGAACGTGAGGCCTTCCTGCTCGAGCTGGCGCTGCAACGTCCGCTCGCTCACGTGCAGGCGCCTCGCGACGTCGGTGCGCTGCGGCGCTGCGCCCGCCGCGAGGATCTGACGTACCGCGTTCGCGACCCGCTCGCGTGCCGTGGCGGCGGTGACCGTGGTGAGCAGCGCCTGGCTCATCTTCTCGAGCTGTGCGGCGATCAGGCGGTTCGCCGCGAGCGGCCGGCTCTCGAGCGTCGCGAGCGACAGCCGCACCGCGCTGACGCGCCGGTCGAAGCGCACCGGGCAGCCGAAGGCGTGCTCGGTCGCGCCGGGTGCGCCGGACTCGCGATGGGCGAGGTCGACGCCGAGCGGTACGAAGCCCGGGATCGCCGCGCGCATGCCGGCGAGGTTTCCCGCGACGATGTAGTCCAGCGCGTTGTGGCTCGCGCGGAGCGCGGGCTCGCCGGGGTCGAAGGTCAGCTCGGCGTGGCTCGCGCGCTCGATGAAGCGCACGTCCAGCGTATCGAGGGCGACGCGCGCGAAGCGCGCGTACGCGCGTACCGCCTGCCGCGTGTCGGGACCCGACAGCAGGTGGTAGAACAGCGGCCCGCGCGGACGGAGGTGCTTCAGGGCGTGGGCACCGACCAGCGGGTCGTCGAGCTCCGCGGCGGCGAGGTCGAAGACCCGCACCACGGCCTGCGCCGGGATGCGCGCCGCGGGGTCGTCGAGCTGCGACTGCACGATGCCGGCACGGTCGCGCAGCGCCGGCGCGTCGACGCCCAGGGCGCCGAGCGCGATCAGCAGGTCCGCCACCTGGATGCTGCCGACGGTCGCCACCGCGAACCTCTAGACCGAACGACCCGAATCGACAACAGATTGGCCCGAACGGTCAACGGCCCGGCGACCGGTTGATCGTAGAACCTGGGCGTGGACGGGAGCGGAACCGGGACGCTCGAGGACCTGATGGCGTGTGGCAGCATGGTGCCCACCCAGCTGCCCACGTGGTGCTTCTGGTCGCCCGAGAAGCGCCTCGCCGGCGCCGTCCTCGCGCACGCCCTGATCGAGGTTCGCGACCACCGCACGGACCCGAAGTACCGGCGTCTCATCGCGGAGGATCTGGCCTGGATCGGCACGAACGACGCGCAGAAGCCCTACTCGTTCGTCCGGCTCTGCCAGCTGCTGAACATCGAGCCGGTGTGGGTCCGCGAGACCGTGCATCGCTGGATGGCCGACGCACCCGCGCATCCGTGGAAGGTCCGAACGACCGTGACGCCGCTCGACGCGGCGCCCCGTCGGCGCCGCGTGCGTGGTCCGAAGGCGGTCCTGCGCACGGTCGATCAGGCGCAACGCCAGCTGGCAGATTGACCGAGGGATCCGGCGGGCGGTATCCCTCCGGCATGCAGACGATCGAGGTTCTCGACCCCCGCGGGGCGTTGCGCGTGACCGAGCAGCCGCTCGCGAATCGGAACGGCAAGCTCGCGCGCACGCGCATCGGCTTCCTGTCCAACAAGAAGGCCAACGCGACGCTGCTCCTGCAGGAGATCGAGCGCCTGCTGCACGAGCGCTTCGGCGACTTCGAGGCGATCTACGGCGAGAAGGGTGCGGCCGTGCCCGTGCCGCCGGAGTTCCTCGCCGAGCTCGAGACCTGCTCCGCGGTGCTGACCGGCATGGCCGACTGCGGCTCGTGCACGTCGTGGAGCCTGCACGACGCGGTCGTGCTGGAAGGGAAGGGCATCCCGAGCGTGCTGCTGTGCACCGACGAGTTCGCGCCACTCGCGCGCGCCGAATCCGTCGCCAAGGGCATGGGCGGGCTGCCGCTGGCGGTGATCCCGCACCCGCTCGCCGACAACCGCCCGCACGAGGTGCGCACCAAGGCCGAGCGCATCGCCGACGAGATCGTCGCGATCCTGACGCGCGACGCGAGCGAGCTCGACGCGCAGTACCGCCCGCTCTACCACCGCCTCGCGCAGACGCGCCTGAAGCAGAGCGCCACCTGCGTCGACGACGTGTGCATCGCGGACCCGTCCGGCGGCGCGGTGCAGCCGGCCGCCTGACGCCGTGTCGGACGCCCGCCGCATCGCGCTCGACGACGACCTCGACGCGATCGAGGACTGGTTCCACGAGCAGGGCCTGACCGACGGTCTGCCGATCGTCCCGCCGACGTCGGAGCGCGTCGCGCGCATGCTGGCCGCCACCGACTTCGAGCCGTCCGACGAGCTCGGCCTCATGGGGCCGAAGTGGGGCGTCGCGACCATCGAGACGCTGGCGATCAACGCGGTGATGGCGGGCTGCACGCCCGCGTACTTCCCGGTCGTGATCGCCGCGATCCAGGCGATGCTCGAGGAGAAGTTCAACCTGTACGCGGTGCAGGCGACCACGCACCCGTGCGCGCCCCTGGTCATCGTCAACGGTCCGCTCGCGGCGGAGCTCGGCATCAACGCGCGCTACAACGTGTTCGGGCAGGGCTTCCGCGCCAACGCGACGATCGGTCGCGCGATCCGGCTCGCGCTGATCAACGTCGGCGGCGGCGCGCCCGGCGTGCTCGACCGTGCGACGCACGGCATGCCGTCGAAGTACTCGTTCTGCATCGCGGAGAACGAGGAGGAGAACCCGTGGCAGCCGCTGCACGTCGAGCGCGGCTTCGCACCCGAGGTCAGCACGGTCACGATCGGCGCGTGCGAGAACCCGCACAACCTGAACGACCACATCTCGAACACGTCCGACGGCATCCTGACGATGATCTGCAGCTCGATCGCCGCGATCGGCACCAACAACGCCTACCTCTACGGCGAGCCGATCCTCTGCCTCGGCCCGGAGCACGCCTCGATCCTCGCCCGCGACGGCTACGACAAGACGAAGATCCGCCGGCACCTCTTCGAGCACGCGCGCATCCCTCGCGTGCAGTGGCAGAGTGCCGGCATGTTCGGCATGCCGGGCTCGGGCAACAACCACTTTCCCGACGCAGATGCGCTGCCGATGTTCCGCAAGCCGGAGTACCTGATGATCATCGTCGCCGGCGGCGCGGGACGGCACTCGGTGTGGCTGCCGACCTTCGGCGCCGGCTCGCGCTCGGTGACGCGTCCCATCGCGCGCCGCGACGGCACGCCGCTCCGCTCGACGGCCGAGGCGCGTCGGGTCTGAGGTCGGCGTGACGCGTGGCTCCTCCCCCGCGCGCGCCCGTTCGCTGGCGTGCGCCCTGCTCGCGCTGGCGCTGGCCCTGCCGGCCGCTGCCGCACGCGCGCAGTCCGGCTCCCACGACTGGTCGCAGGCGACGGAGATCGCGCCCGGCGTCCTGTTCGCGAAGGTGTCGGTGACCGTGCCGCGGCGTCTCGACGTGCACTGCCTGCGCGTGGACGGCGCGAATCCCTGGGTCGAGTTCGCGACCACCGGCCGGGCCCCCGGCTGGGTTCCGGGCACGACCGAGACCATCCGCAAGACGACGCGGAACTTCGTCCGCGAGAACCGTGCCGCGGGGCGCGACGCGGTGGCGGCGATCAACGGCGATGCCTTCCAGCCGTGGCCCGCGCCGTTCGCGCAGGAGTCGCCGACCGACCTGCTCGGCCTCGCGGTGTCGGACAGCGTCGTGGTGTCGCCGCCGAGCGGCGAGCCGTCGTTCGTCGTGTTCGACGACGGCAGCATGGCGATCACTCCGGGGCTCGCGGACCTCACGGGGGTCGCGGTCGCGGTGAGCGGCTTCGGCTTCGTGCTCGACGACGGCGCGGTGCTGCCCGGCGGTACCGACCGGCACCCGCGCACCGGCATCGGCCTCTCCGCCGACGCGCGCCACGCCTACCTGCTGGTGATCGACGGACGCCGGCACGCGAGCCAGGGCGCCACCACCGCCGAGGTCGGTGCGTGGCTCGCGCACTTCGGCGCCCACGAGGGGCTGAACCTCGACGGCGGCGGCTCGGCCACCATGGCGCGCCACGATCCGGTCGCCGCCGGCGACGGCGTCGCGCTGCTCAACAACCCGGTCGGCAACGGCTTCGACTGGCTGCTGTTCGACGAGAGCGTCGAGCTCTCCTCGTACGTGCCCTCGGAGCGGGCCAACGGCAACAACCTCGCCGTGGTGCGCGCCGCCGACCGCGACGGCGACCTGCTGCCCGAGCGGGCCGAGACCGCTCTGGGGACGGACCCTGACGACCCCGACAGCGACGGTGACGGCGTCGGCGACGGCGACGAGGTTGCCGCCGGCACCGACCCGAGCGCCGCACCGGCCTGCCCATCCGGGCCGCGCGCGGACTGTCTCGCGTCCGAAGCGCCGGGTGCGTCGACCCTGCGGCTGCTCGACTCGACGGCGCCGGGACGCGACACGCTGGTGTGGCGCTACGCGCGCGGTGCCGCGACCCCCGCCGCGGCGCTGGGTGATCCCACGACGCGCACCCCGTACGTCACCTGTGTCTTCGACGCCTCGGCGCGGCCACAGCCGATCCTCGCGGCGCTCATCCCCGCGGGCAACACCTGGGCCTGCCCGCGCGGTGACTGCTGGCACGCGACCGCGTCCGGCGGGTTCCTCTTCCGCGACCGCAGGGGGACGCCGGACGGCGTCCGCACGGCGCGCCTCGTGCCGGGCGACGCCGGGCGCAGCGCGATCACGGTGCAGGCTGTCGGCTCGTGGTTCGCCACCGCCGGCCCGGCTGGCGCACCGTCGCTGCCGCTCGCGCTTCCCGTGCGCGTGCAGACGATGCACCCCGGCGGTGCCTGCTGGGAGGCGACGTTCTCGACCGCGCGGGCGAGCACCGCGCGCGACCTGCGCGCCCGCGCGGACTGAGCACGAGCGCGCCCGCAGCGGAACGCGCATCCTTTGCGCGTCCGCCGGCTTTGCGCGACAACTGCTCGCAGAGTTCGCGACGCACCGTCGCGGCGGAGGAGGCCGTCATGCCCAAGGGCGAGCAGAAGAAAGCGACCACCAACAAGCCGAAGCTCACCGCCAAGGAGAAGGCGAAGAAGAAGGCGAAGAAGAAGGCCGGCAAGTCCTGAGGCCGGACGCGGGACGCACCGGCGCCACGCGCCGGTGCCGCTCTCGCGCAGGGAGTGAACGAAGCCATGTCCGAAGAGCCGGTCGACGTCCTGATCATCGGCGCCGGCGCGTCCGGCGCGGCGCTCGCGTGGAGCCTCGCCGAGACGCGCATGAACATCCTCTGCCTCGAGCAGGGCGACTGGGTGAAGTCCGGCGACTACCCGAGCAACGCGACCGACTGGGAGCTGCGCCGGCTCGGCGACTTCGGCTTCAGCCCGAACGACCGCAAGCTCGCGGCCGACTACCCGGTGAACGATTCCGAGTCGCCGATCGCGGCGTCGATGTTCAACGCGGTCGGCGGCAGCACGATCCTGTTCGCGGCGCACTTCCCGCGCCTGCACCCGTCGGATTTTCGCGTGCGGTCGCTCGACGGCGTCGCGACCGACTGGCCGCTCGACTACCGGTATCTCGCGCCGTGGTACGACCTCAACGAGCGCATGACCGGCGTGTCCGGACTCGCCGGCGATCCGGCGTACCCCAGCGACCCGCCGAAACGCCCGCCGCTGCCGCCGCTGCCGCTCGGCCGGCTCGGCGACACCCTGGCGCGCGGCTTCAACCGGCTCGGCTGGCACTGGTGGCCGTCGGACTCGGCGATCATCAGCGAGGACTACGAGGGCCGGGGCGCCTGCATCAACGCGGGTACGTGCATCGCCGGCTGCGCGCAGGGTGCCAAGTCGAGCTCCGACGTCACCTACTGGCCGGTCGCGCTCCGCAACGGGGTGCGCATCCGGACGCGCGCCCGCGTGCGCGAGATCACGCTCGGTGCCGACGGCCTCGCCGACGGCGTCATCTGGTACGACGAGAACGGCCGCGAGCAGCGCCAGAAGGCGCACGTCGTCGTGCTCGCGTGCAACGGCATCGGCACGCCGCGCCTGCTGCTGAACTCGAAGTCGAAGGACTTCCCCGACGGGCTCGCGAACCGCAGCGGCCTCGTCGGGAAGAATCTGATGTTCCACCCCTACGCGATGGCGACCGGCGTCTTCGACGAGCCGCTCGAGGGCTACAAGGGGGCGATCGGCTGCTGCATCATGAGCCAGGAGTTCTACGAGACCGATCCGAAGCGGGACTTCGTGCGCGGCTACTCGTTCGAGATCCTGCGCGGTCTCGGCCCGATGTTCACCGCGCTCACGGGCATGGGCTGGGGTGCGATCCCGTGGGGACGGGATCACCACCGCGCGTACGCGGATCTGTTCGATCGCACCGCGGGCATGGTCGTCATCGGCGAAGACCTGCCCGAGGAGTGCAACAGCATCACGCTCGACCCCGAACTGAAGGACGCGAACGGCATCCCGGCGCCGAAGATCAGCTACCGGCTCGGCGAGAACAGCCGGAAGCTCATGGCGCACGGCCTCCTGCGCGCGAAGGAGGTGCTCGAGGCGTCCGGGGCGCGGAAGGTCATCGAGGAGCCGCTGCTGCGCGTCGCCGGCTGGCACCTGATGGGCACCGCGCGCATGGGCCGCGACCCGAAGACCTCGGTCGTGAACGAGTGGGGCCGCTGTCACGACGTCAAGAACCTGTTCATCATCGACGGCAGCATCTTCCCGACCGCCGGCGCGGTGAACCCGACCAACACGATCCAGGCGCTGGCCCTGCACGTCGCCGACGCCATGAAGAAGAACCTCGCCAGCCTCTTCGAGTGAGCGGAGCGTCACCATGACGACCGACGTCCACCAGTTCTCCGCACACGAGCTCGACACGCTCGCCGCCGTCCTCGACCAGGTGATCCCGCCGAGCGCCGACGGACGCCTCCCCGGCGCCGGCTTCGTCGCGCACGGCGAGCGCTGCGCCGGCGTGATCCGCCTGCTGCCGGGCCTCGACCTGGGCCTCGTCGGCGGGCTCGCCGCGTGCGACGAGCAGGCGCGCAGGCGCGGTGCGGCCGACTACGTGGCGCTCCGCGACGCCGACCGCCTCGCGGTGCTGAACGACGTCGCGGCGGTCGACGCCGGCTTCGTGCCGAGCCTCATGTTCCTCGCCTACACGACGTACTACGTCGAGGAGCGCGTCATCGCCGCGCTCGACCTCGAGCCGCGCCCGCCGCACCCGAAGGGGTTCGCGATGCCGGACAACGACCTGAGCCTGCTCGACCCGGTGCGCGCGCGCGGCCGGCTGTGGCGCGACGCCTGAGTTCCCCGGTCGGCGGCGGCTCGGCGCCAGCGCGGCTTCGTCAGCGGCGCGCCGCGCCGCCCTTGGCCTCGAGCTCGGCCCAGCGCGCGTACAGGCGGTCGACCGCGTCCTGCGCGTCCTGCAGCGCACGGTAGCGCGCGGCCAGCTCGTCGGCGCGGCTCGCGACCGCGGGGTCGGCCGCCGCCTGCTGCGCCGCCTCGAGCGCGGCTTCCGCATGCAGGATGCGATCCTCCATCGCGTCCCACTCGCGCTGCTCGTTGTAGGACAGGCGCTTGACGGCCGGCGCGGCCTTCGCACGGCTGGCCGGCGCTTCGCGGCGCTCGTCGGACGCCTGCGCCCGCGCCTCGTCTTCCGCCGCGC
>VGTK01000063.1 GCA_016874715.1 Deltaproteobacteria bacterium | reverse complement strand
AGACCGCCCGTCACGTCCCGTCACGCCCCGGCAGACCGCCCGTCACGTCCCGTCACGCCCCGGCAGACCGCCCGTCACGTCCCGTCACGCCCCGGCAGACCACCGGACCGGCGGCCGCGTCGAGCAGACCGGCACGGAGCACCCCGGCGATCGAAGATCGGACGACGCCGTTGCGCTACCGGACCAGGGTCAGCGCGGCCGTGTGGGCAAGATGTTCACAGCCTGTGGATAGACGGTGCACAACACCTCGCGCAGGAGCCCCCGCACGAGGTCGGCGAAGCGGGCGTCGGCGTCGGTCACGAAGCCCGAGTCGTCGCGCGCGGCCCAGATGCAGCTCGGCAACCGGTCCGCTCGCAGTGCGAGCGTCCCCTCGACGAGCTGCGTCCAGAGTGCCGCGTTGCCGATCTCGCGCCACTCGCCGCGGCCGCGGCCGAAGTGCGCGACGGCCAGGTAGCGCAGCGCGCTCTGCTGCACGAGGTCGCGCAGGAAGTCCTGCGACCAGCGCACCGTCGGCTGATCCGCGCCGAGCGCCATCTGGTAGCCCCGGAGGAGCCCCGCGGCGCCCATCGCGCCCAGCACCGCGCCTGCGATCGCGCCCGCGCCGAACGACAGCCCACCGGTCACGATGTCGGTGACGATGCCGCCGGCAGCGCCACCCATCGCAGCCCCCCAGATCGCCGCGCGACCCGACGACACCACCTCGCCGGGCATGCGGAAGTCCTCCTCGAGCCGCGCGCGCGCCTCCTCCTGAAAGCGCCCGCTGAGCCCGTGCAGGTCGAGCATCGCCGCCATGAGATCCGCCGTCGCCTGGTCGAGCCGCATCGCCAGCGCGCGCATCGCGCGCCGCTTCTCGGCGCGTCCCGCCTGCTCCTCGGCGAGGCGTTCGTGATCGGCGGCGGCCCGGGCGAGGTACTGCGCGATGCGGTGCACCGACTGCTCGAACGTCTCCCGGCCGCGACGCTGCCACTCGGCGATCAGGCGCTGCATCACGGGACGCTGGCCCTCGGGGAGCACGTCCGCGACGCGCTCGAGCAGGAGCCCTTCCTGCACCCAGCAGCGCGTGAACGCGTCGAGCGGCAGGACGTGCCTGACGATCGGCCACGCGCGCATCGCCTCCTCCCAGTGGGCGATCGGGTCGTCGGCGGCCGGCGACGGCGTCGCCTCCCCCATCTGGTTCAGGATCACGATGACGGGCTTGCCGATCCAGCCGAGCAGCTCGAGCTCGTGCACGACGTATCCGGCGTCTCCCGGATCCTCCGACGCGTTGACGAGGTAGAGCACCACGTCGGCGTCGGACTGTATGTTCCGGACCGCCTCCTGGCTCGAGTAGAGCGCGCGATCGCGGGTGCGGTCCCAGACCTGGTGCAGCAGCCAGCCGAGCGGGTTGCCTTCCTTCTTCACACGCTGGACGAGTCGCGCCGAGTCGCCCAGCCCCGGCGTGTCCCAGAGCATCAGGCGCTCGTCCCCGGCGGCGATGAGCTCGTGCGCCTCGCTGACCTCGGTGACGTGCGCCTGGTCGAGGACCTCGCCGACGTCGCGCCGTAGCAGCGTACGCGCGAGGGTCGTCTTGCCGACGTTGGTGTGCGAGATGAGGCTCAGCGTGACCGTGCTCACGCGCCCTCGCCGTGCGCGCGTCCGAGGCGCGCCTCCGCCTGCTCGACGACGTCGGTGTCGAGCGCCGATCCGAGGTCGACGTGCAGTGGCGCCACCCCGGCCTCCTCCAGCACGCGGTCCCACGCGCGGCGGCGCTCGCCTTCGCGGCGCGCGTCGCCCTCGCGGAAGCGCGCGTGCCAGGTCGAGCTGTCCACCATGACGAGCACCTGCGTGCCGCGGCCAGAGCCGTCGAGCAGCTCGCGCACGAAGCGTCCGTGGACCTCGCGCTCGGGCGACTGCACCGCGCCGAACACGACCACCGCGCACGCCGCCGGCCCCGCGCCGTTGCCAGCCGGCAGCTGCTCGACCTCGGCCCCGTACGGCAGCGCCTCGTGGACGCGCACGTCGGCGCGCAGCCCGAACACGTCGTGCAGCAGCTCGCGCAGCGTGTCGGCCGCGCGCCCGGCAATGCCGTAGCTGTAAGGCAGGACGTCGACCTCCGTGCCGGCGCCGCGGTCCGGAGCCAGCAGAACACGGAACGACCCGGCGAGCGGATCGACCGCGAGCGACGACGCCAGACGGCGCTCGCGGAACAGCGCGACCGCGGCCAGCACGCCGCGCGGCAGCAGCACGACCAGTGCCGCGGTGATCGCCCAGAGGTGGATCCACAGCGCGGCGGGCGCGTCCGACGGCGCGCGCATGGCTTCGAGCGCGGTCGCGTCGGGCAGCTCCGCGCCGAGGATCGACGCCGCCGGACCGAGCACGAGACGCAGCAGCGCGGCGGTCGCCGACGGTCCGATGAAGGTGCTCTCCCAGGTCGCGCGATACTCGAAGGTGAGGCCGCGGACGTACATGCCCGCAACCGCGCCGAGCACGAGGAACGCGGCGCCGAGGTGCAGCGCGAGTCGCACGCGGACCGCGACCAGTGGCGTCGCGAGCCGCGACCACGCGCGCCAGTAGGCGGCGAGTGCCCGCGCCGCGACGGTGGTGCGCGGCGCGTCGGGCAGCCGCACGCGGCGGATCGACTGCTCGGCGATCCAGCTCGCAGCGCCGCCGAGCACGCCGTGCCAGCCCGCCGCGCCCGCTCCCTCGGCGGCCGGGTCGGCTTCGGCGTCCGTCGCGCGGCGCAGCAGCGGGCGCAGCAGGTCCCAGCCGAGCAGCGTCGCGTAGACGGCGAGGTTCCACACCAGGAGGCCCAGCAGCGGGAAGGACAGGATGTTCACGTGACGCTCGGGGCCGAGCGCGTTGCTGAGCGCGCCCAGGACGAGCGCGACCAGCGGCAGCGGCAGCAGGACGCCGAGCGGCAGCCGGGTCGCGCGCCGCACGGCGGCGAGCCCGGGAATGGCGGCCTCGAGCGTGCCGAGCAGGTGCGTCGCGCGCGTCGTCGCACGCTCGTCGTCGGTCCCCGCGGCCGCGCGTGCGGCCTCGGTCGCCTCCTGCCGCCGCCCCGCGGTCAACAGCAGGCCACCGTCGTCGGCCTCCTCGAACGCGCGTGCGAGCAGGACCGCCTGCGCCGCGCGCTCACGCATCGGACGTCGTGCGGGCGCCGGCCGGAACGACCGGGTTGCGGACGAGGCGGCGCCCCACGCGCGGGCGGGCGTCGACGAGGAGGGTCGGGATCACGCCCGGCGAGAGTACACGTGCCGCTGCGAAAATGCCCGAAACCCGGGCAGGACGCCCGGGCGGCGTGCTATGCCTGACGCGTTGCAGCGCACGCTCGAGGATCTCGGCTGGAACGCCTTCTTCGCCGAGCAGATCACCGCCGAGGACCCGGCGCTGCGCCCGGCGCGCGTCGTCGCCGAGCACCGCGGGGCGTATCGCGTCGTCGGCGAGCGTCCCGAGGAGTGGGCCGTGCTGCCCGGTCGCCTGCGGCGCGCCGCCGCCGGCGCGACCGAGCTGCCCGCGGTGGGCGACTGGCTGCTCGTGCAGCCGCCGGCGAGCGCCGGCGGCCAGACCCTCGCGCAGCGCGTGCTCGACCGCCGCTCCGCGTTCACCCGCCGGGCCGCCGGCCAGGACGCTGCACAGGTCGTGGCGGCGAACGTCGACGTGGTGTTCGTCGTGAGCTCGCTGAACCGCGACCTGAGCCCGCGCCGCGTCGAGCGCTACCTGACGCTCGCCTGGAACAGCGGTGCGGCACCGGCGGTCGTGCTCACCAAGGCCGACCTGTGCGCGGACGTCGCAGCGCGGCGCGCCGAGATGGAGGCGATCGCGCTCGATCTGCCGGTGCACGTCGTGTCGTCGTACAGCGGGGTCGGGCTCGACGGGCTGCGCGCCGAGCTGGGTCCGGGGCGCACGGGAGTGCTGCTCGGCTCGTCGGGCGTCGGCAAGTCGACGCTGGTGAACGCGCTCGCGGGACGCGAGCTGCAGGAGGTCCGCGCGACGCTCGAGGACGACCGCGGCGTGCACACCACCACCGCGCGCCAGCTCCTGTTCCTCGACGGCGGCGGCATGCTGATCGACACGCCGGGCATGCGCGAGGTCGGCCTCGTCGGCGAGCAGGACGGGCTCGACCGCGCCTTCGGCGACGTCGCGGCGGTGGTCGCGGCGTGCCGCTTCGGCGACTGCCGGCACGAGCACGACCCCGACTGCGCGGTGACCGCCGCCCTCGCCGACGGCTCGCTGCCCGCCGATCGGTGGGAAAGCTACGTCAAGCTGCAGCGCGAGCTCGCGTTCCAGGCGACGCGGGAGGACCCGGACACGGCGCGCGCCGCGCGCGCGGGCTGGAAGCACGTCCATCGCGACCTGCGCCAGGCCTCCCGGCACCGGCGCCGTTGAGGTATGCGGTCCGATGTGTGACGACCGACACATGGCCACCAATCTCGCGATCGACAACGCCCTGCTCGACGAGGCGCTCGCGGTGAGCGGTGAGCGGTGAGCGCACCAAGAAAGCCGCGGTCACGAAGGCGCTCGAGGAGTTCATCGCGCGCCGCCGACAGAAGCGCATCCGCGCGCTCTTCGGGCAGCTCGACTGGGATGCCGGGTACGACTACAAGCGCCAGCGCGGGCGACGGTGAGGCTGTTCGTCGATACGAGCGTAGGTCCCTTGCGCTCCGGCGCGATGCACCGGCCGGAGTCGCGGAGGTCGCGTTCCTCGCCCGGGCGCTCGAAGCGGGCGACGATCTCTTCACCACCGGCCTGGTGCTGCAGGAGCTCCTCCAGGGCTTCCAGGGCGCGCGCGACCGGGCCCGGATTCTCGACGCCTTCGCGGCGATCCCGCTGCTCGTGCCCGATCGTGCCGCACACGTCGCGGCCGTCGACCTCCGGTCGGCTTGTCGTCGCCGTGGCATCCAGGTGGAAACCATCGACGCCCTTTACGCGCAGCTCTGCCTGCAACACCGGCTGACGATGGTGACGACCGACGCCGACTTCCGGCACATCGCGAAGGTCCGCCCGCTCGAGGTCTGGCAAGGGTGAGCGGCCGGAGAGGGGCGCCGACATGCCGATCATCGACACGCCGGGCGTAAGCGACGTCGGGGGCGTCGACGCCGGAGGAAGGACGTCGTCTCGGGTGACGGAACTGCCGCAAGGATCGTCGTCAGAGCCCGGTCCAAGTGTGACACCCCGCACCTCCTTGCTTCCGGACACGGCCTACGAACTACGATCGAGGTGGTGGGGTTCATGTTCTCTCCTGGTCGGACTGGGCTGACGAAGACCCGCGGCGTGACGGCACGGGTGCTCCGAACCTGCGCTCTGCCAGCGGTCTGCTACGGCGATGTCGCCTTGAGCTGCTCGTTCGGCTTGGCGGCGCGGCGGAGCGACGTGAACGTCGAGCTCCAGCAGCTCCCGTTGGTCGCGCGGAGCTGGACGGTCAACGGTGGGTTCAGCGGCAGACGCGGAACCAGGAGGTTCGGGCCGCTGGCCTTCACCTGCACCATCGACTTCTTCACCGCACCCGCGACGAGCTTCAGCTTCTCGACGCCATTCGGTGTCCGCTGCTTGTCGGCGTAGGCGAATCCCGTCGCCGTCGGCTTCCAGCACGGGCGCGTGCCGCACGTGCCGCCGGGCGGGATCTCCGCGCGGAGCTGCAGGCCGCCCGCATGGTACACGCAGAGCGTGTAACCGGTGTCCAGCAGCGGGTCTCCGAAGGCGTCGACCTGGACCTCTTCGCCCTTGGCGAGGGTCCACAGGAGGGAATCCTTCGCGTAGCCGAGCGGGTCGTTCTTGATGGTGAGCGACGCCTTCCCGGTCGCGCCCGCGGTGAAGCAGCCCTCGAGGGGCTCCGGCCCGCAGGTCACCTCGAAGCTCCAGTCGCTGGCGCTCAGGGTGTTGACGACGATCCGGATGTCGCCGTTCAGGAGACGCGACCGCTGCGCGACGCACGTGGGGCCCGGCGTCGCCTCGGTGACCGGATCGCAGGCCGCCGTGATCGGGACCCCGTCCTTGACGACCTGGATCGTGCTCTCGTCCTCCGTGCTCGGCACGAGGGCCGCGTCGATCGTGAACTCCATCGTGATGGGAGTCGCGGGCGCCGGCGGCACGCTCGGCGTGACCACGATGTCGACGAGGACCCCGAGGACCGAGAACCCCGTCGTGCCGGTGGCCGTCGCCGACTGCGTGATGCTGACCTCGCCACCGTCGGGCATCGTGACCGCGGTCACGAAGGGCGACGCCGCGGTCGCATCGGTTCCGGTGCGCACCGTGCCGCCCGGTCCCACCGTGTCGACGACCGTCTGGGGCTCGAGTCGGCAGGAGGAATCGCAGAAGAAGTCGCCATCCTGCGTACCGCCGTCGTCGCACAGCTCGGTCGGCGGCGTCAGCGTGCCGTCCCCGCAGACGGGGACCTCGACCTTCCGGATGCGACCATTCCCGGCGTCCGCGATGAGGAGCCCGCCGGCGGTATCGAGGAGAAGGCCGCCGACGTTCCCCAGCAATGCGGCGGCGGCGGCACCGCCGTCTCCTCCAAAGCCGCAGCACTCGATTGCACCGGCGAAGCCGGTGATCCGGTCGGCCGCGAGGTCCACCCGCCGTACGCGATTCTGCGCTGCCAGGTAGATGAAGTTGCCCGTCGGGTCGACGGCGAGCGCGGCGACGGCCCCCGGGAGCGCCGCGTCCGGCGGATCGCCACCGTCTCCCGGATCACCACTCCCGCCCCCCGTGCCGGCGACCCGCTCGATGATCTGCGTCGCGCCGTCGATCCGCCGCACTGCATGAGCGGCGCCCACGAACAGGTTGCCGGCGGAATCGACCGCCAGCGAAGCCACGGTGAGCTGCGCGGTCGCAGCCGGCCCTCCATCCCCCATGTTCTGCCCGGAGCCACCGTTTCCGGCCACGTGGGTGACGATCCCGGTCGCGAGATCGATCTTCCTCACCCGCGCATCACCGCCGAAGTAGAGCTGACCATCGGTACTGAGCGCCATGGCCCGGACGTAGCCGATGGTCGCGCTGGTCGCGGGTCCGCCGTTGCCCGTGTTGCCCGGCGTGCCGGTGCCGGCGATGGTCGTGATCGTGCCGGAGGTGTCGATCTTCCGGATGCGACCGCGCGCACGACGTAGCTGCGATCGGGGCGCCCCCGAGCGGCGCGGTGGCGGCGATCGCGACCAGGACCACGGCTAGTCCGGGCGGCGACGACGCGTCCGGCGCAGCGCGGGCTCGGTGCCGCCGAGCGCGGCGAGACGGCGCACGCTCTCGCGCGCGATCAGCGCCTCGAGCCCGGCGTGCAGCAGGCCGGTCTTCTCGGTGATGCCCGACAGCCGCCGCGCCCTCTCCAGAAGCTCGCGATCGATGTTGAGCGTCGTCCGTATCTGCACTCACATGCATCTACCGGACGACGTTGCCAATGCCCGGGACGACATTTCCGCGCCCCGCCTTGGCCCGTCCGGACGATGGTGGTATCCCAGCGCGAGCCGAGGTGGTGGCTGTGAAGGGGACGCAAGATGGCGAAGCGGAGCACGGGGAAGGTACGGGCGAAGAAGGCCGCCGGCACGACGGTCGCAAGGAAGATCGCGGCACGGCCGGCGGCGAAGACGAAGCGTGCGGCCGGAGGAGCCGCGAAGGCACCGGCCGCCCCGCCCCGCCCGACCGAGCTGCGCGAGTGGCAGGCGCTCGCGCGCCACAAGGCGAAGGTCGAGAAGCTGCACCTCCGCAAGCTCTTCGCCGACGACCCGCAGCGCGGCAAGAAGATGGTCCTCGAAGCGGGTGACCTCTACTTCGACTTCTCGAAGAACCGCCTCACCACCGAGACCTTGAAGCTGCTCTACGCGCTCGCCGAGCGCGCCAAGGTCCGCGACGGCATCCGCGCGATGTTCGCCGGCGAGAAGATCAACCTCACCGAGGATCGAGCCGTCCTGCACGTGGCGCTGCGCGCACCGCGCAACGCGAAGATCGTCGTCGACGGCGAGAACGTCGTGCCCGCGGTGCACGCGGTGCTCGACCGGATGGCGGCGTTCGCCGAGCGCGTGCGCAGCGGCGCGTGGCAGGGCCACACCGGCAAGCGCATCAAGAACGTCGTGAACGTCGGCATCGGCGGCTCCGACCTCGGCCCCGCGATGGCGTACGACGCGCTCCGCCAGTTCAGCCGGCGCGACATGCAGTTCCGCTTCGTGTCGAACGTCGACGGCACCGACTTCGTCGAGGCCGTGCACGACTTCGACCCCGAGGAGACGCTGTTCATCATCTCGTCGAAGACCTTCACCACGCTCGAGACGCTCACCAACGCGCACTCCGCTCGCGAGTGGGCGCTCGCCAAGCTGAAGGACGAGAAGGCGGTCGCGAAGCACTTCGTCGCGGTGTCGACCAACGCGAAGGAGGTCGCGAAGTTCGGCATCGACACGGCGAACATGTTCGAGTTCTGGGACTGGGTCGGCGGGCGCTACAGCTACGACTCGGCGATCGGGCTCTCGCTGATGCTCGCGATCGGCGGTGACGCCTTCCGCGACATGCTCGCCGGCTTCCGCGCGATGGACGAGCACTTCCGCACCGCACCGCCCGAGAAGAACCTGCCGATGACGCTCGGCTTGATCGGCCTCTGGTACGACGACTTCTTCGGCGCCGAGACCGTCGCGGTTCTTCCGTACTCGCAGTACCTCGACCGGCTGTCGGCGTACATCGAGCAGCTCGACATGGAGAGCAACGGCAAGTCGACCGACCGCCACGGCCGGCCGATCACCGGCTACCAGACCGGACCGATCGTCTGGGGCACGCCGGGCACCAACGGACAGCACGCGTACTACCAGCTCATCCACCAGGGCACGAAGATGATCCCGGCCGACTTCATCGGCTTCGCGAAGCCGAACAACGACCTCGGCCGCCACCACGACCTGCTGATGGCCAACTTCTTCGCCCAGACCGAGGCGCTCGCCTTCGGCAAGACGTCCGAGGAGGTCGCGAAGGAAGGCGTGGCCGCGTTCCAGGTGCCGCACCGGACGTTCCGCGGCAACCACCCGACCAACACGATCCTCGTCAAGCGCGAGCTGACGCCGCACGTCCTCGGGCAGCTGATCGCGCTCTACGAGCACAAGGTGTTCACGCAGGGCTGGATCTGGCAGATCAACTCGTTCGACCAGTGGGGCGTCGAGCTCGGTAAGGTGCTCGCGCAGCGCATCGTGCCGCAGCTCGAGTCACCGGACGCACCGAAGCTCGACCACGACAGCTCCACCAACACCCTGATCCGGCGCTATCGGAAGCTGCGTCGCGGCTGAGCGACGGCCGGTGGCGGACGAAGCTCGAAGCGCGCGCGACGGCCCGGCGCCCGCCGCGCGCGGGAAGGTCGTTTCGAGCCTGCTGCGCCGGCAGCTGGTGTGGCTCGTCGCCGCCCTGCTCTCGGGCAGCGGCGCCCTGCTCTTCAACTACGCCGACGACTACGGTGCCGGTCTCGTCGGGCAGGCGCACGCGATCTCGCCGTGGCTGCCATTCGCGATGGTGTCGCTCGGCATGGTGTTCCTCTGCCAGGTCCGCGACCGCTTCTTTCCCGGCACCGAGGGAACCGGCATCCCGCAGGCGATCGCGGCGCTGAAGATCGGCGAGTGCCCGGCACGCGTGCGCGTGCTCTCGCCGCGGGTCGCGTTCGGCAAGATCCTGCTGCTGCTCTGCGCGCTGTGCCTCGGGCCGACGATCGGCCGGGAGGGGCCGTCGGTGCACGTCGGCGCGTGCTTCATGTACCTCGCACGTCGCCGGGCGGTCTTTCCGCAGCACCACATCGAGCGCGGCCTGATCCTCGCAGGCGGAGCGGCCGGCATTGCCGCCGCATTCAACGCGCCGATCGCCGGCATCATCTTCGCCTTCGAGGAGATCGGGCGCTCCTTCGAGAAGGAGAACGCGAGCATGATCGTGCGCACCGCGATCGTCGCGTGCCTGGTCTCGATCGCGGCGCTCGGCGACTACCTGTCCTACGGCGCGATCGACGTCACGCTGCCGACCGTGGAGAAGTGGCTCGTCGTACCGGTGATCGGCGTCGCGGGCGGGCTCCTCGGCGGCGTGTTCTCGCGGGCGCTCCTCGAGGTGACACCGCGCTACGCGCGCATCTACGCAGGCAGCCCGGCGCTCGCGGCCCTCGCGCTCGGCCTCGGGCTCGGCGCGCTCGGCATGCTGTCGAACGGCATGTCGTACGGCAGCGGGTTTCTCGAGGCGAAGCAGGTCTTTATGGAAGGCGGCACGCTGCCGTGGTGGTTCCTGCCGACGCACGCGGCGGCGAGCTTCCTCACGCTGGTGAGCGGCATCCCCGGCGGGCTGTTCGACCCGAGCCTCACCAGCGGTGCGGCGCTCGGCGACCTGGCGGCCCCGTACATCTCGGTCCTCACGCGGCAGGAGACCGTGCTGCTCTTCATGGTGAGCTTCTTCTGCGGCGTCGTGCAGAGCCCGATCACCGCCGCCACGATCCTGGTCGAGATGACGGCGGCGCGCTTCTTCACCCTGCCGCTCATCACGGCGTCGATCGTCGCCTACGAGGTGTCGCGTCTCGTCTGCCCGACCGCGCTCTACGAGGCGCTCGCCGACACCTTCCTCGCGCGCATGCGCGGCGACCTGCCGCGCCCCTGAGCCGCGCGGCGCAGCGTGCCGGCGCCACGTCGGGTCGTCGAGCGCGTCGCACGGCTCCGCCGAGCCTCCACCGGACCGCGCCCCCCGGCCGCGGGTTGCGACTTCCGCAGCCATCGGAGATTCTGCTGTCGCTCGTGCCGAGGAGATCCTGGCGCAGGCCGTCCGTCGATCAGCGCTTCGAGCACCACGAGGAAGGAGCACACCCGATGCGCCCACCACCGACCCCGGACGAGATCCTCGCGTACCACCGCACGCTGTCCAACTGGGGTCGCTGGGGCGCGCACGACCAGTTCGGCACGCTGAACCTGATCACGCCGGAGAAGCGCGTCGCGGCGGCTCGCCTGGTACGCAGTGGCCGCACCGTCTCGTGCGCCCGCCCGCTGCCCACCGTGCCGTCGCCCGACAACACGCAGCCGGTGGTGCACCTCATGACCGCGACGGCCACCGAGGGCTACGGCGGCGACTACTTCGCCATCGCGCCGCACGGCTACTCGACCTCACACATCGACGCGCTCTGCCACATCTTCCACGACGGGCGCCTCTACAACGGATATCCGGCCGAGCGCGTCACCGCGCACGGCGCGCTCGAGCTGGGCATCGACGCGCTGCGCGACGGCATCCTCTCGCGCGGCGTGCTGCTCGACGCAGCCGGTGCGCGGGGCACCGACGCACTCGAGCCCGGCGAGCCGATCTTCGTCGACGACCTCGAGCGCGCCGAGGAGTCCGCCGGCGTGTGCGTCGCCGAAGGGGACGTCGTGCTGCTGCACACCGGACGCTGGCGTCACCGTGCCAGGCACGGCGCCTGGAAGGCGCACGAGCGACTCGCCGGCCTCGACGCGTCGTGCCTGCCGTGGCTGCACGCGCGCGGCGTCGCGGCGCTGGGCTGCGACGGCGTGTCCGATGTGCTGCCGTCGCGCATCGACGACGTGCGGCTGCCGGTGCACTCGGTCGCGCTGGTCGCGATGGGGCTGCACCTGCTCGACAACCTCGAGCTCGGACGCCTCGCCGACGCGTGCGCCGCGGAGGCGCGCTGGGAGTTCCTGCTCGCCATCGCCCCGCTCGTCCTCGAGCGCGGCACGGCCTCCCCGGTCAACCCGATCGCGACGTTCTGATCGGGGCGTCGCGCGCCAGCGCCGGCGGCGGCAGGACGAGCGAAAGCGTCACGCGAAACTCGCTGCCACGCCCGGGCTCGCTGTGCAGGGCGACGGTCCCACCGAGGTCGGTCGCGAAGCGCAGCACCGTGAGGATGCCGACGCCCGCGCCGCTGCGCGGGTGCGGCTCGAGGATCCGCCGCTGCTCGTCCGGCGCGATGCCGACGCCGGTGTCGCGCACGACGATCGTCACCCCATCCTCGTCGGCGAGGCACTCCGCGGTCACCGAGCCGCGCTCGGTGGCCACGAGAGCGTTGCGCACCAGGTTCAGGACGGCGATCCGGATGCGCCAGCGATCGGACGAGAGCGTGACGTCCGGTGCAGGCGATCTCCAGTTCAGCTCCACCCCGCCGCGGGGCGAGAGTCCCGCGCACGCTTCGCCGAGATCCCGCCACAGGGCCGGCAGCCAGAACGTCTCGATCGCGACCCGACGGTGCAGCCGGTCCTCATGCCCACCGCGAATCTACTCGGCCACGTCGAGGATCTGCCGCGCCGCACGCTCGATGATGCGCACCTGCTCGAAGGCGTTGGACCGCCGCGGATCGCGCTCGACGTCGATCGACTGCACGGCGCCGAGGATCGCGCCGAGCGGCATCCGGATCTCGTCCGTGACGCTCGCGAGGTAGGCGCGGCGGGCGGCGTCGTGCCGGCGGTGCTCTCCGTCCAGCTGACGCGCGTCGTCGATCGCTGCCGCGATGCCGAGGAACGTCGCGGACAGTGCGCTCAGCACGGCCTGGAACGCCACCGCGCGCTCCGGGGTGAAGCCGTCGGGCAGCAGTGCCATGCCGTAGCCGAACGTCGAGTTCGCGATCGTGATCACGGTGGTCAAGGAGACCGCCCACACCGTGCCGCGCACGCCTAGCCGCAGCGCGGCCCAGCCGAGCACGGGAATCATCAGCGGCTCGAAGACGTACTCCCGGCACCCGTCGACCAGGAGAACCGCCACGGCTGCCAGCGTTACGGCCGTCAGAACACCACCGAACGCGATGCACTCGCGCGACACCTCTCCCCCGCGTCGAAGTGCGTCGAACGTCGTGACCAGCAGCGGGGCAACGGTCAGGATCGCGACCAGGTCGCCCATGGTCCACGAGGCCCACAGGCTCGGCAGCGAGGCCTCGGGCTGGCCGATCATCGTCGCGAGCCCACCCAGCAGGCCGGCCAGCATGGTGAAGCCGATCGACACCACCGTGAGCTCGACGACGCTGCGCAGGCGCCGCCGCTCGAAGCGGAGGTCCGTCCCGAGGCCACGCAGCACGGCAGCGATGCAGACGCCCTCGAAGGCGTTGACCATCAAGTATGCGACGTTGACCAGCGCGCGCTGGTCGGTGAACTCGTTGAACGTCCAGTTCGCCGGCAGCGTGCCGAGCACCACGTACGGCCACAGCCGTCGCGGCGCGATGAGCAGCGCCGCGAGCAGCAAGCCATTCGGCGGCCAGAACGTCGCGAAGGGGCCCGGTGACGAGAGCGCGAGGCCGGCGAAGGCGAACAGCAGGTAGGTGACGCCGCCGACCACCACCACGCCCCACGGCTGGCGCAGGATCCGTCCGACCACGGGGCGTGCATTCGACGAGAATTCGTTCGCCGTCGGAGACACCTGCCCCCGAGCGACGAGGTCGCAGGGTGCAACGCAAGCCCGGGTGCCCTCGACTCCCGCCGGGCGCCCCCGACTCCCGCCCGGGCGCGCCCCCCGACTCCCACCCGGGCGCCCCCCGACTCCCACCCGGGCGCCCCCGACTCCCGCCCGGGTGCCCCCCGACTCCCACCCGGGCGCCCCCGACTCCCGCCCGGGCGCCCGGGGCGGTGCCGCCCCCGGTCGCTTGAACTCCAGGAGCCGTTGCCCTCTCCTCGACCCATGGACGGCGGCTCCCTCGCGCTCGACCCGATGGTCGCACGGGACTTCGCCGTCGCTCTCGCGATCGGCGGCCTGATCGGGGTCGAGCGCGAGCTGCGCAAGGTCGAGCGCGGCGGGCACGAGGTCGGCGGCATCCGGACGTTCCTCCTGTTCAGCCTGATCGGCGCCGTCGCGGCCTGGCTGTCACGGCAGATGGCGAGCCCTTGGCCGCTCGCGCTCGCGGTCCTCGGCGTGAGCGCGATGATCAGCGTGTCGTACGCCGTCCTGCACCGGCGCGTGTCGGCCGCCGACGAGGACGCGGGGCTCACCACGGAGGCCGCGGCGGTCGCGACCACGCTCCTCGGCGCCCTCGCGCTGTACGGCTACCCCGATCTCGCGGGCGCGCTCGGCATCCTCACGGCTGCGCTGCTCGCGTTCAAGCGGCCGATCCATGGCCTCGTCGGACGGCTCGACATGCAGGACCTCTACGCGGGGCTGAAGCTCCTGATCGCGACCTTCATCGTCCTGCCGCTCCTGCCCGACCGCGCGCTCGACCCGCTCGGTGCGATCAACCCGCACGAGCTGTGGCTGCTCGTCGTGCTGATCTCGTTCCTGTCGTTGATCGGCTACGTCGCGGTGCGGCTCCTCGGCACGGGTCGCGGCACCGTGCTCACCGGCATCTTCGGCGGCATGACCTCGTCGACCGCGGTGACGCTCACGTTCGCGCGACGCAGCGTCGAGCGCGGCGGGGAGAACCAGAGCGACGCGCTCGCATGCGGCATCGTGCTCGCGTGGGGCGTCATGTTCTTGCGCGTCGCGATCGAGGTCACGATCGTGCACGCGCCGCTCCTGCCCGCACTCGTGACGCCGCTCGCCGCGATGCTCGGCGTCGCGTGCGCCGCGGCCTTCGTTCTCTACCGCCGGAGCCGCCGCGTGCCCGAGCACCCGCGCGCCATCGACCTGCGCAATCCCTTCAGCCTCACCGCGGCGATCAAGTTCGCCGGCGTCTTCATGCTGGTCCTGCTCGCGGTGGCGGTCGTGCAGCGCTGGGCACCGGCACGGGGCGAGCTCGTCGTCGCGGCGCTCGCGGGCCTGACCGACGTCGACGCGATCACGCTCTCGATGGCCACGTTCGCCCGCGACGGCGGAGCGGCCGCGACGGCCGCGCAGGCGATCGCCGTCGCGACGTTCACCAACACGATCGTCAAGTGCGGGCTCGTCGTCGGCCTCGCGTCGCGCGCGCTCCGCGCCCGGCTGGTCGGGGTGACCGGCGCCGTGGTCGCTGCGGGGACGGCGGCGTTGCTCCTCGACTGAGCCGGGTCCTGACCGCGCTGGCATCCGGCACGGCCCTGAGCCACGCTGCGGCGCATGGCACGACGCCACCCGAGCCTGGTCCCGCTGTCGCGCGATCACCGCGACGCGCTGGCGCTCGCCTTCCGCCTGAAGCACCCGTCGCCGCCCGGTCCGGCGACGGCCGTGACGCCACCGAGCACGCCCGAAGGTCGCGCTCGCGAGACGCTGGACTTCTTCGCGGCGCACCTCGCCGGACACTTCCGCGCCGAGGAGGACGTCCTCTTCCCGGCGATCGTCGCGTCGCCCGCGGCCGACGTTGCGTGCCGCTCGCTGGTCGAGCAGCTCGTCGCCGAGCACCGCACGATGGAGCGGGGGCGCGACTCGATCGCGGCCGCGCTCGCGTCCGGCAGCGGCCTCGCGGACGCGCTCGCCACGCTCGCCGACACGCTCGAGTGCCACGTGCGCCGCGAGGAGCGCGAGCTCTTCGTCCGCTTCGACGGGATCGTCGCGGAGCCGGCGGCGGGCGGCCTCCTGCGTCCCATCGAGGTGATTCTCGGCGCGCGGCGCCGGGCCTGCGCGCTGCCCGGCGCGCGCGGGGCGTGACCCTCAGGCGCCGGCGAACGCGACCGGGCTGTCCTCGGACCCGAGTGGGTCCCCCTCGCGCGCGTGCTCCTGCCACGGCTTGAGCGGCGCACCCGGGCGGCGGTGGAAGCGTGCGTCGTCCCCGCAGTAGCGCACCGAGATCGCGCGCCGGCGCCGGGTCGCCGACGCGTTGCCGGCGGCACCGTGGATCGTTCGCGCGTGGTGCACGACGACATCGCCCGGCCCGGACTCGAACGACACGATGTCGTACCTGTCCGGCTCGGCCGCGACGTCCGGCACCGGCTCGCCTTCCGTCCCCGGGATCGCGTCCGTGCTGACGAAGAAGTTGGGCCGGAACTCGGTCGTCCAGAGGTGCGAGCCGCGCACGTACTGGACGGCGCCGGTCTCGACCGAGACCTGGTCGAGCGGGCACCACGTGGTGCACACCTGGTCGCCGGTCACGTGGAAGTACGCCATGTCCTGGTGGAACGCCGTGCGCTCGGGCGTGCCGGGCTCCTTCACCAGCAGGCTGTCCTCGTAGAGCGTCACGCGGCGCGACCGCAGCAGCCCCGCGACCAGCCGAGGCAGCGGCGACGCGAGCGCGAAGTCGCGGAACGCCTGGTGCCGCCGCCAGTGGTCGGTGCCGCCGAAGAAGCGTCCGCGCGGCGCGCCGGGCACCGGCGCATCGCGCAGGACCTTGCCGCCGCCCGAATCGATCTGCGACGCCATCGCAGAGAGGTCGGTCCCGTCGCGCGCCTCGATCACCTCCTCGACCGCGACGGCGAGCCGCTCGGTCCACTCCGCGGGCAGCACGCCGCGGAGGCAGACGACGCCGTTCCGCCAGAAGGTCTCCACGTCCTCGTCGCACAGCATGGCGGTGCCGTATCCCACCCTCGCGGCGCGACGCAACGGTCGGCGACGCACCCTCGGAGACGCGCGGGCTCCCGGTTGCGCCTCTCGGGGACGCGCATTGCGACCGGCCCCGCCATCCGACATGGAAGCCTCATGCCGATTTCGATCGAGAACCGCCTGCTCGCCTACCGTCTCACGAAGCCGCTGCAGTGGCCGACCTCCCGGATCATCGCGATTCCGCGCCCGACGTCGTTCGTCGGACCGGGCGCAGCGCTCCGCCTGTGCACCATGATCGGCCAGTCCGGCGCGACGCGCGTGATGATCGTCACCGACGCCGTGCTGGTGAAGCTCGGCCTCGTCGAGCCGATCCGCCGGAAGCTCGCCGAGGCGGGCATCGACGTCGCCGTGCACGACGGCATCACGCCCGACCCGACCTACCCCGTGCTCACGGCCGGCCACGAGGCGGTGCGCGCGCACCGCAGCGACGCCATCCTCGCGATCGGCGGCGGCTCGGTGATCGACGCGGCCAAGGTCATCGACGCGATGGCGGTGAGCGGCAAGACCCCGCAGCGGCTGGTCGGCGTGATGAAGGTCGGCAAGCCGATGCTGCCGCTGTTCGCCATCCCGACCACCGCCGGCACCGGCTCCGAGGTGACCGTCGCGGCAGTGGTGACCGATCCCGTCAAGCACGCCAAGTCCGCGGTCATCGACCCGAAGCTCGTGCCGATGGCGACGGCCCTCGACCCGACGCTCATGACCGGCATGCCGAAGCCGATCACCGCGGCGACCGGCATGGACGCGCTGACGCACGCGGTCGAGGCCTACACCAACCTGTGGCCGCACAAGGAGACCGCCTGGCACGCGATCGCCGCGGTGCGGATGATCTTCGCGAACCTGCCGCGCGCCTGCGAGCATCCCGACGACCTGGAGGCGCGCGAGGCGATGGCGGTCGCGTCCTTCTACGCGGGGCTCGCCTTCACCAAGGCGTACGTCGGCTACGTGCACGCCTTCTCGCACAAGATCGGCGGCATGTACGGCGTGCCGCACGGGCTCGGCAACGCGATCACCCTGCCCTACGTGCTCGAGTTCCTGCAGGACCAGCGCTGGGCGCAGCAGCGCCTCGCCGACCTCGCGGTCGCGATCGGCGCAGGCAGCGCATCGGAGGCGAAGTCGGTGCTCGCCGCGCGCTTCATCGAGCGCGTGCGCGAGCTGAACCGCACGGTCGGCATCCCCGAGAAGATCGACGCGCTCAGGACCGACGACATCGCGCACATCGCGGAGGCGGCGATGATCGAGGCGTACCGCGACTACCCGGTGCCGAAGCTCATGACGCTCGCGCAGGCCGAGGGGCTGCTCCGCCGCATGGCGGCCTGAGCAGTCGCAGCAGCAGCTCGGTCGTGCAGCTGCTCGCCTTCACCTGTGGCTGGCTCACGCCGGCTGCGCGCCTGCGCGACGCCGGCGCGCGCGTCGTGTTCGGGCACGACGCCGAGGCATGGGCGAGCGTGCCCGCCGAGATGGACTGAGCGCGGCGCCCCGGCGCACGCGGCACTGTCGCGAGGTCGCCGGCGCCGCTAGAAGAACGGTGTGGCCGCCGCCGACGACCCCTGGCGCAAGGTCGCCGACGAGCTGCTCGGCACGCCCGAGCTGACCCCGCTCGAGGTGGCACACGAGTCGGGTATGGACCCGGAGCAGGCGCGCCGGCTCTGGCAGGCGCTGGGCTTCCCGCCGGTGGCCGACGACGACCGCCCGTTCACGCGCTCGGACGTCTCGATCCTGCGCGAGGTGCGCCGGCTGGTCGAGATCGACGTGGCGGACCGCGATGACGTCGTGCAGCTCACCCGCGTGGTCGGGCAGGCGCTGGCACGCGTCGCCGACGCCCAGATCACGGCGAGCGCCAGCCGCCTGGAGAAGGCCCTGCGGGAGCGCGGCGCCGAGGCGCTCGACGCGGACGCGATCGCCGAGCGTCTCGTGCAGCTCGCCCCGCGGCTCGAGCGGTTCCTCGCCTACGTGTGGCGCCGCCACCTGCTCGCCTCCCTGCGCCGACGCGCCGCGCTGGCGGCGGAAGGGGACAGCACGCTCGCGGTCGGGTTCGCCGATCTCGTCGGCTTCACCTCGCTCAGCCAGGCTCTCGAGCCGCACGAGCTCGCCGTCACGGTCGACCGCTTCGAGGCGATCGCCTACGAGCACGTGCCCGGGCACGGCGGCCGCGTCGTCAAGACCATCGGCGACGAGGTGATGTTCGCGACCGAGGACGGCGTCGCGGCGGCCGAGATCGCGCTGTCGCTGGCGGAGGCGTACCGCCGCGAGAAAGACCTGCCCGGCGTGCGCGTCGGGCTCGCGGCCGGGCCGGTGCTGTCGTGGGAAGGCGACCTCTACGGCCCCACGGTGAACCTCGCGAGCCGGCTGGTGAACCTGGCGCACGCGAACAGCGTGCTGGTGTCCGACGAGCTGGGTGCGACGTTGCAGGACGTGCCGGGCTTCGCGCTCAAGCACCTGCGCGCCGTGCACCTGCAGGGCCTCGGCCGCGCCCGCTCGTGGGTGCTGCGGCGCGCGACGTGACGACGTCCCCTCTCGCCTGAGCACCGCGCGCCGCGCTAGAAGAGGTGCCATGCGCCTGCCCAGCCGTCCCGTCCTCGTGCTCGCCGCGACCGCGGCGAGCGCCGCGGACACGTCTCTGCGCTTCTTCGGCCACGGCACCGGTGACATCGACCGCGTCAAGATCGCGCTCGACGCGCCGGCGCGGCCGGTCGACGTCGGCGGCGACTTCACGCTCGAGTTCTGGATGAAGGCGACGCCCGGAGAGAACACCGCGTCGGGCTGCTCGCCCGGCAACGACAACTGGATCACGGGTCACACCATCTTCGACCGCGACGTCTACGGGGCGGGCGACGACGGCGACTACGGCGTCTCGCTGTTCACCGGCGGCCTCGCCTTCGGCGTCGCCGACGCGAGCAGCGGCACCGGGCTGTGCGGCTCGATCCCCGTCGACGACGGCGCGTGGCACCACGTCGCCGTGACGCGCTCCGCCGCCTCGGGGTAGATCCGCCTCTTCGTCGACGGCGCGCCCGACGGCAGCGCGACCGGTCCGACCGGCAACCTCTCCTACCGCGACGGCCGGAGCGGCTTCCCGAACGACCCGTTCCTCGTCATCGGCGCCGAGAGGCACGACGCCGGAGCGGCGTATCCGTCGTTCCGCGGCTGGGTGGACGAGGTCCGGTTGTCGGTCGTGGTGCGCTACACGGGTACCTTCGCGCCACCCGCGGGGCCGTTCGCCAGCGACGCGAGCACGGTCGCGCTCTACCACTTCGACGAAGGTCCGGTGGGACCGTGCACCGGCACGGTACTCGATGCGTCGGGTGCGCCCGGCGGACCGAGCGACGGGACGTGCAGCCAAGGCGGCGGCGGCACGCCGGGCCCGCGCTACTCGACCGACGTCCCGACGTACGGCGGGCCGGTGCCCGACCTGCTCGCCGAGGGACGAGCGCTCGTCGTGCGCGACCACGCGACCAAGCCGGCGCAGCGGAAGCTCTCGGTCACCGCGAGCGACGCGGACATCGCCCCGCCGGCGGCGGGTGGCGGCGAGGACCCGACGGTCGCGGGCGCGACGCTGGTGCTCGGGCGCGGCAGCGCGGAGGTCGCGTCGATCGCGCTCCCGGCCTTGAACTGGAAGGGCCTCGCCTCGCCGCCGGGCAGCCGCGGCTGGCGCTGCGCCGACGCGCAGCGCACCAGCGGTCCGTGCACGCGGGTCGTCGTCAAGCAGAAGAGCCTGGTCGCGAGCTGCACCGGCGACCAGCTCGCGTTCACGCTCGACGAACCCGCCCGGGGCGCGCTCGCGATGTCCTTCACGTCCGGCAGCGGACGGCGCACCTGCCTCGCGTTCGGCGGCATCGTGACGAAGGACGTCTCCACCGTGCCGCGCCCCGTGGGCCTGTTCCGCGCGCGCAGCGCGCCGCCGCCGGCGTCCTGTCCGCTGCCCTGACCGGCCCCCGCGGCCGTCAGCGCCCGGCGAGCTCCGCCGCCAGAAACGCCGCGATCTCGTCGTGCTCGGCGACCAGCGGGTTGGTCACCGGCAAGACCGCGGCGCGCAGCCGGAACGGCGGCACCACCGGCGGCTCGTACCTCGACTCCTGCTCGAGGACCTCGAGCATGCCGTGCGCCGCGGGGTCGTAGCGCGTGATGCGCGGCGCGCCGGTCGCGGCGAGCATGGAGGCCGTGGCGAGCGGCGCTGCGACCTCGTCCTGCACCGCCACCTGGAAGAGGATCTCCGCCGGCACTGCACGGACCGGGTCGCGCACGAGGTACGGGGCGAGCGCAAGCGGATCGACCGGCTCGAGCACCCAGCGCGTCAGATCGACGATCGGGTCGAGGAGCAGCCGGCGCTCGACTTCGTCGTACGGACCCGTCAAGCCCAGAAGCGGCAGGAACACCGCCTCGACCAGCGAGCGGAACTCGGGCGACTCGACCAGCGTCTCGACGATCGACCCGGGCGGGACGTTCTGCACCGCCGCGCGCACGTCGGGCTCGGCGACCAGGACCGACGCCCCGACCGCCGCGCCGAGCGAGTTGCCGACGAAGCCGATGCGCGCCGGATCGAAACCCGGCGGCGCGTCCGCGAGCGCGGCTGCGACACCGCTCGCGAGCGTGCCGTCGCGCACCAGCCGCACCGCCGAGAACACGTCGGCCGCGAACTGCAGCAGCGTCCCGTGCGGGTACGCCGTGTAGCCGGCGAGACCGGACGCCGTACCGAGAACGCCGAACACGCGCCCCGAGGTGTCGAGCGCGTCCGCCTCGGCGAAGCCGTCCGGGCCCGGCAGCCCGCCGCGCATCGCGTTCACCTCGTCGCGCGCCGTGACCGCGCGGTCGCCGTGCTGGAACGCGTCGATGGCGAGCACTGCCACGCCGGCGCGCGCCGCGGTGTCCGCGGTGGCGAATCCCGTGGTGCGGCTCGCGTTGAAGCCGTGGTGCGCGACCGCGACCGGCAGGCTCGCACGGTCGACGCCGGCCGGGATCGTCAGCAGGAAGGGGATCTCCTCGAGCGGCCCCGTGACGATGCGGCCGTCCGGGCCGCGCCGCACCACACCGGTCTCCTTGCCGGTCCCCTCGACGACCCGCGGCGCGGTAAAGGCGCCGCGCACCACGGCCGCGAGGTGGCGGTGCACGATCGAGCGCGTGCCGCCGCTGCCCGCGAGCGGTGGCACGTCGATGCCCGGTCGATCCTCCGCCGGCGTGCCCAGCAGCCGGTCGAGCGCCGCGCCCTCGATCACCTCGTCGACGCGTACGCTCTGCGTGCCCGCGTCCTGCACCACGGCGCGCACGCGCAGCACGTCGCCGGTGACGTCCTCGGTGGTGAACGCGGCCAGGGCCACGACTCGCCGGCGCACCACCCCGGCACGCTCGAGCTCGTCGAGCGCCGGCGCGACCGCATCGCGGACGCGCAGCACGAGCGGGTCGTTCGTGCGCTCGCCGTCGCGCGCGCGGCGGAAGATCTCGCTCGCACCGAGCGCCGTGCCGTCGTCCGCGACCAGGTCGCTTGTGATCGCGGCGGCGTAGCGCCGCGACCGGTGCAGCGCGATGCCGCGCTCGGGGCGCAGCGCCAGCACGCCGAGGCGCGCGTTCCACTCGAGGCGCAGCGGGAACAGCCGTCCGCGCTCCGGCGACCCGGGATCGACGTCGGCGAGCACGGCCGCGTCGGATGGCGACGCGTCGCGCGACGGGTCGTCCGCCGGGATCTCGCCTGCCGCGAGCGCGCCGTCGATCGCGAAGTAGACGTTGCAGGTGGTGCAGAAGCCGTCGCGCGCGGCGAGGGTGGCGCGCATCGCCGCAAACAGCGGCGTGTCCGAGAGCGGCGTCGGCAGGGTACCGATCCGGGCCGCGCCGGTTGCGTCGCGGTAGAGGTCGCTCGGGAACGGCACGTCGCCCCAGTCCACGGTCGCGTCGAGCGCCGGCGCGAAGCGGGCGACGGCGCTCGACGGCGGCGCCAAGGTCGACGCGTCGCCGCAGCCGGACAGCGCGGCCGCGAGCGGCAGGAGGATCGACAGGTGGCGGACGGCGCGCATCGCCGCCGATAGCACGGCAGCGCCGCCGCAGACCATCGGGATTCGGGTGCCGGGAACCACTTGCCCCCCGGTGCGCGCCGCGGTCACGGACGCTCGCCGGGCTCGCCACGGCGCGCTACGCGGATCGCGTGAACCTCCTCCTCCTCGAGCCCGGCGACGTCGCCGGCGACGGCACCGCGCGGGTCACCGGCCGGCGCCTCGCCCACGTGCGCGACGTGCTCGCGCCGGAGATCGGCCGCACCCTGCGCGTCGGGCTGCTGGGCGGCCGGCTGGGCACCGCACGCGTGGCCGCGCTGTCGGACCGCGAGCTGGTGCTCGAGCCCGCGGCGCTCGTCGAGGACCCGCCGCCACGGGCCGGGGTCGACCTGCTCGTCGCCGTGCCGCGTCCGAAAGCGCTCGCGAAGCTGCTGCCAGCGGTCGCCGCGCTCGGTGTCGACCGCCTCGTGCTGGTGAACGCGGCGCGCGTCGAGAAGAGCTACTTCGACGCGGGCGTCCTCGAGCCGCCGTCGGTCGGGGCGCTGCTGCGGCTCGGCCTCGAGCAGGCGCGCGACACGGTCCTACCCGAGGTGCTGGTACGGCCGCGGTTCAGGCCGTTCGTCGAGGACGAGTGCGACGCGCTGCTCTCGAGCACGGACCTGCGGCTGGTCGCCCACCCGCCCGCCCCCGCAGCGTGCCCGCGACGCGGCGCCGCCGACCGGGTCGCGCTCGCGATCGGCCCCGAGGGCGGCTGGGTGCCGTTCGAAGTCGAGCTGCTCGCCGCGCGCGGCTTCCGTCCGGTCAACATGGGCGCGCGCATCCTGCGGATCGAGACCGTGGTTCCGTTCCTGATCGGGATGCTCCGCTGATCTCGGCTCCCGCGACCGAACGCGCCTTGCGAGATCGCGCGTTGACCGCGACCTCCCGACTCGGCATCGTCGGGCGGCGCTTTGGTGGAAGGGGCAAGGAGCCAGACATGCGAAGGCACCATCTCGCAGCCATGACGGTCCTGCTGCTGGCGGGCACGGCGTACGGGTCGCTGCACGACACCGGCACCGTCGGCGCCGCGCGGGCACGCTCCGCGGCGCTCGCGGCGCGCCACCTGCCGAAGGCGCCGCCGCCGAACGTCCGCCTGTTCTCGAGCGCGCCGCTCGACCCCGCGCGGTGCAACTACGAGTACGTCGACCTGCACGGCCCGTGGGTCGTCCGCACCGAGCTGCGGCTCACCTGCCCCATGCACCGCTGACGGCGGCGTGAGCACGCGAGCCGGGCGAGCACGGCGCCGCCCGGTAACACCCGGCAACGCCGTCGCCCCGCGCGAGCTCGCCGCAACGATGCGGGCGACCTTGGCGCGCGCGACCTGCGCCGGCATCGAGCTGCGTGTGCCGTGCGCCCGGTCACGCGAAAACTCGGAAACGCTTCACCCCGGACCAGATTCGTGTTACGCCCCGCTTCGTTGCGGATCGGGGTGCGAGGAGGCTGGGATCCGCCCGCCTGCAGCGCGGGCGGTGGTGACCGGGGAGGATCCGAAGGGGTGAGTATTGCCGCGCGATCGCCGCCGATCGTCTCGCGAGCGGCGTCGCGGCCATGGAAGGGCGTACGCCCGGCTGCCCGCAGCGGACGGTGAAGGGGCTCGCCTCGCGCAACGGACTGCAAAGGAGATCCTCATGGTCAGGAGCACCCGTGCCTGGTCCCACGTTCTCGCTTCCCTCCTGCTTCTCGTACTCGCTCTCGGCTCGTTCGTCGCAGCATCGCCGGCCCATGCCGTCCAGGCGAGCGCGTCGCTCTCCGTGATCCCCGCGGACTGGGGCCCGCTGCACAAGGACGACGTCGTCGAGGTCGTGATCGCGATCAACAACACCAGCACCGACACGCCCGCGAGGGGCACCCCGGCCGACGGGGTCGCACCCGTTGCCGCCGTCCTGACCGGCGACGTCAGCGTCCTGCTCGCCTGCACGGACCCGCTCTGCACCGGCCAGGCGTCCGGCAAGCTGGCATTCGTCCCGGCCGGCGCCGGCGGCTGCGTCGACAAGAACGCCGCCGTCGTCTCGTGTGCGGTGAGCGGTCAGAATGGCGTCCTGATCTCGCTTGGAGGCAGCCTCACGGTTCCCGCAGGCGGGTCAGTCGACATCGCCACGATCCGGCTCAAGGTCCTCGCCGACGACGTCGGACGGCTCGGAATCATGGCCCGCACCGACCCCGCGGCGGTCCGGGCCTGCTCGAGCAACGCCAGCGGCGTGTGCACGTCGTGCGACGCGAGCGGCTGCAGCCTCCTCGTGTTCGGCGGCAACGAGCAGACCTTCGGCTGCCCGCACGCCTGCCCGGAGCGCATCATCTTCCGCGGCGACGCGGCGACGCCCGACTTCTTCGAGTTCCACGCGCTGATCTTCGTGCAGAACGCGATCGACCCCGCGAACCCGGGCTTCACGATCTCGCTGAGCAACGCCAACGGGCCGATCTTCGCGCAACCGACGGTCAACGCGCCGCCGATCGTGCTCGTCGCGCAGGGAGCGGGGACCTACACCTACAGGAACAACGCAGCTCGCACCGATCCGAACGGCGGCATCGCCTTCATCAAGCTCTCCGAGCGGGAGGGCGTGAACAACAAGTACAAGATCGACATCCAGCTCTTCGACCCGATGCTCGAATCCAGGGCGACGCTCGCGAACATGACCGTCACGTTCACGCTCGCGGGTAGCACCTACCAGACCACCAACGACTGGCTGCCGAGGCAGAACGGCTGGTTGCTCAACCTGCCGCAGGTCCCGTGACCGGGCCGGGCAGCGTTCGCGGCTCCGGGCTCACACCGGAGCCCGCGGACGCTGCCCGCCGCTCTCAGAGTCTGTGAATCCATCCCCTCCCGGCTCGCTCCGGGGATCGACTCACCAACTCTCAGCCGCCCAAGCTCGCCCGGAGCCCGCGCCAGACCGCAGCGATCGAGAGTGGGACTGCGTTGAGCAGGGTCCACACCACGATCGCAACGGAAGCGTTCCGGAGGCATGCCGCCGCAGCGCCGACGAACGCCTCGATGCCCACCGACAGCGCGCGATCGTGCTCGGCGGCGGCCGCACGACGCGCGCGCCTCGACCAGCAGGACGTCACGCGACTGCTCGCCATGCGACTTCTGCGCGCGGTCGATCGGCTGCTCGAGGGCGTCGAGCCCGACCCGCAGGAAGCGGCCGAGCCGGCTGGCGCGCAGCGCCGCCGCCTGCCCGAGCAGCGCGTACCCGAGCGCGACCAGGAGCCAGGGCGAGACGTCGAACATCTGGCCGATCGCCGGCAGGGCGACCACGACGACGAGCAGCCCCACGAGGATCGACGTGGTCGCGAGGGTCGCGTTGGCCGACGCAACGGCGGTTGCAGCGCGCGCGGGCTTCGTCGTAGATCGCGTCGACGAGCGCTCCGAGAGTCGGCGAGGCCTCGAGCAACGGCCGCCAGTGGTCGAGCTCGCGCTCGCGAAACGGGGGCTGCTCGGCCCGGACCTCGGGCCGGCGCGCGAGCAACGATCGCTCGACGCGCAACGCCTCCGCCAGCGGAAAGAGCACGCCCACGGTGGACCTCGCCCCGCCGGACGCTCGTTCCCCAGGCTCGCCGCCCTGTGCCATGTCGCTCACGATGCCCCTACGGTCTATCGGAGCGGGCGGGAAAAGGTGAAGCCGGGACCGACCTACTCCGACAGGAGGACGTCGCTGGGGTACATCGCCATCGCCGCCCGCCGCCAGGTCTCTGAGCCCTCGACCGCCCACAGGTCGAGCGGGTTGTAGTCGTCGGTGATCACGACCGCGTCGCCGGACAGATCGAGCGGCGGCTGCAAGACCACCTGCGACTCCATCCACGGCGGGACGGCGAACGGGCGTGGCCCGCCACGCAGAGCGATCGGCTCGCGCGCCGCGAGAACGATGTTGTTGCCGTAGTCCCCCGGGGGGTACGACGGAACGACCAGGACGTGCGGGAAGCTCGTCTGGATCGTCCGCACCACCGAGCGCAGCGGCAGCGCGCGGGGGCCCTCGCGATAGCCCAGGTAGTTGAGGACCAGCACACCGCGCTTGGCGAGCCGCCGATCCACCACCGCCATCATCTCCTCGGTGAGCAGGTGGATCGGAAGGCCTTCGCCGGCGAATGCGTCGAGGACGATGAAGTCGAACTTCTCGTCGCCGCCGGCCAGGGCAGCACGTCCGTCGCCGATGCTCACCGGGTGCAGCTGCGGCTGGAAGGCGAAGTACGTCCGCGCCACGTCGAGCATCTCGGGATCGATCTCGACCGACCACGTGCGCACGCCGAAGGTCGCGAAGATCGGCGGCAAGACGCCACCGCCGAGGCCGACCAGAAGCGCACGGCGGGCGTCCGGTTTCGCGCGCCACGCGAGCTCGGCCAGGATCGGTGCGTAGGCGGTCACCGCGACGTTGGTCCCGGCGATGGTCTGTGTCTGGATCGTGCCGTTGACCAGCAGCGTTCTGGCGCCGCCACCGTCGAGCACCTTGAGCTGGCCGAAGTGGGTCTCGCGAAGGTCGAGCAGACCAGCGGTGCTGCGTGCGGGACGGGCCGCGATCGCCACGCCCACGGCGAGCACCAGGGCGGCGGCCGCGAGGTGCCGGCGCGCGAAGCGCCCCTGGTAGGCGAGCGCGGGAGCGCACAGCACCAGAGCCGAGCCGAGACAGATCGAGCCCAGGTGGAAGTTCGGGATCAGGTAGAATCCTGCCAGCAGCGTGCCCAGCAGCGACCCGGCGGTCGACACGGCGTACAGCCGTCCCGTGATTCGCCCGAGGTCGTCGATCAGGTGGGCGGCGAGGCGCACCGAGAACGGCGAGAGCATCCCGAGCAGCGTGAGCGGCAGCCCGAGGAAGAGGATCGCGGCCGCGAGCGCTCCGGCACGCAGCCCGAGCGTCATGGTGGCGGCGAGGACGGGCTCGCGGACCAGCGGCAGGACGACGATCAGGAGGGCGGACAGCTCGAACAGCAGGAAGTAGACCTCGGCGCGGGGAAAGCGGTCGGCGACGAGGCCGCCGATCCAGTAGCCCAGCGAGAGCGCGAGCAGCGTGACGGCGATGATCGCCGACCAGACGTACAGGCTGGTTCCGTACACCGGGCCGATGAAGCGGGCGCCGAGGACCTCCAGGACCATCACCACCGCACCCGACACGAAGACGCTGACGGGCAGCAGCTGGCGGAGGAAGCTGGGGGTGGTCGGGGGCGTCATGTGGTCTTCATGGTAGCGCAAACGCGTACCGACGCTGAAGTACCCGCATTCGCCGCCGATCCGTGTGCCGTGCCGCCGGAGGCGTGGGCCCGTCCCCCCCCCCCCCCCCCCCCCCCCCCCCGCGCGCCGCCCCCGC
>VGTK01000062.1 GCA_016874715.1 Deltaproteobacteria bacterium | reverse complement strand
GGGATCTGGTGCGAGTACCAGCGGTTCGGCGCGAGCACCTCGCCCGCGTCGTTCTTCGTCGTGGTCATCCACCGGGCGAAGTCCTGGACGTAATTCGCGAGCATCGTTTCGCGGAACTCGAGCCAGAGCTTCCAGAACCGCCCCGAGGATTCGTTGGCGAAGCGCGGCGCGTCGAAGCCGCCGGCGATGGAGTCCGGGCCGCCCGCCGGCCGCGCGGACCAGCCCGGCGCCGAGAAGCGGCCGACGCCGATCGCCCGGGCGTCGCCGTCCACCGGGTCGGAGAGGCTCCAGTCGAAGTACTCGAGGCTCCAGGTGCCGAAGGCGGTGCCGAAGTCGGCGTTGAAACGGGCGAGGTTCGCGGCGGAGAGCGCGGCCGGCCCCTGCTCGAAGGATTCGCCGTCCTTCTTCGCGTAGCCGTCGCCGCCGTAGGGCGCGCCGTCGGCGTAGAGCCCGGTGTGGAGCAGCCAGTCGCGGAATTCGAGGATCGCGAACGGGCTGTAGTCGGCGAGGATCTGGTCCTCGAAGGGGATGTTCGCGTCGGTGGTATCGGAGTTGAGCTCGGCTTCGCTGTCGCCGCTCGCGCTGATCAGGGTGTCGGGAAACGAGGCGCGGAGGTCGAGGAAGAGGAGCGCGAAGCGTCGCACCTTGGCTTCGAGGTGGCGGCGCAGCTTGCGCGCGTAGCGCGACGGGGTGACCCAGGCCGTCCGGACCGAGGCGTCGAAGTCGCCGGCGAACCAGGGCGGCGCGAGCGCCCCGTCGGCGAACCACTGCGCGTTGCGGCGGTCCTCGCGGCGCGCGGCCTCGTAGACCTCGACCGAGCGGCTGACCCCGCCGAGCATCGACATGTGGAAGACCAGGCCGCGTTTGCGGGCGCCCTCGAGGATCGAACCGAGGAGATCCGTGCCCGGCGCCGTGAGGGGGGCCGTGTCGGGCGTCGCCGTCCACGGCATGTCGATCGTGAAGTAGTCGGCGAAACCGACCCGCGCATAGGGACCGGGCTGGACCCGGGCCAGGAGCTCGTCGGCGCCGGCGTCGAGTTCGACCGGGTTGCCGAGGTTCAACGCGTACACGTGTGCGTACAGCGTGTTCCCGTAGTCGGGAGCCGGGAGAGACTGGGCCTGGGCTCGCTCGACCGACGTCAGGTGGAGCAGGGGGGGAGGGCGAGCGCCAACCGGATCGCGGTGCGGCGCATGGAAGGCATGTGGAATATCATCCCGGCGGATGGACGCCAATGGGGGAAAGGCTCTTACCGGCGGGGTGGGGCTCCCCCGTCGGACCGACGTTTTCGTCGCGCCGGCCCTTGTACGACGCCCGGGAACGCGAAATCACCCACCCGATGCCTTCGAAGGACGCGATCCGCGACCACTGGAACGAGGAACCGTGTGGCAGCCGGGGCCTCGACCCGGCGGGGGAGGCCTTCTTCGAGGCGACCGAGCGCGAGCGCCGCCGGCTCGAGGGCGGGCTGATCGGCCCCTTCGCCGACTTCGCGGGGGCCCGGGGGAAGCGGGTGCTCGAGATCGGCGTGGGCACGGGCTGCGACTTCGTGCAGTGGGTCCGGGCGGGCGCCGAGGCGCACGGGGTCGACCTGACCCCGGCCGGGATCGACCTCACCCGGCGGCGGCTGGCCCGGGAGGGCAGGTCGGCGGACCTGCAGGTCGCCGACGCCGAGGACCTGCCGTTCCCGGACGACCACTTCGACCGGGTCTATTCGTGGGGGGTGCTGCACCACACGCCGGATCCGCCGCGCGCCTTCCGCGAGGTCCTCCGGGTGCTCAAGCCCGGCGGCGAGGCCCGGATCATGGTCTATCACCGCCGGTCCTGGGTGGTGATGCAGCTCTGGGTCCGGTGGGGCCTGCTCGGCGGCGATCTCGGCAAGTCGCCGCGCCGGATCGTGCGGGAGAGGCTCGAGAGCCCGGGAACGGAGGCCTATCGGCTGGACGAGATCCCGGCGCTGCTCGACGGCTTCACCGCAGTGGAGGCGCATCCCCGGCTCACAGCCTACGATCTCCGCCAGACCCGGCCGAACGCCGGCAAGCACGGCTGGTGGCTCCCGGCCCTCGCGATGGCGATCTACCCGCGGCCGCTGGTGCGCGCGCTCGGAGACCGGTTCGGATTCTTCCTGCTGATCCGGGCGCGCAAGCCTACTTGCACGGACCGACCGTGATCTCGCTTACCTCGAACACGGAGGGGGAGTCGTCGGTGCGGGCGGCGTTGGCGAAGAGGATCTCGCCGACGTCGCTCATCGGCGCGACGGTCATCTTGAACACCGCGGGATTCTTGGTCGGGTCGATCGGCTGCTTGGTGGCGACGAATTTCGACTGGTCGCGCGTGAGCGCGGCCATCGTGATGTGTCCCGACTTCACCCGCAGGGTGGTGGAGATCTCGCAACTCGCGAACCGGTCGAACTTCTCCGGGACGGCGATCGACACCGCGTAGCCCATCCGCTCGGGGCCGGTGGTGACGACCACCGGATTCGATCCCTTGAGACTCGCCTTGCCGTGTTTCACCTTGAGCAGTCGAAGGGAGAGGGCCTCAGGCGAGGATGGAGGTTGGTTTGCGGGACCCGCGACGGCGGACCCGACCGTAGCGAACATCACGGCCGCTCCGAGGACACTGCGGTACGACGCCCTCCTTCCGCGAGAGCCATGTCCGAAAGATTGCATCTTGCCTCCTGCCCTGATCCCCGTGGAGATCCCCGGGGCTCTCCGGTTGCTTGGTTCCGAATTTCACGAGTATGGCCGCAGGTCAAGACGGACGGGCATTGCCATCTTCTTGCCGTCGTGGTTCGGTTTCCCGCTCCGCGCTTCGGCGGGGGGTGACGGATCGACGCCCGATTTATGAGACGCCCGCGCGCATCGCTCGCAACCAGCGTCTGTGCCCTGGCGGTCGTCGTCGCGGCCGCGTTCGGCACGCTGTTCATCGCGGGAAGAGGAGCGACGACCATCGTCGCGACGAATCTGGCGTCTTCGCGCGCGAGCGACTTCCGGCGGACGGTCGAGCTGGTGCATGCGAGCCCGGTGGTCGGACGCGCCCATCATCTGCTGCTGGATCCGCTGCCGCACGGACTCGACGGCCTCGAGCCCGGGGACCGCCTGCGCGTGCAGGTGGCGACCGGCGGGCGCACGCAGATCGTCCTCGTGCGCGACGTCGGGGGCAGCGCCTCCCGCGCGAGCGCGCTGCTCGCCTGGGTGCGCGGGCGGGCCAGCCTCCAGGCGGTGAGCGATCGCGCCTGGGTCGATCTCGGTCCGCTGCCGGAGGATGGAACGCCGATGCGACGCCAGGTCATCGGTCTGCTGCCGGGTTCGTTCGGCTTCGTGATGCCGAACACTCCCGACGACGGACTCTTCTCGCGCGCGGCGATCGATCGCGTCGACGGAGGCACGGCCGCCGTCGCGAGGACCGCGCCGCGGTATCGCGTGGTTCGCTCCGCGGCGGCCTCCCCGGCCGAGGCCGTCGCCCGACTCGGCTTCTTCCTCGGGCGGAGCCCCGTGCTCGCCTTGACGGCCGCCCTCGCGACGGCCCTCCTCGTGTTCGGCTGGCTGGCCCTCGGCCGCGCCGCGCTCGCCTCGGTCGGCGCGCTCGTCGCGGGGGCGATCCTGCTCCACGCGGCGCTCCTTCCTCCGCTCCAGGGCGCCGACGAGACCTCCCACACCGCCACCATCGAGTTCCTCGGGCACTCCGGGCGGCCGGTCGTCGATCCGCTGGGGAAGATCCCGCCGGCGATCTCGCGACTCGCGCACGCGCTCGAGCAGGATCGCGTGCAGTACAACCGCGCCGAACCGCTGCCGCTCGCGGGGCCGGGGGAGAGGGAGCGGTTGGCCCGGGAACTCTCGGAGATAGACGCGAGCAGCGCTCGCGTGCGCCGGCCGCCCGCGGCGGCGCTGCAGCCGACGTACAGCCGCGCGCCGCTGTTCTACGGGCCCATGAATGTGCTCTGGCCCGCGTTCGCGACGCTCGACGCGCTCGACCGCGTGGCGCTCTACCGGACGCTCTCGGCGTCCTTCGCGGCGCTCCTGTGGTTCGCCGGAGCCGTGGTCCTGGCCCGCCTCGCGGAATCGGAGCAGGCCCTCCTCCTCTATGGAGGCATCCCGCTGCTGGTGCCGCTCGTGATCGCGACGATGGCCAATACGAGCAACTTCGCGCCGGCGACCGGGCTCGGCGGTCTGGTGGCGGCGAGCGCCGTGGCGGCGATCCTGACGCGCCGCAAGCCGGCCCGTGTCGCCGCCCTGGCGATCCTCGGCATCGCCGCCGTCGCCGGCACCTACCTGTGGGTGGACTATGCGCTCCTCCTCGCCGGCGGCGCCGTCGCCATGGTGGCCGGCGCCGTGGCCGTCACGCTGCGACGCCGCGCCGATCGATCGCGGCGCCTCGCCATTTCACTGGGAGGGGCGGCGGCCCTGGTGAGCGGGCTGCTCGCGATCCTGGTCGGCGGCGACCGGATCGGCATCTATCGCTCAATCTACCTGCCCGAGTTTGGCAGCGCGGAGAGCGCGTGGATGCTCGCCAGCGCGCTGGCACCGCTCGTCTGGACGGGTGCGATGGCCGGAGGAGCCCTGCTCCACCGCCACGAGCCGCTCACCGAGCGGCGCCGTCACGCGCGCCGGCTCTGCGTCGCGGCCTGGGCGGCCTTCATCGTTGCGTTCCTCGCGACTCCGTTCACCACGGTACCCTACGAGCTGCAGTGGCTCGAGCTGCCGCAGCTCGTCGTCGCCTACCTCGGGGCGTTCCTCTCCACGAACTTCGCCTTCGCCCAGGACACGCTCACGTGGAAGCTCTACTGGGGGGCCTTCGGCTGGCACGACACCTTCTATCCGGCGGCGGTCTACGCGCTCGCGCGGTGGGCCTTCGTCGCCCTGTTCCTTTCCCTTCCGGTCCTCGGGGTGCGCTTCGTCACCGAACGCACGGTCGCGGCCGCCCTGCTGCTGCTGGTCGCCGGGGCCGGCCTCTGTTTCGCGGTGGTCTCGGAACTGGCGCGGCAGGTGAACATGGTCCACCCGATCGGCCGCTACCTGATGCCCTGGCTCGTCGTCGCGGCTCTGCCGGTGCTGGTCCGCCTGCAGGCCGCGGGGCGCGAACGCTGGTTCCGCCTCGCGGTGCGAGCCGGCGTGGCCCTGCACGTGTGGACGGTCATCGGTGTGGTCGGCGGGCGCTACGCGTTCGGGGCGGGCTGAGCGGGGGCGGACCGACTGCGGCGGGCGTTCGGGGCGAAGGGCCGGGCGGGCGGCGCGCACGACGCGCGCCGGTCGGTCTTCCTCCGGCCCCGCATGGTGATAGGGGGGATTTCGTGAATGCCTCGATCCACCCGACGGCCATCGTCGAGCCCGGAGCGGTTCTCGAGGACGACGTCCACGTCTGGCACTTCGCGCACGTGCGCGGCGGTGCGCATCTCGAGGCCGGGGTCTCGATCGGCAAGGACGCCTACATCGACGCGGGCGTGAGGGTCGGCCGCGGGAGTCGCATCCAGAATGGCGTGAGCGTCTACCACGGGGTCCACATCGAACCCTTCTGCTTCATCGGCCCGAGCGTGGTCTTCACCAATGATCTGTCGCCGCGGATCGGCAACAAGAGCTGGAAGGTGGTCGAGACGCGGCTTCACACCGGGTGCTCGCTCGGTGGGGCACGATCGTCCGGTGCGGCATCGACGTCGGCGCCTTCGCGATGGTCGGAGCCGGCGCCGTGGTCACGAAATCCGTTCCACCCTTCCACCTCGCCAAGGGGCTTCCCACCGAGGCGATCGGCA
Organism: Deltaproteobacteria bacterium; assembly: GCA_016874715.1. Classification (GTDB taxonomy): domain Bacteria; phylum Desulfobacterota; class Binatia; order UBA12015; family UBA12015; genus VGTK01. Next base: position 22,559 of record VGTK01000062.1, on the reverse strand, counting down.
AGGTGTGCGCCTGCGGGCAGAGCCACTGGCCCCTCGGTATTCCGCTGTCCGATCTCATCCGCGACTGCTGCCGCGAGAACATGTCGGCGGAGACCTTCGCGATCGCGGAGCGGACGCTCGACCGCCTGCGGGGCGGCCAGACGACCGCGGCGTGACCCGGTTCCGGCAGCCGGGCGTCCGGGGACGTCTCCGGCCGTTTGCGCGCGCTCAACGCGCGGATCGCGGGAACCGCTCGCGCCACAGGTCCGTGAACGCGCGCCGGCTGTCGCGGAAGATCTTCATCCGGCTCGCCCGGCCGCGCTCCTCGTAGTCCACGGGGATCTCCACGACCGGCAGACCCCGGCGCTGCATCGCGAGCACGAGCTGCACCTGGAAGAACGCCCCGGGCGAACGCAGCCGCGCGAGCTCGGCGCGGGCGGCGGAGGTCCAGAAGAGCTGGCTTCCCTGCGTGTCCCCGACGCCAAGGCCGAAGAGCACGCGCAGCGCGAGGGAGAGCGCGCCAGAGACCAGAGACCGCGCGAGAGGGCGGCGCACGTGGGAATCCGGGTGCGCCTTCGACCCGATCACCATCGAGGGGCCGATCGAGACGGCGCGGCGCAGGGACTCCGCGATGATCCCGGTGCCGAATGGGACGTCGATCGCGTAGAACATCGACCAGGGCATGCGCGATTCCTCGATCCCGCGCCGGATCGCGAGTCCGAGGCCCCGGTCCTCGAGGCGGATGACCCGGGTTCGCGGGTCGGCGAGGCGCGTGGCGATCTCGAAGGTTCCGTCCGAACTGCCGTTCTCGACGAGAAGGATCTCGTACTCGAAGCCGTCGGACATCTTCAGGCCTTCGAGATGCTCGCGCAACGCGGACAGGCCGGCTCCGAGCGCCGCGGCCTCGTCGTGAAGCGGTAGGATGAGGGTCAGTCCCGTGGCGCCCGTGACCGCCCGATCGCCGCTCGATTCGCGGCGGGTCGGCTCCGGAGTCATCGCGTCCGCCCCGTGATGCGGCGCGAGCCCGCAGCGACCAGGTCGCCCCCCACCTGGACCGCGGCGAGCTCCGCCATGAGGACGAAGAGCAGGAGCGCGCTCTGATGCGAGAGGTAGAACCCGGACAGGATCGCGGTCGACTCGAAGCCGAGGAGCAGCAGGCAGGCGCACGCTCCGGCGATCACTGTGGTTGCCGCGAGGCTCGACGATCGGGACCGCCGGACCGCCGCGGCGCCGATGGCCACGAGGACCGCGGAGAAGATCACTCCGTTGCCGAGGACGGGCCGGGCCGCGGCGCTCAGGACACGGAAGGGTTGGGGCAGGTCCGCCGCGATGAAGGGAAACACGTCGCGCGTCGACGAGATCCACTTCAGCCAGTAGACCTAGAGCATGTCGCGTGGGCGCTGTCGCCAGAGCTGAAGGTAGTACTTCCGGAGCGCCGCCTCGTAGGTCGCCATGGGGACGGACCAATGGCTGGCGGCGCCGGCGAGGCTCGGATCGGCGCGCGCCGCGAGGCCCAGCCCGGCACCGTCGTTCCAGGTGATTCGCTCCTCCTCCGCGAGGCGATTGGGAGGGTTCGCCAGCCCGAGCACGAGCGGGTGGTAGAAATGGTGTTCGGCGGACGAAGATTGCGACGCCGGACTCTGCCCGAGGGGTGCGATGAACGCGAGGTGGAAGATCCACCAGCCGAGCGCGATGCCGAGGATCGAGGCCAGGCCCCGGGGGCCCGCGGCCCGGCCGAGCCGGGCCGCCAGGCAGAGAGACGCCACGGCGAGGGCGGCGAGGACGATCGGGAGATACGACGTCCTGAGGTTCCCGACGAATCCGAACACGAACCCGACGATCGATCCCACCGCGACGCAGGTGGGCGCGCGCCGCCGCGCCACCACGTCGTTCGCCGCGCCGACGATCGCGACGACGAGCAGGAGGGCCGGTCCGAGGAATCCGTAGGAGGAGCAGGAGATCGCGTCGTTCAAGAGGGAGTTCGTGAGCAGGGCCGCGCACCAGAGCCCGAAGGCGAGGGCGAGGCTCGCGCCGCCGCGCAGTGCGACCGCGACGAACGGGAGGACGAGGATCCACTGGAGTCGCCGCATCGCCCTGTCGAGTCCGCGGATGGTCACGTCCGGGAACGCCTGGAGGTAGACTCCCTCTACGAGCATCAGCGAGTTCTCGGCGTTCACGTATCCCGTGTCCAGGGTCCGGCAGTAGGCGGCGACGGAGCCGGCGGCTCGCGCCGGGAGGTCCGAGAGCGGAAGGTCGAGAAACTCCTCCGCTTCGAGCAGGTTCGCGAGCGACGGCGCATGGCGCTGCGACCACGTCGAGTACTTGCCGCAGAAGGCCCAGTTCATCGCCAGGACGAGGGAGATGCTGGTGTGGCTGTGGGCGAGCGGGACGGTCCGCGGTTCCGGGCGGCCCGCCCGCACGGTCACGTGTGCGGCGAGACCGAGGACGATCGCCCACGCGATCACGGAGCGCCACGAGACCGCCGTTTCGCGCGTCCCGACGGAGAGGAGCCAGCGGGGGGAGCTCACCAGCGCACGCCGACCCGCGGCCGCGAACGTCCGGTGTAGGCGTGGGTCAACTCGAGCGTCTCGCCGGGGTGCACTTCGCGGGCGTCCGGAACGGTCCAGACGACGCAGGTCCAGTGATTGGTGCCGGCCGCGGAATCCGGGGCCGTCGAGAGCCGCACCCGCGGCGAGAGCTGGACCTCGAAGTACACGAGGATCCCGTTGAGCAGGCCGCGGGTTTCGACGGGCACACTCATCCTCTCCCGCCACAGCCAATCGACGCCGCCGACCGAGGTCGAGCGGAACTCCCCGATGGGTCCCGTGATCGCGCCGCCACCGAGCCGGGCCCGACCGAGCAGGACGGGCGCGGTCAGGGCCGGCCAGTTCCGCGCTTCCTGGGGGAGGACGAAGAGACTGCGGGGCTCCGCGGCGAAGGCCTTCTCCAGCGCGGAGCAGTCGAGCCCGTACCACCGGCTCCAATCCCGCACCGAGCCCGGCGAGAAGGTCGTGCGACGGAGCTCCTCCGCCGGCACGGTGACCGGGAGCGCGTAGACGTCGAGGGCATCCGGAATCGACCGCGATCCCGGGTGCAGGAAGCGAATGCGCGCATCCGCGGTCAGGGGCAGGATGTCCTCGGCGACAGGCTCGTTGCCGATCATCTCGCTCACCAGCACGTCGGCGCGTTCGGGGAGCGTGACGCGCGTGGACCAGCCCTCGACCAGCGTGACGCGGTCGGCGACCCCGTTCGCCGCGAACACCTCGCGCGCGAGGCGGCCGATCCCGCTCGCCTCGATCGCGTAGACCCGGCGCGCACCGGCCCGCGCCGCGGCGACGGCGAGCACCCCGGTCCCGGTGCCGAGATCGACGACGACGTCGCCCGGTTGCACGACCTCCGCGATCGCCTTCAGGAACGCGGAGGTGCGAGCGCGGTCGTCGAGCATGCGGGCGTGGATCTTCGCGCCACCGAAGCCGCGCGCCCGGAGCGCGCCCTTCGCGCCGCCCGCGGCGCAGAGGACGCCCTCGCCGTAGAGCTTGCGGATGGTCGAGTCGAGGTTCTCGAGGTCCTGGTCACCGGTCACCGCGCCGCGCAGGGAGCGGATATCGTCCGCGAGGCTGCGCGGTTCGGCGAAGGCGTTCAGGATCGCGAGTCCCCAGACGCCGGGGTGGACCTGCCGCCCCTCGATCTCGATCGCAACGTCGTCGACGGCGCGCAGCCGGACGTCCAGCTCCAGAGCCCGGCGCAGGATCGTCCGCGCGGTGAGCTTGCCCATGCCGCGGCGAACCTCGACCATGCCGGCACGGCCGTCAAGCGGGCCCGGCGGAGGGGGAGTCGCCGTGCGAATTGGCGCTCGGGCGTGACCGATCGATCGCGCCCTCGAGCACGGCGATGAGACGGTCCACCTGCTGCTCGCGCAGATACGAACGCCGGACGAAGGCCGCGCCGGCCTCGCCCATGCGGCGTCGCTCCTCGTCCGGTGCGCCGGCGAGGGCGCGGATCGCGGCGGCGAGCGCCCGCGGATCGCCGGGAGGCACGAAACGTCCGCCGCGCGACTCCTCGAGGATCGACCGCGCCTCGCCGTCCACCTGCAGCAGGACCGGGCAGGCGCACGCCATCAGGTCGAAGAGCTTCGACGGCACGAAGGTGTCGAACATCTCGATGCGCCGCAACGGGACCAGGCCGACGTCGGCGATCCGGATCTGGCGCGCCGCGTCCGCGAGTGGCACCTGGGGCAGGAACAGCACGTTGTCGAGGCCGAGCGCCCGCGTCCGCGCGACGAGATCCGCCTTGACCGGCCCCTCGCCGACGAAGACGAAGCGCAGGCGCGGGTCGTCGGCGAGCAGCGCGGCCGCCTCGACGACGTTCGGCAGGTCCTGGGCGATGCCGTGCGTGCCGAAATAACCGACGACGAACCGGCCGGCGAGTCCGAGGCTCTCCTTCAGGGCCGCGTCCGGCGCGCCGGGGGAGAAGACGTCCGCCATCGTCCCGTTGGGGAGCAGCGTCAATCGCTCGCGCGGGACGCCGGAGCGCTCGATCTCGTCGACGAAGCCGCGCGTCACGGCCGTGATCGCCGCCGCATCGCGGTAGAGCGTGCGCTCGAGACGGCGCGCGAGCGCGATCGCGCGGGGATTCCGCATCTCGCCGAGCTCGACCGCGATGCGCGGCCACGGGTCGCGGATGTCGAGCACGAGCGGCACGCCGCGGCTCCTCGCGTAGAACCAGGCCGGAATCCCGACGGTGAGCGGCGGCGAGGACGCGAACACGACGTCGTGCCGTCCTCCGGAAAGCAGCATCGCGGCCGCGTACCCGAGGCCGGCGTAGCTCAGGTAGAACTGGATCCGGGTCGCGAACGTCTTCTTCGGCGCGGTCTTCACCCAGATGCGCACGACGTCGACGCCGTCCTCCCGCGCGCGCCGCCAGGCCCGGCCGCGATAGTCGGGCCAGATGATCCCCGACGGGTGGTTCGGGAGCTCGGTGACCACCGTCACCTCGTGGCCGCGCGCAGCGAGGCTCGAGGCGAAGAAGTGCAGGCGGTTCTGCGTCGCGCCGACCTCGGGCGGATAGTACTGCGTGAAGACGAGGACTCTCACGCGCGCTCGAGGAGGATCGGCGCGATCCGCTCCGCGGCCCGGCCGTCCCACAGCGGCGGGCGCACGGCCCCGGTCGCACGACCCCCCGTTCCGCCTTCGAGCGCCCGTTCGAGTTCGGCCAGCATCCGCAGCGGGTCGCGTCCGACGAGCACGTTCGTGCCGAGCGTGACGGTCACCGGGCGCTCGGTGTTCTCGCGCACCGTGATGCACGGCACGCCGAGGAAGGTCGATTCCTCCTGGATGCCGCCCGAGTCCGTGATCACCGCCGCGGCCTCGCGCTGCAGGTCGAGGAACTCGAGGTAGCCGAGCGGCTCGAGCAGGCGGATGCGCTCGGGCACCGCGACGCCCGATTCCGCGAGCCGGCCGCGGGTGCGCGGGTGCACCGGGAACACCACGTCGTGCGACGCGGCGGCGCGGCCGAGCGCCGCGAGGAGGGGTGCCAGCGTCGCGGGGTCGTCCACGTTCGACGGGCGGTGCAGCGTGACCAGCACGTAGGGGCGCGGGAGTCCGAGCCGGGCGCGCGTCCCGAGGGCCGCCGCCGCCGGGAGCAGGCGCACCAGGGTGTCGATCATGACGTTGCCGACGAAGTGGATCTTGTCGGCCGCGACGCCCTCCGCCCGGAGGTTGTCGTCGCCGTCGGTCGAGGGCGTGAACAGGAGGTCCGCGAGCGTGTCGGTGACCAGGCGGTTGATCTCCTCGGGCATTTTGCGGTCGCGCGACCGCAGCCCGGCCTCGACGTGGGCGACGCGCACCAGCAGCTTGCTCGCGACCAGGGTGGCCGCGACGGTCGAGTTGACGTCGCCGTACACCACGACGAAGTCGGGGCGTCGCTCGAGGAGCACGGGCTCGAAGCGCGTCATGATCTGCGCCGTCTGCGCCGCGTGCGATCCGGAGCCGACCTCCAGGTCGACGTCGGGGGCCGGGAGCCCGAGCTGGTCGAAGAACACCTCGGACATCGCGGCGTCGTAGTGCTGTCCGGTGTGCACCAGCGTCTGCTCGGCGCGCCCGGCGAGGGCGGCGAGCACGGGTGCGGCCTTCATGAAGTTCGGGCGCGCGCCGACGACGTGGAGAAACCGCTTCGAGACTTCGCTGGGCATCCGGATCCGACCGCGGCGAAGAGGAAGACCACGGACCGGCGCGGTCGTCAATCGCGCTCGTGATGCGGAAACCCGGGCGTTCTCGACGATCGGATCGACCCCTGAGTGATGGATCGGCGCCTGACTGTACCGGGTCGGATGACGTTCGAGGGAACCGTGGTCTGGGTCGGCCTCGTCGCGACTCCGCCTTTCGGGGGCGGGAGCGGGCCCCGGGACCCCCAAAGATCAGAACGAAGTCACTCGTGTGAGGCGGACTGGGCCGGGACGCCCCATCGTTCGAAGACACGCTCGATCATACCGGCGACCGGAGGATCATAAGGGGCGCGATAGTAAATTCCCGAGTCCACTAAAATGGTGCCGGCGCCCACGTGGAGGACCGCGACGACCGGGCTGGTCACCGTATCGGATGGAAGATCGCGCGGGAACGTCTTGTTCTGAACGCCGTCGATCCGGATGTCGAGGTCGACCCAAGAGGGTGCGATCAGCGCCGGCATGGCACCGGCCGCGATGATCTCCTGATGGATGGGAGGGATGTCGGCCGACACGATCTTCAGTGGGTGGCCGTCGATCCATGCACCCGGACTCAGCCATTTGTTCGCAATGGTCAGGTCCGCTCCCGCGGAGAGGCCACTCCCGGCGAGGGCCCAATGGTCGGGATCGAGAACCAAGATCGGCGACCCGCCGAACCCGGTATTGATCCCGATGCCATGCGAGAGCGCGACACCGAAATCGTCCTCGATGTTTCGCACCACGTCGCCGAGGGCTGCGACACGATCTGGAAAGCGGGCCGACAGGGGATCCCTGCGCGGATCGGTCTTGTAGACCACCATTGCGTCGCCGTCGGACTCGAATCGAACGATCCAGAAGGCGAACTCCGTCGTGGATAGGTACAGGTGCCCGCCGCGCTCCACGTACCTCTGCAGAAGGTCGAGCAATTCATGGCTGATGTACTCCTGGGAGCCGGTGACGACGACCAACGGATAGGAGTCCAGGAACCTGCCACCGAAGCGCCGCTCGAGCATCTCCATGGAGTCGTTGGAGGCGTACGCGAGCTCGTGCCGCGCGCTCAGCCAGCGCCGGAACACCTCGTCCTGGTGCGGCGTCGAATAGGGCGGGTCGATCGGACCTCCCGGAGACTGCGTGTGGGAGCGCAGCATGGGGCGCAGCGACGAGACGCGATCGGGAACCGTGTCCTTCCAGACCCCACTCGAGTCGAAGCAACCGTAGAGGCTCGCTCCACCCCAGACGTTGTAGGCCTGCCCGAGGCTCATGTCCAAGACGTAGAGGACGTTCGCGGTGCTTCCCGGTGCGGCCTCGGCGACCACGAAGTGGATGCTGCGGACCTGACTCGTGCCCTGCACCGGGAACTCCGCCGTGTAGTACCCGCTCGGCCAGTCGGTGGGGACGTCGAGGACGTAGGTCGGCTCCCAGCGGCAGCCCTGCGACGGAGTACAGGCGCTGATCGAATCGTAAGGGTTGGGCACCAGCCCCGGAATCACGAGGCGCACCTCCCCTCCGGGTTGATCGGTCTGGCGAACGACGGTCACGGTCACGTTCGGAAGACTGCTCGCGATGTAGAAGGTGATGGACTCGCCCTGCAAGACCGTGCGCTTGTCCGCGTATCCGCCCTCCGCATACTGCCGGTAGGCGTTGATCATCAGGTCCTCGTCGCGCGGATCGGAAGGTCGGCAGCGGCGTTCGGCCTCGTCGCAGATCTCAACGGTACAGGGGTTCTGGTCCCGACAGTCGCGGAGCTGGGCGCCGACGCATGTGCCGGCACGACACGTTCCACCGAGGTAGCAGAAGAGTGCGCCGTCGCAGGGAGTGCCGTCAGGCAGCGGGATCCCGCTCGCCGGGTCGCACTGGCCGCCGCTGCAGGTCGTGCCGGTCCGGCACGCAATCTCCGCCTCGCAGGAGGTTCCGTCGGGGGCCATCTCTCCCGAGCCTGCGTCGCACCGGCCGCCGGCGCAGGACTCGCCGATTCGGCAAGCGAGTTCGCCCTCGCAGGACGTGCCATCGGCGACTGGATCCTGCACGCAGCGAGCGTTGCCTTCATCGCACGTGTCGATGGTGCAGGAAGTGTCGTCGGAGCAGTCGCGCGATGTTCCCGTCGCGGGATCACAGCCGCCCGCCGAGCACGTCGAACCGATACGGCAGAAGAGTTCGCCGTCGCACGACGTTCCGTCCGGTAGCGGGGTGAACGTGCAGGTCTTCGCATCCTCGTCGCACCCGTCTTCGGTGCAGGCGGACCAATCCGAGCAGAAGCGAGGAGTGCCGCTCGTCGGGTCGCAGAGACCGTCTGCACACCTCTCGTGCTCGCGGCAGAACACCTCGCCGTTGCACGAAGTTCCGTCCGGCATGGAGACGACGCTGCATCCGCCACCGTCGCACAGATCTTCCGTGCAGGCTTCGAGCGCGGGGGCCATCGTGGGCGTGGGAATCGGGGTCGGCGTCGGCGTGGCCGTGGGCAGAGGGGTCGGCGACGGTGTCGGTTCCGGAGTCGGCGTCGGGGTGGAAGTCGGGTCGGGCGAAGGCGTGGGCGTCGGAACCGGGGTCGGCGTCGGCGTGGCCGTGGGCGAAGGGAGCGGATTCGGGGTCGGAGTGGCCGTCGCCGATGGCACGGCCTCGCTCAGGACGCCGCGGGCGAACCGCCTCAGCAACGCGGCGAGGTTCCCCTCGTCGTCGATCGCCGCACAGGTGCCGTCGTTCAACGCGGCCCGCAGGCCGGCTGAGAGCGCTTCGGCTCCGAGTCCGGAACAGGCGCGATCCTCGGTGCCGGTCTCGAGTGCCACCGCATGGCAGGACATTCGCGTCATCGTCGCCTTTGCGAGCACGAGGAGCTTTGTCGCAACGCAGCCGCGCCCCGGAAACGCGACACTCCACATTTGATCGAAAGGCGTGGGCGCGATCACCTGATCGCGCAAGGACGTCTTGAGCACGCGGCGAACGAACGTGCTCGACAGTTCGCCGAGCGCGTCCGCGCCCGCCTCCTCGATCGAGTCGCATGTCCCTTCCCGCTGCGCGCGAATCAGGCGGCGCTGAAAGCCCGCCACTCGACGTTCCAGGCACGAAACTGGATCCGAGATGAGCGAAAATGCCCTCGCGTGACAGCGGAGCTCGCCTTCGGCCCGTAGCGAGACGGCGCGGACCATTGCGGCGGAGCACTCCGCCGAGCCGGCGTCGGCTCGCGCATCTTCGTGGGGAATGGCCGCGGCGAAGAGAATCAGGCCGAAGATGAGGGTTCGAATCACCGCCTGGTCCTCGCGCTCACGGGCACCGCTCGCTCGTACGCGCCGAGACGCTGCCACCGTTGTACAGGAGACGCAACTCCCAGCGTCTCCAGATGGGCTGAAGGCCGCGAGCAGATTCGAGAACGTACGACGGGAGCCGATCGTTGGCGTCAACTCTTCGCGATGGCGCCGCGGTCTGAGTGGAGTCGACCGACAAACGAACTGGTTTTTCCAGGCGCCTTCTCCGATTGCGAATCGTCGCCCCGACTCCGGGTGCGGAAGGACCGGTTGTGAGGTGCCCTATGGCGATCCCAGACGCGCCCTCCTTCCCTTGGTCCTTTTCGTTCAGGCCCTGCCGGGCTGCTCGCCGCGACGCTCGTCCTCCCGCCTCGAGAAGTCGATCTGTCGATCTCTTCGATTGGAAGACCCGGGTCAAGTTCCCGGCCATTACGGTTCGAACTGAGGGACGGCATTCGTAGCGACCGGAAGCGGCTCGAGCGCCGGCGGCACGACCTCCTCGAACACGATCGATTCGATCTCGGCCTCGGAGGCCGTACCGTCGCCCTTTCCGTTGGTGAGGATGGTCTCGTCGATTTCCTCGCGCTCTCGCGGCGAAATCAAAAGATCCAAATCGTTCCAGTCTTCGTCATGTGCATTCGAAAAGCGAATCCAGTTCCCCTTCTGGTTGGTCACTCCGACGCCGATGGCGCCGCGGAGCACGCGCAGTCGCGTGCGCACGCGAAGCATACCGCCGTTCTGCTTCGCCGCGGCCGGGACCGCGCCCTGGTAGGCATAGGCAAAGGGGCGCGCCGAGGTGACAAGTTTGGCCGGCCTCCCCTCCGAGACGGCGAGCGATGCGCCGGCGACCGACCGTGAGAGATCGCCGAACCGCGCTTCGGCGACACGGCGACCGGGAGGATCTTCCAGCGAGAGGATTCCGACTCGTACCCTCGCCAGCGAGGGATGTTCCTCCAGCCACTCGCGATCGGGTTGCGGGAGGACGCCGGAGAGGATTCGTTGCTCGAGTATCGGAAGCAGGTTCTGGAACACGAGCCAGGCCTTCAGGCGGACGCCGGGGTAGCCCATGTGGATCGGGTCGTCGAAGAGGTCGGGGTCCATTGGCATCCGGGCGGCGAGATCGTTCAGCGGCAGGCTTCGATTCGCCGCATAGGCGCGGAAGACCCGGTTCTGGAAATCGGCAGCGCGCCGAATGTCGCGATAGAGAAAACGGCCGAGCGAACTATTCAGGTAGTTGAAGATGCCCCGGTGCCGGACCGGGTCGAGTTCCATCCCGTCCCAGGCCAGCCACACGAAAGTGCTCGGGACGAGGGTCGCCCCCTGCGATGCGGCTCCACGTCGAATGGAGTCGAGGTCCGCAACGATCGTCGGAAGCAGGAGGGGTAGGTTCGGATCATCGGGGTCGGGCGCCATTTCATCGACGCCGCGCGGCCAGACCACGGCGCCAGATGGCTTGAACGGTTCCTTGAGTCGGCTTCCGGCGACCCGGTCCCGGGTGACACCGAGATGGCGCGCAATGGCGGAGTACTTTCGAGCCCAGATGAACCAGTCGGGTTCGGTCGGAACCTCCCCGAATTCCTCGCGCGCGGCTACCGGGGGAGCGTTCCTGTTTCGCTCGGGAACCAGACTCCACAGGGAGAACTGATTGGATCCCTCATAGTAGACGAGCAGATCTGGCTCGAGCGGAAGAACCTCGTCCAGGGCGACGCGTTTGATGTCGGTCGAAGTGATGCCCTCACGACCAGCATTGATCACCTCGAACGACGCGTCGAACCCACGTTGTTTGGCCCAGATCGTGAGCCACGGCTCGATCAATTCCGGATACGAGGCCGGGTAGCTGTGCGTGTCGATCGTGGTCGAGGCACCCAGAAAAGCGACACGTATCGTGCGTGGTGGCTTGTTGCGCGCGATGTCGCGCCCACGGAAGCCAAACGCGTTCACGGAGAGTTCGCTCGGAGTCCTCGCGTTCGGGAGGAATCGGTAGGGCGGCTGGCTCGAACCGTCGCCGGGATCGTACACGTACACGAGACCGGGAAACTTGCTCTTGAACGAGTCCCAGTGCTCGAGAACGAAGTTCAGGTTTTGGAGCTTGAAGTGCTCGAAGTCGAGCTCGACCCCCTTCTCTCGCGCCGCGCGTAAGAGTGGCTCCCAAACCGCCGATGAGTCCTGCGGTGGCGACGCCGGCGGCTCCGGTTCGATGTCGAACCAAGCCGGGTTCACGTCTGGTCGAGCGACGAGCCGCTTGGCGTAGTCGGATGCGATCTCGTCGCGCAGCCGCGGTGCAGGCTCAAGTTGAGGCGCAGGCACGGAGATCGAAAGCGTCGCCAGGGGAAGGCCGTCGGCTAGACGGAGGATCAGTTCGATGGTGGAGAGGGACAGGACGGCGACGGAGAGCGCCAGAGCGGCACGCAGGAGAAGGTGAAGAGGGAATCTTGATCGGATCCGATGCGGGTCGTGGCCCAGGTCGAGGTGCCCAGACTCGGTGCCTCGAGGCGTCGTACCTCCGAGTCTGGTGGCGTCCGCACCGCGGGTGGGTCCGTCAGCCCGCATGGTCGCACACCGCGAGGTCGCCGGGATCCAACGTAGATCCCCGAGGATGCCGAGGCAAACGCGCGCGCGGCGAGAGCTGCAGTTGCGGTCGAGGTGTCCAACCGGACTCAGTCGTCTTCATCTCGCTCACTTCCCGCAAGTCTCGGGAACGTCGTCGCCTCTGGTATCAGTTTGCTGCGCTGCGGGCACCTCGTTTCGCAGCGGAGGCAGGGGGCCCCCCGGTATCGGCCACGATGACGTCGGGGCACGGCATCCCGCGCGGCGATCGCTGCGCGAACCGGTCCGTAGGATGTCAATCGCAGACGGCCACCTCGACGAGCGAACCCGAGGAGACCGAGAGTCGCCTCCCCGCCACGCCCAGCCCGTCCACTACCCGTTCGAGACCGTGACCGCCCCGGGTTTCCCGGAGGCTCTGGGGTGCCCTGCGTTGCACGGAGTCGGTCGACTGGATTTTCAGGCTGCCGTCTCCTTCTGTCGCCGAGTCTCGAACTCGACGGGTGTGAGCATACCGATCGATGAGTGTCTGCGCTGGCGATTGTGGAAGATCTCCAGGTACTCGAAGAGAGCATTGGATAGCTCGACCCGCGTGCGCCAGCGTTTGCGGTCCAAGAGTTCGACCTGGACTCGGCTCCAGAACGATTCAATGACCGCGTTGTCGAAGCAGTCGCCGATCGAACCCATCGACGGAACGAGGCCCGAGTCGATCGCTCGTTGCGTGAACGCCCAGGACGTGAACTGCGTGCCGTGATCTGAATGGATCACAGTGCCTGCAGAGGGCTTCCGATGACCGATGGCCATCCCGAGCGCGTTCGTCACCAGCGCGGCCGTGGGAGAACTGTCGATGGACCAGCCGACGACGCGACGCGAAAAGACGTCCAGCACGGCCGCGCAGTAGACCTTCCCCTCACGAGTCGGGTGCTCGGTGATGTCGGTAACCCAGAGTTGATCCCGCTCGGAGCGCTCGAACTTACGGTCGACAAGATCGCTCGCCGTCGGCGTGTTTGGCGATTGCCGGTAACGCGGCCGACCCGATACCCCTTGAAGCCCAGCGCGCCGCATCAGCATTTCGACAGCGTGACGACCAACCGCGAGGCCCCGTCCCAGGGTGAGCTCAGCGTGCATCCTGCGAGAGCCGTACACACCTCGGAAGTCGACATGGATCTGCTGGATGATTGCCGTGAGCTGGACATGGCGCAGCGCTCTCGGCGATGGTGCGCGCGTCCGCCACGCGTAATACCCAGATTCCGAAACCTCGAGAATCCGACAAGCGAGCTTCACCGGGAGTCCTTCCGCGGCCATCACTTGGATCGCCGCGAACCGCCTTTTGGGCCGACGTCGCCCCCGAGCAGCTCGGTCGCTCTTCGATGAATCTCGACCTCGGTCTCGAGCTCACGGATCCGCTTCCGCGCAGCAACGAGTTCGGCGTGGTCGATCGATGAGACGCCCGGTTCGACACCTCTGTCGATCCGCTCCTGGCGACGCCACGTGTAGATCGTTTGCTCGCTGATCCCGAGGTCCGTCGAGATCGACCCGATGGATCGCCCTGCCGCGATCAATCCCAGCACCCGGCGGCGGAACTCCGCTGGGTATCCCTTCCTTCCCATGCCGTCCTCCATGGGACGGCAGCATCAGAATCCAGAAACAGGACTCCGCGAAACCTCGGGCACACCACTCGTCGTGCGCCGGGATCACCAGCGAGAGCGCCTCGATCATCGCGGGATTTTCGGCCGAGCGCGCCGATCCGCTTCGGGAATCACGACAGCCCCGCGGCGGTCGGCGTCGCGGCGCCCGCCCGCTCCAGCACGGCGGCCACGTTCGCCGACCACGAGAACGCCGACTCGACGAGCGATCGCGCGCGCCGTCCCATCGCCGCGCGCTCCTCGGGGCTCAGCGCGGCGGCCCCGGCGAGGCCGCGCGCGAGATCCACGGCGTCGCCCGGACGTACGAGCAGCCCCGTCACCGCCGGGTCGGAGGTCGAACGCGCGCGCTCGCCCGGGGTCCAGCCGCGCAGCACCTGGCCGATCTGGTCGAGGTCGGACGCGACGATCGGGCGCGCCATCGCCATGTACTCGAAGAGCTTGGTCGGGCTGCCGAAGAACGCGCTGCCGTCGGCGTTGGGCGCGTGCGGCGACACCAGGACGTCCGAGGCGGCGAGGGTGATCGGGGTCTCGGTCTGCGGCCGCAGGCCGGCGAGCGTGACCCGCGGCGCGCATGTCGGGTGCGCGAGGATCTCGCGAACGGCCGGCGCGGTCAGGCCGTCGCCGACGAACAAGAAGTGCGCGCTTCGGTCGTCGAGCCAGGGCGCGCCGGAGCCGGCGAGCTCGCGGATCGCCTTCGCCAGCACGTCCGCGCCGTGCCAGCGCCCGAAGGTGCCGACGAAGGTGTACAGAAGGGCGGCCGGCGGGATGCCGAGCATCGCGCGGAGCGCCTGGCACGCTTCGACGGTGATCCGCGCGGGGTCGAAGACCTCCGCGTCGACGCAGTTCGGGTAGACCAGGATCTTCTCTTCCGGGACGCCGAGCCCTTCGGCCTGCCGGCCGACCTCGGCCGAGACCACCACGACGAGATCGGCGGCGTGCAGGTTGGCGCGCTCGATGAGGTCCGAGGCGGGCTCGAAGACCAGGGGGCGGCCCCAGTTCCGCTGCACCCAGACCTCCGAGCCGTTGAACTCGAGGATCAGCGGTACGCCCAGGGACTCGCGCAGGCGGGCGCCGGTGAGGTCGTTCAGGACGTAGCGCTGGTAGATGAATTCCGGCCGCCGCGCCGCGGCCATCGCCGTCGCCTCGCGGTGGAACTGCCGGTGGTAGCGATGCGAGTTCAGCTCCGACGGATAGGCGGCGCGGAACCGGGGGGGCAGGATGCGCTGCGGCGTCGATTCCCGCACCATCGGCTGCCGGCCGTTGACCAGCATCTCCACCGCGACGCCGTGGTCGGTGAGCGCGTTGACCACCCCCGCGACGTGGGCAATCGAGCCGCCGACCTGCAGGCCGAACTGGAGGTTCGGCTTCAAGTAGAGGCAGCGCGCGGCTCCCGGGGCGAGGGGGCGCCGGACGTGGGGCCGGCCCAGGATGCTCCGGGCGATCATCGAGTTCGCCGCAAGGGCGGAGAGACCGCCCGCCGAACCGGCCGCCATGCGGGCGCCGAGTTGCGGGAGGGCGCGACGGTTGAGCGGCGTGAGTTCCCCGTCGCGGTCCAGGGTCAGGCGGCGCCCCGCCGGAACCAGCAGCGAGGCGAGCGACAGCGTGTCGCCGAGAAGCCAGCGATCCGACTCCTCGCCCACGGTGATGACGACGGCCGGACGGCGCGTCGCGCGCAGGCGGCGGAGCGCGGGGAGGATGCCGTCGCGGCGCAGCGTGGCGAGGTCGAGGAAGTCGAGCGGCTCTCCGATGCTCCGGGCGAGATGGTCGCGAACGTCCTGCGAGAGCACGGTGGGCGAGAGGGCGAGGCTCGGCGTCACCCTGCTTCCATACGCGAGCCCGTCGCCGCCGGCACACCCTGGGGATCCGCCGGGCCGGCGTAGGGTCCGGCCGCGAGCCACCAGAGGAGGCTCGCGAGGACGAGCGTCCCCAGGTTCTCGAGCCGGACGGAGACCAGGATGCCGACCATCGTGAGCATGAGGCCGGCGCCGAGGACGCCGAAGGCCTCGCCTCCGGGGGCTGCCACGGTCCACCTCCAGAGCCGGTAGAGCGCCGTCGCCCAGAACGCACTGAACAGGGCCAGCCCGAGCAGTCCCCCGCCGAGAAAGGCTTCGAGCACGATGTTGTGGACTCCCATGTCCGGAGTGGCCCCCGCGATCAGGCCGTAGTTCCCGGTGCCGTAGCCGAAGGCGAGGCGGCGGCCCCGGCCGCCGACCCGCTCGGACACGCGTTCGCGGAGCGCGGCCGATTCCGCGTCGAAGCGTGCCGGGGGAGGCGGAAAGGCGGCGAGGTCGATGGGCTCGACGCGCATCTCGCGGACGATCGGTGTGCCGCCGTCCGGGGCCGCGACGATGCGGAAGGTCGCTTCCTGATGGCGCCAGACGCCGGCGAGTTCGGTGTGCAGGCGCAGGAAGAGCGGCGTGTCGAGCGGCAGCTCCGTCATCGGCCATGAGGTGCTGAGGGTTTCTCCGGAATCGACGACGTCCTTGGCCTCTCGTTTCGTTCCGACCCAGAGATAGTAGGCCTCGACGGCGGGAACCGCGGACCAGCGGAAGCGGGCATTCGCGGGTGTCCCGTCCCGCGGCAACAGGATCTCCGCCATGAACTCGGACGCGGCCGAACGCACGCGGGTCTCCGGCGTGGCCTCCTCCTCCTCCTCCTCCTCCTCGGCCACCTCCCGTGCGGCGCGTTCGGCCGCGATCGACGCCACCGTGCCCTCGATCGGGGTGTATTCGATGCTCGCGATCTTCCACGTGCCGGCCTTCCTGCCCCGGGCCAGTCGTAGCTTGACGTCCTGTTGCCGCCAGCGATCGCTGAATTTGGTGTTCACGCGGACCCAGAGATCTCGATCGAGGGGCAGGCGGCTCGCGTCCCAGGAGGTGGCCTGGGTCTCCCCGGTGTCGATCAGGTCACGGGCACCGGGTACCGTGCCGACGTAGAGATAGTAGGCGAGAGCGTCGGGCACGCGCGTCCAGTGCAGGGTGCGCGTGTCGCCTGCGGCGCCGGAGCGCTCGGGGAGGAGCTGCGCGGTGAAGGGACTCGAGTAGGGGAGTCCCGAGGGCGGGAGCGGGAGTTCCGGCTCCGGCGTCGCCTCCGGTTCCTCCTTCGCCTTCTCCTCCAACTTCTCTTTCGCCGCCGCCTTCTTCTCCGCGGTGCCTCCACCCCGGGCCGGGCCCTTCTTCGCCGTGTCGCCAGCCGCTCCGGTTCGGGCGGCGGTGCCCCCTCTCGCGGCGACTTCCGCGGCGCCGCCTCCGGCGTCGGCGCCAGATCCGGCTTCTTCCCCCCGATCCCGCAGTGCGACCACGATCTCCGGCTGCGGCGTCGCCCGGTCCTGCGGAATGGAGGCCACCTGGACGGCCGCCGACCGCATCCGCTCGATCGCCTGCGCCGGCAGCGTCTGCTCGAATTCCTTCCCGACGCTCTCGGCGTCGAGGACGCCGAGCCAGAGTCGGAAGCGCAGGGCCGCGGTGGATCTCTCGTTCGAGACCACCTGACCCGTCCAGTAGGACACGGCGCCGGGCGGCGCGAAGACCCCGACGACGAAGAGCGCGACCAGGCCGAGCGCGACCCGGAACGCCACCGTCCGGGGCAGGCGCCGCACCACCAGCGCGCCGGCGAGCAGGCCGGTCGTGGCCACCAGCGCGAGGATGACGCCGCGCGAGTAGCAGAGGAACTCGAGCAGCAGGGCGAGCGGGATCAGGGCGAAGCGCACGAGGCGGGGCTCGCCGCGCTGTGCGACGATGCCGAGGTAGAGGATCAGGGTGACCGCGAAGTAGGAGGCGACGTCGTTGATGCCGCCGAACGTGAACCAGCCGAAATAGACGCCCTGGCGCGGCGTGAGCTGAGCGCGATAGGTGCGGATCGTGTTCGTGAGGGCGTGGAAGTCCTCCGGGATCCCGAAGCTCAGGAAATAGAGGCCGAGCGCGTACACGGTGGCGAGGAGCAGGCTCCAGGCGAAGAAGTTCCGCGTCAGGTCCCAGCCGCGCGCGTCGAGGTGGCGGCGGAAGGCGAGGCCGAGGAGGGGGCTCACCACCCACTCCATGCCGATGCGCCGGCTCCAGTAGCCGGCGGGGGCGCCCTGCACGAGGGCGCAGGTCGTGAACCAGATCGCGGTGGCGGCGGCGAGGCCGACGAGCAGCGTCCAGCTCCGCTCCCGCGCGCGGGAGCGGGCCGCGGCGACGAAGAGGGGCGTGTTGAGCGAGATCGCGGCGAGCGTCTCGGGATACGCCAGGGCGCGCCACGGCTCCGGGATGAAGCCGAGGAACTTGTTGACGGCGCCGTGCGCGAGCATCATCCACGGCAGGGCCGCGATGTAGAGCGCGCACGCCCAGCGGCCGTCGCGCAGCAGGTCCAGACGCCCTCCGGGTTGCAGGACCGCACCTCCCGACGTTTTCCCACCGGATTCCGGCGCTGCGACAGTCGACGGAGAAACCATGCGGCGTCACCTATCGATCGAAGAATGTCGGGTCGTCAACGACCGGTTGCGAAGTCGAACGATGCGCCGGATCGATCCTCGGCGATCACGCAGACGCGGCGGCCGAGCCCGGCACCGATCCGGAGAGACGCGGGTGCCTAGGCATCCGCCATCGCGCCGTCGGCGGGGATCCGCCGCACCAGGAACCAGACGAGCAGCGCGACGAGTCCGTAGCTCGCGGTGCTGGCGAAGGCCGCGCCGCTCGCCCCCCAGCGCGGGATGAGGACGAGGTTGGCGGCGACGTTCGACGCGAGGCCGAGCACCCAGGCGATCGTGAGCTGGATCGGATACCCGCGCGCGGCGAGGATCTGCGCCAGGGCGGTCTCGACGGCGAGCAGCACGAACCCGGGCAGGAGGATGCGGAAGGGCCGGGTGGCGCCGGCATACGCTTCGCCGAACAGCACCTCGATCAGGATCGGCGCGACGAGGCCGGCGAGCAGCGCGAGCGGAACGCAGACCAGGCCGACCTCGCGCGCGAGGCGTCCGACCGTGGCCCGGGGTGACGCGCTGCGCACGATGTGCGGGAGCGTGAGCGCGGCCGCCGTGGTCGGGACGATCAGCATCAGGTCGATCATCTGCGCCGCGATCGAGTAGACCCCGGCGTCGGCCGCGCCGCGCATGCCGGTCATCATCAGGATGTCGGCGCGGATCAGCGCGAAGGGCAGGAGCAGGACCGGGTAGGCGCGCAGGCCGACCCGGAGGATCGACGCCGCCAAGGCGGGCGTCGCGGTCCGAGATCGCGCGCCGATCCCGGCCCGGCTCCGGAGCCACGCGAACGTGAGCGCCGCGACGATCGCCTCGCTTGCGACGAGCGCCACGACCAGGGGCGGGAGCGCCGCCCGGAACGCGACCAGCGCCGCGAGACCAAGCACCGCGGCCAGGATGCGGCTGCCGGGTTCGATCACGGTGAGCGCGGCGACCCGACCGAGCGCGGTCACCGCCGCCACCTGGTAGAGCCCCATCAACTGCAGCGGCACCCAGATCGCGATCGCCGGCCACCAGACCGCGACCACGCCGAGAGCGCCCGGAGCTTCCCGCTCGATGCCGAGCCCCAGCGTGGCGAGCGCGATCGCGAGTCCCGCCGCGGCGATCCAGCAGCGCACCAGCAGCGGCCGCACCGAGCCCGGCTCGCGCGAGAACTCGAGAAGCAACGCCGAGGACAGGCCGAGGTTCAGGATCTGCGCCGCGAGCGCGACCGTCGTCGTGATCGTGACGAACTCGCCGCGCCCCTCGGGGCCGAGGAGCCGCGCCGAAGCGATCGAGAAGGCCAGACCGATCGCGGTCGCCGCGAGCTTCGCCCCCGAGACCCCCAGAGTCCCCTTCCAGCGGCTCAGGCCCCCCGGCACGCCTGCTCCGCGCACCACGTCGCGAGCCAGCCGTCTTCCGCCGTGACCCCGAGGCCCTCCTGGCCGCGCAGCGCGCGGTGGAAGTTCTCGAGCTGCTCGCGCTGCCCCTTCTCCACCGAGCGCGTGCTCGTCCCCTTCACGCCCGCGAGGCCGTACACCGCGAGCGAGCGGAAGTCGTCGAGCACGAAGGCGGCGCCGCCGGCGAATACCTCCACCCGCTCCTTGCCCGCGTCGGCTGCCCCCGAGCCGCTGTACACGACGGTCCCGACCGAGCCATCCTCGTACTCGATCGAGGTGACGGCCTCGTTGCGCTCGCCGCCGCGCGGCGACAGCGAGACCACGCGGACCGGCCGCGCGCCGGCGAGGAAGGCGAGGAAGTCGAAGAAGTGGACGCCCTCGCCGATCAGTCGGCCGCCGCCCTCGTCGCGGTCGAGCAGCCAGTGGTCGGGCGGGAGCACGCCGGCGTTGACCCGGTAGAGCATGGTCTTCGGCGCCGCGATCCGGCGCAGGGCGGCGCGCAGCGCCGCGGCGTGCGGCGAGAAGCGGCGGTTGAATCCGACGGTGACGACGACGCCGCGCTCGGCGACGAGATCCGCCAGGGCGCGGCCGTCCTCCGGGCGCAGGGTCATCGGTTTCTCGACGAAGACCGACTTTCCGGCCTCGACGGCGGCGCGGGCGATCGCGTAGTGCTGGTCGTGGCGCGTCGCCACGTAGACCACCTGCACCTCGCGATCGGCGATCAGTTCCTCCCAGCTCGTCGTGCCGCGGACGAAGCCGTCGCGCTCGACGGCGCCGCGCACGGTGAGGCCGTTGCGCGAGCACACCGAGTGCAGCGCGAAGCCCGACTGCGCCCGCAGCAGGGGCAGGAGCATCGAGCGGAAATAGCCGCCGAACCCGATCACCCCGACGCGGAACCGGTCGCCGCCCGGAAGGGCGACGGGAGCCCTGCGCGCGTAGGTCGTCCGCGGTGGCGGGCCGCTCGCCGTCGCGCTGCCGGAAACCGCCGGCGCGACGGCCGCGGTGCGCAACGCACTCGTCGCGCCGCTGCTCCCGTCCGTTGCGCCTCCCGTGCCCGCCGTGCCGGATGCGACCGCCCCGCCGGACGCGACCGCCGCGTCGCCGCCGAGGTGGTAGTCGAGCAGCACACCGATCGGGCGCTTCTCCGAGACGACCTCCGCGTAGGCGTCGTGCGCCTGCTCCACCGGGTAGACGGCGTCGATCAACCCGCGCACGCGGAGTTCCCCGCTGCCGATCAGGCGCACGATCTCGCCGAGGTTCCGGCCCTCGGTCCAGCGCACGTAGCCGGGCGGGTAGTCGTGGCCCTTCTCCTCGTACTCCGGGTCGTAGCGGCCCGGGCCGTAGGAGGTGGAGACCAGGAAGTCGAGTTCCTTCTTGTAGATGCGATCGCGCTGGATGCGGATCGGCACGTCGCCGACGAGCACGACGCGGCCCTTGCGCCGGCAGGCCTCGAAGGAACGGTTGAGCAGGCCGGCGTCGCCGCCCGCGGCGGTGACGATCACCGCGTCGGCGCCGCGCCCGGAGGTGCGCTCGAGCACGCCGGCCGCGAAGTCGCGCTCCGCGACGGCGAAGCCCCCGCTCGCGCCGAGGTCGAGGGCGCGCGCGACCCGGTCGGCGCGCAGGTCGACCCCGATCGCGATCGCGCCCGAGGCGCGCAGCAACTGCACCGTGATCTGGCCGAGCAGGCCGAGGCCGAGCACGACCACGCTCTCGCCGAGGGTCGGCGCGCAGCGCCGCACGCCCTGCAGCGCGATCGCGCCCAGGGTCGCGAACGCCCCCTCCTCGAACGAGACGTTCTCGGGCAGCGGGACCACCAGGTTGCGCGGCACGAAGTTCACGGCCGCGTGGTTCGCCCAGCCCGCGCCCGCGCAGGCGACGCGGTCGCCGGGGCGAAGGTCGGACACCCCGTCGCCGACGCCGATCACGACCCCGCTCGCCGCGTATCCCGTCGCCGTCTCGTTCGAGACCCGGGTGCGCACGAGGTCGAGCGTCGAGCGCAGGCCGTGCGAGGCGACGCGGTCGGCGACCTTGCGCACCAGCGCCGGGTTGCGGATCGCCTTCACCAGCAGGTTCTCGCGGCCGCCGTCGCCGACGCTCGCGGACTCGGTGCCCACGCTGATCAGGGAATGGCTGGTCCGGACGAGCACGCCGCCCGCACGGAGCGCGGGTTCCGGCACGTCGACCACTTCGATCTGGCCCCCGGAGACGGCCACCTGTAGCACGCTGTGCGCTCTCCCCTCGATCACGCGCCGCGCGAGCGCGCCACGAGTTCCCACCGCAGTACGGCCGGCGCGGCGACGCGGCCGGTCGCGACCCATACGAAGCGCGGGACCATCACCCCATACGAGGGCGAAAAGCAACCGTCGCGCCGCTCCCAGGCCAGGTCCGGTCCTCCGACCTGGCGGAGGCGGAGCTCGACGCCGTCGGGCCAGCGCAGCGCCGCCTCGCCTGCCCCGATATCCACGGCCTCGGCCCCGGGCGCGGCGTGGAAGAAGACCTCGACGTCGTGCTCGCGCCGGCCGTCGATCCAATCCTCGATCGAGAGGCGCGGCGCGGCGTCCTCGAGCACGAAGCGGCGGTGCACCGTGACCGGGTCGGCGAGCCGGCGGTATCCGGTGTGGCCCGCTTCGATCGAGCTCCGGGCGGCGTCGCGCCGCACGGCGACGTCGATCGGCCGGGCGTCGTCGTGCAGGCTCCACAGCGCGAGTTCCGAGGGCAGCCGGTTGATCTCCTCCCCGTCGATGCGGACGGTGTTGTGGAAGGCCGTCGAGCGGAAGCGGTTCCGCCACTCCACCGACGCCGTGTACACGTAGGCCCCGGAGTCGGTGAGCAGCGGCCGGCCGGCCGCGTGCCACTCGAAAGACAGGCAGTCGTTGTGGCCGTGGCCGCCGCGGCCGCGGAAGCCGACCGGCCCGGCGTCGACGAAGAGGTACTGCCCGGGCGGGTGCAGGACGTGGAACCCGGCGTCGGGGAACGAGAACGATCGACCGGCGAAGGGCGCGGGCTCCGCGCCGCCGCCGGGCGCTTCCGGGTCGTCGCCGTCGGGATCGCGGAGTTCGGTGGTCGCGCCCGGCCCCTCGGCATCGGCGGCGGCCACCGCGTCGGCGGCGGTCGCGA
>VGTK01000061.1 GCA_016874715.1 Deltaproteobacteria bacterium | reverse complement strand
TCGCCCTCCCGCTCGACTGCCGAATCATCACTGGCCTCGGACTCGAACGATGCCGCCGCGTTGTCCAGAAGCTGGCGCTTCCACTTGTAGACGACGTTCGCGTGGATCTTGTACCGGCGGGCAAGCTTGGCCACCGACTCCTGCTCGCGTACCGCTTCCAGGGCGACCTTCGCCTCGAAGGCCGGGCTGTGCTTCGTGCGCGTCTCCTTCATCAGTGCTGCTCCTCTTGGTCTGGAGCAGGCTCGACTATCACCCTACGCCCTGGTCCAACATCTGGGGTCCACTTCATACAGCAGCGTCTGGTGACTCTGATTGCGACCCACCCGGTCGGTCACCGTATGTGCCTGATTGGCGGGTATCGGCGGCGAGGAAGCACAAAGCCGCGATTTGTACATATGGCGAACCTGCTGGACCGGCAACTGCGTGATCGTCCGCAGCGATACACGCCGTGGCTACAAATGGCGTGGAAGCAGATTCGTTAAGATCACTGGCCCGTGATCGACAGAATGGTCAGCGAGGCTGCCTGACTCAATCGCCGCGAACGTAGCGCTGTCCCAGTCGGGTCAGCGCCGTCGCAATTACGCCGGCGAACAGCCAGACTGGCGATTCCAGGAAGGCGAGTACGGCCCCGTCGACAATCGGCATCACTGCGATCATCCAGGGAACGACAGGCCATCCGTATCGGCCGCTTGCCGTGAGGTGCTCGGCACGAGCAACGACCGTGAGTACGACGACGTAGATCGTCTGAACAGTCGCAGCGAGCCACACCGCAGCCTTGATATCTCCCGTGATGCTCAACGCGGTCACGATATAAACCATCAACCGCGCAGCGCCCATGACGAACACAGCCGCGCGATGCTGCTTGTGGAAGGTGTTGTAGATCCAGATGACGCCCAGAAGTCCGATTCCGCCCATGAGTCCGGAAGAGGAAGGCGCAGTCGCCAGCAGCGAAAAACCGGTCAGGAAGAGCAGTCCCATCGTCGCCTGTGCCGCCATCCTGCTCAGTCGCCCAGCGACGATCGGCCGATAAGGCTGGTGAATGCGATCGAAGCTGAGATCACACAGATCGTTCATGGCCATGCCGCCGCAGTAGAAGCACGAGAGTGCGAGCGCCAGCATGGCGATCTGCGACCCGGGAGTGTCGATGTCGCTCAACAGCGCGGCCGCAAGCACGTTCATCCACACAGTGGGGAGATTGCTTGCGCGGCACAGGGCGAGAAGTGGCTTGATGTTCATGGGGTGAATACATGGGAGAGCAGGGTTTCGCACACGCGCTGCGCCGGCAGTGTGTCGTTCGGCACCAGGCGCGACTCGGAGCTGATGAACAGCGGTGCATCTGCGCTGTCGGTGACGGTCACTCCGTGGGATCCGCGCACGAGGCTCGCATCGAGCGGAATGACGTCCATCACGTAGCGCATGCCAAGCGCTTTCCGGGCGAGCACGGAGCCGACCTTCAACACAGGCCACGGAATATTCGGATCCATGAACAATTCCACCGGGTCGTATCCTGGCTTGTTGTGGATGTCGACCAGGCGTGCGTAGTCCGGTGCGCGGTTGTCGTCGATCCAGAAGTAGTAGGTGAACCAGCTGTCGGGCTCGGCGAGCAGGATTAGCTCGCCGGAGCGTTCGTGATCCAGGCCATAGTGGCGCTTCCCCGCCTCATCCAGGACGGCGGCAACCCCCGGAATCTCCCCGCACAGCTTGGCCACAGCCGGGACGTCGGCCTTGTTCGACACATATATATGTGTGATCTGGTGGTCGGCAACCGCAAACGCCCTGGAAGCGCCGGGGTCGAGGTATTCCCGACCCAAGTCCCGCTTGATTTCCACCCAGCCCGCCGCCCGCAGATGGCGGTTGATGTGAACGGGCCGGTTCACGGACGTAATACCGTACTCCGAAAGAAGCACGATCCGCACGCCCCGTGCGGTAAGGAAATCGATCAATTCGCCGCACACCGCGTCGATCTCACGCAGGTCTTTGGCGATGTTTCCGTGCGGGCCGACGCGCTGCAGGCAATAGTCCAGATGCGGCAGGTAGATCAATTGCAACGTGGGCTCGAAGCGCTCTTCGACCGCTCGCGCCGCCGAAGCGATCCATGCGCTCGATCGGATGCTCGTTCGCGGTCCCCAGAAGTCGAACAGCGGAAACTGCCCCAGCTGCTCTCGCAGTTCATCGCGTAGCGGGCTCGGCCACGTGTAGAAGTCCGGAAGCTTGCGGCCATCGGCGCAGTAGAGCGGACGCGGCGTCAGCGTGACGTCGGCGCTCGTCGCCATCGCATACCACCAGAACGTATTCGCGCAGGTGAACTTCGGATCGCGCTGGCGTGCGCGATCCCAGATGCGAGGCGACTGGATCAGGCGATTGCTCTGGCGCCACAGCCACACCTGATCGAGCTCGCGGAAGTACCAGCCGTTGCCTACGATGCCGTGCTCGCGCGGCATCTCACCCGTCAGAAATGTGGCCTGCATCGAGCAGGTGACCGCAGGCGTGATCGTGTCGATCGTCGCGATGTTTGCAGCGAACGCATTCAGGCGCGGTGTATCCGGCCCGAGGAGTCGGCGCGTCAGTCCGACGACGTCAATGACGGCGGTGCGGTGCATCGTCGAGCCTTGCATCGTTCAATCGTTGAGTGACCCAGCGAAGCTCCCGCACGATTGAGTCGCCGATGGATCTGAATCGCAGTGAGGCGGGCAGAACGCCGAAGCTATAGGTTTCGACCTCGAGCGGAATGCACGGGTCGAGTTGCGGCAGGATCTCATCGAGGAAGAAGCGTGTGGTGCCGACACTGCCCAGATGATCGAGGAAGACCGGAACATGAAAATGGACGCGGACTTCCTCGGCGCGCTCGCCACGCGCCAGCCATCGAGCGAGGTCAGGAAGATCGCAGAAACGGGCGAGGGTGCCGCGTGACGTCAGTGCCACTGCCTGATGCAGGTAGGTCGGTTCGTTGAACTGCAGCAAGGAAGCAATCTCGTTTCCCACTGCCCGCAGGGCAGAAGAAACCTGCACTTTGGCGATCG
Organism: Deltaproteobacteria bacterium; assembly: GCA_016874715.1. Lineage (GTDB taxonomy): Bacteria > Desulfobacterota > Binatia > UBA12015 > UBA12015 > VGTK01. The sequence goes on along the minus strand of VGTK01000061.1, from coordinate 25,397 downwards.
TGATTCCGGCCTCGCGAAGTTGAGCGAGAACCCGATCGGGGCGCTCGAACTCGACCGCCTGGTGACAGCAATCCAGGCAGATGCCGATATGCTCGGTGAATGCACTGGGAAACTGCATGCGCGAGAAGAACCGGATGACCTCCGGAATCGTCTCGAGCACACAATGCGGTTCGGGTTCGAGAGCAAGCTGTATCAGCGGTCCGCCTCGATCGCGGATGAGGGCGAGATGAGCCAGCGTGTCGAGGAGATTCGCCCGCACTGGCGTCCAGTGCTCATCGAGGAATCGCTCCCGAAAGGCGATCGGTACCGTGGAGATTGATCCAATCTGATTCGGCGCAAGCCACTGCGCCAGGATGTCAGCGAGCTGCATGGTGTACCGGGCACGCTCCGCGTGCCGCCAGTCCGGCTCGTACACCGCGTGTTTCACGGTCGTTCCGTGAAAGACGCCGTAGGGAAAGCCATTCACGGTTGCAACCCGGCACCCGTGATCGCCGAGCCAATCGCGGAAGCGATGCATCGAGTCGACAGTTATCTCGCTCGCGGCCCGGGCCGACAGGCGCAGCCCGAGCGGAAAAATCGTCGCAGGTGAAAGCTCCGCCTTCACCGCCAGCGCATGATCGTTGAGATTGCGCAGGACATCCTCCCAGGACTCGCCCGGGTGAATGTTGCTGCAGTACGTGAGGACGTGGCGCTGAATCAAGCGAGAATCCGCAGTCCGGCCGCCATCCGCGCTGAGTCGAGCTCGCGCAGTTCTTCAATACAACGGCTCATCAGCGGCACGTCGATGGAGTCGACTTCGACACCGCTGCCGATGCCTCGCAGCAGCGTGATGCACAGCTCGCCTCCGAGGTGCTCACGGAAGTCGTTCAACGCCTTCGCAATGTCGAGACGGGCGAAGCCAGCGTCGTTCAGCGTGAACCCGATATCGGTGAGAATCGCGTAGATGGCATGCCACTCGCCCTGGTTCAGCATCCCGCTGCGGAACGAGTAGAGCGCATCGAGGGCAACGCCGATGGCGACGGCTTCCCCGTGCCGCAGTCGTCCCTGCGAGATCTCTTCGAGCCGATGCGCCGACCAGTGACCGAAATCGAGCGGGCGTTGACTGCCGCGCTCGAACGGATCGCCTCCGTCGCGAATGTGCGCGAGATGCTGCCTCGCGCAGCGAACGATCACCTCTTCGAGCACAGCAGCATCGAGCTGCGCCAGTTCCCGGTGATGGGTCTGCATGTACTCAAAGAAGTCCCGGTCCCGGATGAGCGCCACTTTCACTGCTTCGGCGATACCGGCCCGGCGGTCCGCGATCGGCAAGCTGGCGAGCAAAGCGAAGTCGTTGACGACGGCGTAGGGCGGAACGAACGTCCCGAGGAAGTTCTTGCGGCCCTGCCAGTTGATCGCGTTCTTGACGCCGACGCCGGCGTCGTTCTGTCCGAGCACCGTGGAGGGCATGCGAATCAGTCGAATGCCGCGATGTGCAGTCGCCGCTGCGTAGCCGACGGCGTCGAGCATCGCTCCGCCGCCAAGCGCCACTACGTAGCTGTGACGGCACAGTCCAAGCGTCCGCGAGTATTCGTAGAGCGCGTTCACTTCGAGCGGGTCGTTCTTGATCACTTCACCGCCGCGTACGATCCATGGCGACCGCACGAGCTGGGTCGCATCCGCATGGGTGCTTGCGTATAACTCCATCGCACGGACCAGTTGCGGATTGCTGCGTGTTACCCCCTCATCCGCCACCATCAGGACGCGGGCGCGGCGCGCGCCCGGATTCGAGATCAGATCCCTGAGCAGCAGGTTGTCGGGATCGAACGCGCCGCGGGTGAAGCACACCGGATACTCATAGCGAACATCGAAGCGCTGATCGATCTGGAGACGCATCGTCAGCGCGCTCCGAGGTCGATCCGGGAGATGAATCCCTGGAGCGGGATCATGTTCGCACCCTGCGGAATCTTGCGCCCCGGGGTGCCCATCCCTTCGCTGACCAGCAAGGTGTCACCCCGAAGGAGGATGTTGGTGGGCGCATCGAGGCCGCTCGCAACGACGACGACATCGCGGCGATCGCGGTCGATGCGCAGCACCCGCCCGGAGAACCGCCTGAATCCGCCGTGGCTGGCGCGTTGCCACATCTGGTCGCGCGTCTTCACCGGATCCAGGAACTCATCGCAGAACTCGAGTACGTAGATGCGGCCATCCTTGTCGACGACGAGGTCGGTGGGCACCGTCAGGCCCGTAACGACGTCGGCCATGCGCGCTGTGTCCGGGTTGATCCGAATGATTTTCGCCGAGCGCGGTTCGATCTCGGTTCCGTCGCCGCCCGTCTCACCTTCGGTAGAGCCGCTGAACAGGCTCACCAGCGTGTCGCCGGTGCGATCATCGAAGCGGACATAGGCGGGAACTGGCTGCTGACCGCTTGCCAGCAGCGGTAGTTTCGAGATCACGCGAACCTTGCCGTCACGCTCGACGCGAACGACCTGGTCGCGCGAGCTCGAGGCGGCAACCCAGATCCGCCGGCGCGGATCGTAGGTGATGGAGTTCAGATTGCCTTCGGCCTCGCCCAGCGCCTTCACCGAGTCGCCGGCGATCTCGAACAGCTGGCTCGGGCCGTCGAAGATGGCGTGCGTCGCGAGCACCGCACCGCCCCCGGCGGCAATCGATGCCATGCCGAAGACTTCGTCGCGGCGAACGTGCTCGAGAATGTTGATCGAGTACTGCTTGTCGAGCAGCACCCGCCGCTCGCCAGCGGAGTCGTAGCGGCCATCGCGATCGAGATCGGTCAGCCTTGCCAGGCGGCTCGTGTTCTCGTTGGCCAGATCGCCCAACCCGGCTTCAGCAACGAGCAGGGACCCGTCGGCCAGTGAGTGCAAGCCGCGAGGGTTGTCGAGGTTGTGCGCGATGATCGTGCGCGGCTTCAGCTCTTCACGGATCTTCAGCGGTACGACGATGGCTTCGGGCGTATCGGCGGCAGCTGCCGTTGCAAGCAGGCAGCAGGCCAGGGCGGCAATGGATTTCTTCATGCGAGGACTTCCGGAGATTTGCGGGCGGCGAGACGTCGCGCGTAGAGAAAGAGGCCGGCCATCCACGCAACGCAGATGACGGCGCCCCACGCCTCGCGCACGAGTTCATCGAGGTCGTTCTTCATGCCCATGGTCTGAAAGGCATGAGCCGACGTGCGCAGCAGGTACGGGCTCAGCATCAATCCATAGACAATGTGCGGAAGGCTCGCGAGGGCGATCCACCGCATGGAGAGTCGGCCCGCGAGCGCCGCCAGACTGGCGAATGCGCAGATCCCATAGAGCGACATCCAGACGATGGGATCGGGATCGTTGTACTGCATGGCGACGGCGTAGGCGAAGAACAGCAATCCGAAGATCCACGGAACTTTCAGCATGACTTTTCCCGGCGTGAAGTGACGCCGCCTTCCACACGCGGCGCCTGGCCGCGCAGGACGGAGTTGTCCGCGAAGAGCTGGCGCTGGTCGATCGACGGCGACGCGTTGAGAGCCTCGACATCAATCTGGCCGGACTGCCGGTACGCGGCGAGCGCGTTGGACCAGGTGGTCGCTTCGACATCGGGTGCAGCGATACCCGATGCGAGCATCAGCGCGGCGGTGCGAGGAACGGAGAGCGCATCGCTCACGCCCCAGTCGGCGGAGCTGTCCACGATGATCCGTTCCGGTCCATAGCGCCGAACGATCTCGACCATGCGCTCTGAATCCATCTTCGTGTGCGGATAGATCGTGAATGCGGCCCACGCGCCGGCGTCGAGCACATCGCGAACCGTCTCTTCGTTGTTGTGATCGATGACGAGCTTGCGCATGTCGACGCCGGCTTCGCGGGCGACATCGATCGAGCGGCGAATGCCGCGCTTCTTGTCCCGGTGCGGCGAATGGACCATCACGACAGTGTCCCAGGCGACGGCCATCTGCAGCTGGGCCTGGTACGCCCGTTCTTCGGCGGGTGTGATCTCGTCGTAGCCGATCTCGCCGATCGCGACCACGCCTTCCTTGAGCGCAAAGTGGGGGATCAGCGCCAGGACGTCGCGAGCCAGTCCCTCGTTGTTTGCTTCCTTGGAATTGAGGCCGATCGCGCAGAAGTGGGCGATCCCGAACTGCCCGCAGCGAAATCGCTCCCATCCCACCAGGCTGGAGAAGTAGTCGACATAGCTGCCGATCGTCGTGCGCGGCTGGCCGAGCCAGAAAGCCGGCTCGATCACGGCTCGGACGCCGGCGCTGGCCATCGCCTGCAGGTCGTCTGTCGTGCGCGACGTGATGTGGATGTGCGGGTCAAAGAACTTCATTGCCGGGCCTTCGTTGGAGTTTCCTGCTGGAGATCGCCAAACGCGGCCTGCGTGATATCGCCATGATGCGCCTGGGCCAGAGTGGGCTCGAGGTCCCCGAGCCAGCCGCCGAGCCATTGATGGACTTTCGCCAGCTGACCGGCGCGTGCGAGAGCGAGCAGTGCAGCCCGACGGCCGCGCAGGTCGCCACGACGAAGCTCTGTGTGCAACGCATTGAGCGCGCGTTCCTCTCCATGCGTACCGAGGCACATCCATAGCTGTGGTGGAACGGGCCGACCGGCGCTGCGTCGTTCATCGACGAAGTCGAGCGCCATGCGAGTGAGTTCGGGCGACAGGCGCGCGTCGAGTCCATGGACTCGCCACAGCGGGGCGTTGAGGAACACGGCCTTCATGATGAGCTGATGCCAGGCGACATCATCGAAATGCGCCGCCGGAAATTGCGAATCGCAAGCGACAGCCTCGAAGACCGAGCGCATGTTGCTGCGGCAGCCTTCGCCCGCTCGCCATGCGAAGCGGGCGCCGTCCGGCAGGAATGGCAATGCGCGGTACAGAGCGCACAACTCGCCTTCGTCGGCATAGCGGAAACACTGTTCGAGCGCTTCGACGAACGCTTCCTGATCGAGGTCGCGATGCGCGAGTACGAGCAGCACGCGCAATGCTTCGAGCTGATTCCAGTGGGGGATGTTGACGTCCATCTGCGCAGAGCGGGCGAGCGTCAGCTCTTCCGGCGTCGGTTCGAGCGCGATCCGCCGGCGGGCGTGACGACTTGCCACCGCAATCAGTTGGGAGAACCGGGTTGTGTCGACGCCGGCGCCAATCTCGGCGACAGCGCGAGCGACGAAATCGCTTGCGTCAGCAGCGAGGCGATCCTGCAGCAACTGGCGGAGGATCGTGAAGCGTGCCTGCGGGCTCGACGTCGTAGTTGAAGCGGGCGATGCGTGCATGAGCGGTAGACCGGTGCGGGATCTTTCATCGGCACTGGCGACAGGCGACCGACCCCAATCGGCCGGCCGCCTGTCTTGCGGACGATCAGAACTGCCGGCGCAGACCCAATCGATACGTGCGGCCCAGGGCGTTGCCGACGTACGAGTCGTAGCTGAGTTCCGTGCGTGCGAACGCCGGATCTTCATCGAGGACGTCATCGACAGTCAGGGAGACGGTCGTCTTCGATGCGAGTCGGAGCTGGTAGCTGAGATCCCAGATCGTTGTTGCCTCGATCGTCTGCCCGTTCGGATTGGTCGCGAACAGGGCCGTTCGATTGTCCTCATAGCTCGAGACGTACGAGACACCCACACTGAAGTTCTGGATGCCGATCTCGTAGTTCACGAACGCAGAGGCCTTCAGTTCCGGCAGCGAGTTCTGCCCGCGGTCGTAGTTGAGGTAACCGACTGCATCGAAGGCAGCGACCAACGGTACGCCACGATACGAGAGTGCGCCGACTTCGTAGTTCAGGATGTAGCTGCCGTACGCGGACAGATCGAGTGTGCCGCCAAGCACGTTGTCGAAGGTGTAGCCGAGGTCCGGGTCGACACCCGACGTCTCCACCGGTGCTCCGTTGATGGTGTCGACGCGCACCCGCAGCAGGTTGGCGCCTGTCGTGACTCCCTGGACGCACGTGTTGCCGCCGTCGAAGGTAACGAGGTCACGCATGGGAGCCGAGCAGTCCGCAAGACCACCCGGCGTCGGCACGACGTTGGACGCGATGCCGTTGAAAGGCGGAGCAGTGATCGGATCCTCGAACTTGAACTGCCAGTAGTCGAGCGTCGCGCGGAAGCCGCCGATCTCGGTGATGATGCCGGCATTGAGCGTGTCTGCAGTCTCAGGTTTGAGATTCGGGTTGCCGTAGGAGTCGACTGCGCGGGAAGGCGGCGAGGAAGCACAAAGCCGCGATTTGTACATATGCCCTCTTATCGGACGTCGCGAGCGTGGCTCGACTGCGCCGACGCGCCCGCACAGTACGGGTCGGTCGTGGAGACGCCGTCGACGTCGGTATAGATCTCGCACGCGTCGGCGTTGGTCGCGGCGGCCAGCGCCACCGCGGTGGTGTCGGAGCCGCCGCGTCCGAGCGTGGTGATGTTGCCGTTCTCGTCGACGCCCTGGAACCCGGCGACGACCACGACCTTGCCGGAGTCCAGCGCCGCGAACATGCGCTCGCTGTCGATCGAGCGGATGCGCGCCCTGGTGTGGGCGCTGTCGGTATTGATGCAGATCTGGTGGCCGAGGAACGACTGCGCCGGGCAGCCGCGAGCGTCGAGCGCGATCGACAGCAGCGCCGAGGTGACCTGCTCGCCGCTCGCGACGACGACGTCGCTCTCGCGCGGCAGCGGGTCGGGCGACAGGGCGCGGGCGAGCTTCAGCAGGCGATCGGTCTCGCCGGACATCGCCGACACGACGACGATCAGGCGGCTCTCCTTCGCGCACGCGGCGACGCGACGCGCGACCTCCTGGATGCGCTCGACGGTGCCGACCGACGTGCCGCCGAACTTCTGGACGACGAGCGGCTTCTTCATGCCGCGATCTCCCCCTCCCCGCCGAGCCGCTCCAGCACGCGTCGGGCGTGCGGCCCCGTCGCGGTGACCGCCAGCAGGCGGTCGTCGGACCCCGCGGCGCCGTAGCGGATGTCGATCCGCAGCACGTCCGCCGGCGCGCCACTGCCGAGGCGCTCGAACCACTCGACGACCGCGACCCGGTCACCGTCGAGCATCTCGGCGAGCCAGTCGGGGTGCGGCAGGTGGTCCCCGTGCCGGTACAGGTCGACGTGCACCAGCGTCAGGCGCCCCTCGTACTCGGTCGCCGACAGGAACGTCGGGCTGTGCACGACCCCCTCGTCGACCCCGAGTCCGCGCGCCAGCCCGCGCACCAGCGCGGTCTTGCCGGCGCCGAGCGGGCCGATCAGGCCGATCACGGATCCGGGTCCGACGAGGCCCGCGAGGCGCTCGCCGAAGGCCTCGGTCCCGGCCTCGGAATGGGTCGTGAGGTTCACCGCCCGTCCTACATAACAGCCGTGCGGCGGTGCTGCATCGGCTGCGCCGCCCGAAGCACGAGCGGCGAAAGGCACTTACGACGGTCGGACCGTTGCGGGCGGCTGCGCCACGCCGGCCGACTCGGCGGGACGCCGAGGGTCCGCAGCGGGGATCAGCACCCTCGAAGAGCCCCGATGGACGCTCGCGCACGTCGCCACGGCGCGTGCTTTCCGCCACAGCGGGCTTCGACTCCGCCTGCCAGCTGCTTCGCACCGGGACCGTCGGGAGCAGTGCCGCAAGCGTCCCGTCAGCAGGGTGCGCTCGGCGATCACGCCTGTGGCGGCGCCGTTGCGGCGAGTCGGGCCCGCGTCGCCCGCCGGCGCGCGCCACTCGCGAGGAGCCCCAGCGCGTCGCGCGCGGCGCGGGTCCAGTGGGCCGCCCAGGGGGCCGGATCGCGGAACGACCAGGTCGCGAAGCTCTTCGGCCGCAGATAGGGTGCCAGGTAGTCGCCGAGACCGAGCCGCTCCTCGCCGTGGTAGGCGAGCGCGCAGCCGAGGTCGGCGGAGGCATTGATCCACACTCCCTGCCAGCCGTTGCGAGACGCCGTCCTGTGCTCGCCGAGCACCCGGTGCCGCCACGCCAGCGCGGGCAGGTCGATGTCGGCACGGCGCGCGAGCGCCTGCATCAGGAAGGGTCGTCCGTTCACCTCCATCAGCCGGTAGCGCCCGTCGCGCGGGTCGCGCTTGTACTCCGCATTGGCGGCGCCGACGTGGCCGATCCGCCGCAGCAGCTCGACCGTGCGCTCGTGCAGCTCGTCCGACTCCCAGGTCTCCGCCACCCGGCAGACGCCGAAGAAGGGCGGGCTCTTGCGAAGCTTGTGCATCGCCACGCGCCCGAGGACACGGCCGCGCTCGTCGAGGTACAGCGCCTCGTTCAAGAAGAGAGCGTCGGGACCCGGGATCAGGTCCAGCACCTCGGCCTCGAGGCCGGCAGCGACGACCTTCGCGACCGCGCGCTCGAGCTCCGCGGAATCACGGGCGACGAAGAGCTTCACACCGAAGCGCTCGGCGAAGAGCTGTCCGCGGAGCGGCTTCACGACCACCGGAAAGCGGATCTCGGCGGTGCGCAGAGCACCGGGCGCCGCGTCGTTGGCCCCCGAGGACGCACCGGCGCCCGCGAGGCCATACGAGAGCGGCACGTCGATCCCGACCGCGCGCGCAACGTCGTGGAGGCGGTGCTTGTCGAGCAGCGGCTCGGTCACCTCCCACGGGTTCGCGACCGGCACGTACCACGACGACAGACGCTCGTGCTCGCGCGACAGCGCCTCGAGCGCGAAGTCGTTGGTCGGGAAGACGGCCGCGCCGCGCCAGCGGTCGCGCCTCGCCTCGAGCAGGCCGACGAGGGAGCCCGGATCGGCATGGAGCCCGGGAAGGTGCACCCGCTCGACGCAGAAGCGCGATCGGTGTGCCACGTCGAACGGCTTGTGCGTGACGACGACCGAGCGCACACCGAGCGCGCCCAACGCGCGCACCACCGTGAGGGCATTCACGTAGCCGCCGACGACGACGGCGAGCCCGGGGCCCGTCACGCGCCGCACCGGTCGCGAGCGTTCCCGGTGACCGCGCTCACGCAGCGCGGTCGCCGTGTCCCGGGAGCGCACCGGCGGTCCCCGCGTAGCACTCGAGGTCGAGCTGTCGCCGCCGGGCAAGGTCCGCGACGATCTCGTCGACCCGCTCGGGCGCCGTCCCGACGTACGTCCCCGGATCGCAGAGCGCCGCCAGCTCCTCGGCGGTGAACAGCCGGCCGAGCTCGGGGTGCTCGCGCACCACCGCCGTCAGGTGGCGCGAAGTCGCGCGCGCGACGCGCGAGCATTCGTAGAGCATCTCGTACGCGCGGTCCTTCTCACCCGTCTTCCGGTAGGCGGCGATCATGATGCGCTCGGCGGCGGCGAGTCCAAGGCCGGCTTCGAGATCGATGTTCGCGCGCATTCGGTCGGGCAGCGGCTCGAGTCGGGCGACCACGTCGGTGGTCGTCTGCAGCGCCCGCGAAGCGAGCATGAAGGCGAGCGGGATCGAGACGAGCTCGACCGGCAGGCGGGTCGCGTCGCGATCGTCCGCGACCTGCACCGCCTGCATCGCACCGGCGAGGCCACGCAGAAGCTTCGCCACGCCGTCGACGCGCTCGCCCGGCCCGGCGTTCAGCTTGTTGGGCATGGTGCTGCTCCAGTGCACCCCGGGAACGTCGGGCACCGCGATCTCCATCACCTCCGGCCGCTGCAGCGAGCGAACGTCGAGGTTCATCCGCCCCAGCGAGCCGCTCAGGAGGGCGAGGTTCGAGACCACCTCGGCGAAACGATCGGTGCGCGCGTGCAGGTTCGCGAGCGGCACGCCGAGCCCGAGCCGCGCGCAGACGCGGCGCTCGAGCTCGCGCGCCGCCGCCCGGCCGGCGAGCTCGACGAAGGACGCCTGCGTGCCGACGGCAGCCGAGATCGTGCCGAGGAGCCAGCGCGGCTCCGAGTCCTTCGCGCGCTCGACGTGGTCGCGCACCTCGGCGGCCCAGCAGGCGAGGATGAAGCCCAACGTCACCGGCACCGCGTGCTGCTGGTGCGAGCGGCCCATCATCACGTCGTCGCGGTGCGCGAGGGCGCGCGTGCACAGGACGTCCTCGAGGCGCAGCATCTCGCGCACGACGAGGCGATGTGCCTCGCGGATCTGCAGCTTGAGACCGGTGTCGATGACGTCCTGGGTCGTCGGTCCGACGTGCAGATGCTCGGCGGCCGGACCGCACGCCTCGCGAAACGCCTTCAGAAAGGCGACCATGGGGTGGCCGACCACGCGCTTCCTGTCGAGCACGGCGGACGGTGGGAGGGTCGCCAGGTCGAGCTTCGCCGAGATCGTGCGTGCCGCCTCGGCCGGGATCATGCCGAGCTCCGCCTGTGTCTCGACCACTGCTCGCTCGACCTCCATCCAGGTCGCGAGCAGACGCTCCTCCGTCCAGAGCGCCCGCATGTCCCCGGTCGACACGACGTCGGCGAACAGCGGCGACGAGAACGGAAGCAACGTCACGCGATCCCCATAGGTGGTCGCGCACGTCGTGTCGGCGGCGAGGAAGCACAAAGCCGCGATTTGTACATATGCCCTCTTATCGGACGTCGCGAGCGTGGCTCGACTCCGCTGACGCGCCCGCACCGTACGGCGTCTCGGCGAGCGCGTGTGCGCGCGCAAGGCCTGGCTCGAGGAGCGCATCGCGGCGCGTCCGACGAGCGGCGCTGTCAGCGATGGCTGCCATCGCGGGCAGCTGCTACCGCCGCCGCAGCGCCGCGCGCCCTTGACAATCGATCGAGCGCGAGGCTCATGTCGCGTGCGAGAGATCGATCGCGGCCATGGTCGGCGCGCTCGAGCCTCGAGTGTGGACCATGCGACCACCTTGCCACGCGACTGCCGCCCGGCCGCGGCGCGCTGCGCAGCGCGGCCGGCGTCTTGCCTCGCGGCTCGTGGCGGGTGTCGCGCTTGCGCTGCTCGGCTGGTCGCAAATCGCGCGCGCCGCGGGGGATCTCATGATCAGGAACGCCCGCCTGCTCGACGGTACGGGCGCGGCAGCGCGCGACGGTGTCTCGATCGCGATCCGCGAAGGCCGCATCACCGCGATCGGCCCGGACCTGCCCGAAGCGGTCGGTGGGCCTGTGCTCGACGCCGGCGGACGGACCGTGCTCCCGGGTCTGATCGACGCGCACGTGCATTTCGCGGCCGCACCGGGCGGCGCGTTTCGCGGCGACAGCCCCGCAACCCGGCGCGAGCTCAACCGCAGGCACCTGCGCGCCTACCTCGCGAGCGGCATCACCACGGTGCTCGAGCCCGGCTCGCCCGAGGCGACGGTGCGCGAGATCGAGCAGATGATCGCCGAGGGTGCGCCCGCGCCGCGCTACTTGACCACCGGACCGATGATCACGGTCCCCGGCGGCTACCCCGGGACCGACCTGCACGGTCCGGTGAAGTCACCCGAGGATGTGCGGCAGAAGCTCGCCCTGATCCAGTCGCTGAACGGGGTCGGCGTGAAGATCGCGGTCGAGAGCCTGGGCGGGCTGGCGCCCTACCCGCCCGACATCCTGGAGGCGATCCTGTCGGGCGCGCGCGAGCGCGGCCTGCCGGTCTACGCGCACGCGACCGCGCCGCAGGACCAGGCGACCGCACTCGGCTACGGCGTCCGGGCGATCATGCACTCGCCGATGGGCGGCCACTGGATGGGTCAGTTCCTGCCGCCGCCCGACCTGAGCGAAGAGTACGTTCAGCGCATGGCCAAGAGCGGCGCCTACCAGCAGACCACCTTCTCCATCCTCGACGCCTGGCCGAACCATTACGACACCGCGCGGCTCGCCGATCCGTCGGTGCGCCTCGTGGTGCCCGAGCTCGAGCTCGAGACCGCGCGGAACCCCGAGGCGACGCGCTACTTCTTCTCGCAGCTGATCGGCGCCCAGGCAGGCTGGACGCCCGAGTTCCTGCGCCCCTACATCGCGCGCCTGCTGTTCCGGAAGACGAACCTCGACGAGGGCCTCGAGTACAGCCAGCGCAACGTCGCGAAGCTCTACCGCGCGGGCGTACCGATCGTCGCCGCGACCGACGCCCCGTCGATCTGGCCACTCGCCATGTACAACTTTCATGGGCCGCAGCTCGCGCGTGAGGTAGAGCTGCTCGGCGCAGCCGGACTGCCGCCCGACGCGGCGCTGGCGGCGGTAACTCGTGTCCCTGCATCCATGCTCAGCCTCGATGCCGAGATCGGTACGGTCGAGGTCGGCAAGCGCGCCGACCTGCTGATCGTCGACGGCGATCCGCAGAAGGACCTGCGCGCCCTCCGCAACGTGCGCTGGACGGTGCACGACGGCGTCGCACACACGCCCGCCGAGTGGATCAACGGCTGACGGTTTCGCGTTCGACCGCATTACATACTTGACCGTCCCGCCCGCGGTCGATCTAAGTGGCGACAGTGGACATCGGCGCCCCCACCAACGGTACTGCGCCGGCCGCGCAGACCGCGAGGCTCGTCTCGCCTCGCACCCTGCGGCGGGCGCGGCTGCTCGGCCGTCTGGTGTCCCCGCTCCCCGCAAAGGAGATACACCTCCAGTTCCAGCGTGTAACGCACATCGCCTACACGCAGGTGCTGGTCCTCACCGCGGTGATCTACACGGTTTACAAGCTCACCCGGATCCCGATCGACGTCGGCGGCGTCAGCTTCGTGCTCCTTGGTCTGCACCCGCTGAACGTCAGTGAACCGCCCCGGGTTTCCCGAAGAGCTCCTTTTCTTGGAAAGGGAGGAGCCATGGCGAGACCAAAGAGGTTTGCACCAGAGGTGCGGGAGCGGGCGGTTCGACTGGTCCTGGAGCATCAGGGCGAGCACGAGTCCCAGTGGGCGGCGATCTCCTCGATCGCGGGCAAGATGGGCTGCTCGCCCGAGACGCTGCGAAAGTGGTTGCGGCAGGCAGAGTGCGATCGAGGCGTTCGCACTGGGTTGACGACCGGCGAGCGTGAGCGGCTCAAGGATCTCGAGCGCGAGAATCGCGAGCTGCGGCGCGCGAACGAGATCCTGCGCAAGGCGTCGGCGTATTTCGCACAGGCGGAGCTCGACCGCCGACCGAAGTGATGGTGTCGTTCATCGACGACCACCGGCACGACTACGGGGCCGAGCCGATCTGCGCGGTACTGCCGATCGCCCCGTCGACGTACGACGCGTGCAAGGCGCGCGCGGCAGATCCGGATCGGCGTTCGCAGCGAGCGAAGCGCGACGACGAGCTGCGCGAGCACATCGGCCGCGTCTGGAAGGCTAACTTCTGCGTGTACGGCGTGCGCAAGGTGTGGCGACAGCTCCGGCGCGAGGGGGTCGATGTGGCGCGGTGCACCGTGGAGCGCCTGATGCGCCGCATGGGCCTCGCTGGCGCAGTGCGCGGCCGGAGGTTCAAGACCACGGTGCCGGACACGTCGGCCACGCGCCCGGCGGATCTCGTGAAGCGCGCCTTCGCGGCGACGCGACCGAACGAGCTGTGGGTCGCCGACCTGACCTACGTCCCGACGTGGAAGGGCTTCGTCTACGTCGCCTTCGTGATCGACGTCTTCGCACGAATGATCGTCGGCTGGCGCGTGTCGACGTCGCTGCGTACCGACATCGCGCTCGACGCGCTCGAACAAGCACTGCATGCACGACCGAAGGACGAGCGTCTGGTGCACCACAGCGATCGTGGCGTCCAGTACCTCTCCATTCGCTATACCGAGCGCCTGTCCGACGCGGGCATCGAATCTTCGGTCGGCACCGTCGGCGACTCGTACGACAACGCGCTCGCCGAGACCGTGATCGGCCTGTACAAGACCGAGCTGATTCATCCCCGTGGCCCGTGGCGGAACGCCGACCACGTCGAGTTCGCCACGCTGACCTGGATCGACTGGTTCAACAACCGAAGGCTGCTGGAGCCGATCGGACACGTCCCGCCCGTCGAGTACGAGGCGGCGTACTATCGCATTCAGGACAGTCCGGCCGAAGCGGCCGGACTCACGTAAACGAGTCTCCGAAGAAGCCGGGGCGGTTCACGGCCGCCGTCACGGCGGCAAGAGACGCAGCGAGGCCTCGTCGAACAGCAGCTTGTCCCGACCGACGCGCACGTAGGCCCGCCGACGTCGACGACATCCTCGCCGCCTTTGCGCGCGGCGAGGCGCCGCCGCTCGACCCGCCGCCGACGGACTACGCCGCGCCGTCGCTGGCGCGCGCGGAGTGGGAGCACATCAGCCCTGTGCTCAGCGACTGCGGCGGCAGCATCTCGGAAGCGGCACGGCGGCTCGGCCTGCACCGGCGGTCAGTACAGCGAAAGCTCCAGGAGTATCCGCCGCGCAGCTGAGGCGGGCGCTCACCGATCCCGGGCGAGCGCGTCGCGCACTCTCCGTTTGCGTCGACGCCCGGCGATCAGCGCCTGATCGTCTCACTCGAGGCAGAGCTGCGCGCACGCGTCGAACTCCCGGCGGCACATGTCGGGATCGCCGTCGTGTCCAAGGTCGTGGCATGCCTGGCCTGCCGCCGACTCCGAGTCGTGGCAGAGAGAACCGATCGCGCGACAGAAGGGGTCCTCGCCCGCACCATGCTCCAAGCAGACGTCAAGGCAGCCGGCGAACTCCGCGACGCAGGCGTTCGGCGGGCCGTCGTGTCCGAGATCGTGGCACGCTTGGCCCGCCGCACTCGGCGAGTCGTGACAGAGCGACCCCATGACCTCGCATTGGAGCGCCGCCGACGGCGTCGGCTCGGCGACCGAGCTGTCGTTGTCGCCGCAGCCCCACGCGCTCATACCGACCAGGAGCGCGCATACCACCACCATATGTTGCGAAGTCTTCACCGCGAGTCCCTCCTCCGCGAGATTTCGTGCGCCCCCATATAGGCCGCACCGCGCGCGGAGTCGCAATGCAGCAAATTGTCGCAGGCGGGTGTTCCCGAGGAGCCGCGCGGCCTGCGACGAATCGTCGCAGGTGCTGCGCTGCGGCGGGTCGGCACACGTTACGTTGCCGGAGACCGGGCCGACCTCGCACGCGCAGCCGGGCGATGCGGGATCGCTGTTCGCGCTCACCGATGCCGTGCGACAGCTGCGCGGCGACGCCGGCGCGAGGCAGGTACGCGGCGCGGAGATCGGCCTCGTGCACGGCCAGGGCGGGATCCTGTCGTGCCACTCCACGCTCGTCCTCGGGCGCGAGGTCGGGCGATCGTGACGACGACGGCCAAGCGGCTCCCCGTGCCGACGGCCGTCACTGCACCATACTGGGAAGGATGCCGGCGCGGCGTGCTGCTGCTCCAGCGCTGCGCCGCGTGCGGCGCGGTCCAGCTGCCGCCGCAGCGCCACTGCGGCAGCTCTCTTGGCGACGTACTCGAGTGGCAGCCCGCTGCCGGAACGGGGCGCATCACGTCGTGGACCGTCGTGCGTCACCCGGTGTCGGCCGCGTTCGCGGCGGACGTTCCGTACGTCGTCGCGATCGTGGCGCTGGACGAAGGTCCGACGACGATGGCCGGGGTCCGCGACTCCACGCTCGACGCACTGCACGTCGGCATGCGTGACGAGGTCGTCTTCGAGCCACGCTCGGAGACGATCGTTTCAGAGGTCGACTTTCGCCTGATGATGCTCGCGGCTTCCGGTCGATGTGCGTGCGCGCTATTCGATCCAGGCCGCGAACACACGACGAAACGTCGCGCGTGTTGCCTTGTAATCGACGGCGCTCAGCCGACCGATGGCCTTCTCGACGAGGTCCTCGTCGACGGTCGCGAGCTTCGCGAGTCGAAGGAGGCTCGGGTGGAGCAATCCGGCGGCGCCCCAGTCAGACAGCAGGAGATCGCCGTCGAGCTTCAATGCCTCCACCTGGCTGGTGATCATGGCCAAGGTCACGACGCGGTTGCGGGGTGATCGTGTCGCCCGCGCCAGGACGAGGGCCGGGCGCTTCTTCGTCGTGGCCACGTCCGTGAACGGGAACCGCACGAGGACGACGTCACCGGGCTTCATAGCCGATCGTAGTCGGCGTCGCGGGGATCGTCCCACTCACGGAAGGATGCTTCGGCCAGCTTCGCCAGCGCCTTGGTTTCGAGCCGCTCGGCGAAATAGGCTTCGAGCGCTCTGGTCAGGACGTCCTTGACGGTGGTGTCTCGCTCGTGGGCCTCCGCCTTGAGGAGACGAAGGAGGCGGGGATCGCCGAGATCGGCCGAAAGACGCGTCGACACATTCACACATTAGCGGGAATGAGTGGATACGTCAATCCGCATGAGCGCCGAGAGACGCGACGCCGCCGGCCACCCGGCCAGGCGACCGCTCGCCTGCGTTGTAAGGGTGACGGCGAACCGGCCGACAATTGGCGGTATGGGAACGTCGCCGCGTTGGCCGGTGCTTTGGGCGGCGGTGCTGTGCGGGCTCGTGCTCCTGCGGCCGGTCCCCGTCGCGGCCCTCACCCTCGACTTCCCGTCCATCTACAGCGTGAAGCGCTCTTGGTCTGCCGAGAAGCTCGGCATCGACGGGTCCCTCGGGGGCATGATGTTCTCGGGCGACGGGAACACGCTGTACGTCGTCGGGTGGTCGGAGAACCAGCCCAACGACGTGCTCTGGGCCGTCCCCGTCACCCGCACCGGACGGGAGGTGACCGACCTCGCCACGGCGACGAAGGTCTTCGAAGGGGAACATCCGAGCTTCGGAATCGGCGCGGGCCTCGAGCTCGGTCCGTCCGGGACGCTCTTCTTCACCTATTGGGGCGGGGCGAACACGGCGATCGGCCAGCGGCCCGGGGGCCCGGGCGGCGCCACCGAGACCAGCTACGATCTGGCGGGATTCGGCACCGGCGCCGGGCTCACCTTCTCGCCGCTGCGGACCGACGCCGGCACGGCCTTCGGCATGCTGCAGGTGTCGCAGTACAACGAGAACGGCAATGGATTCGGGCTCATCAAGGACATCCCGCTCACCGCGGCCGGCGGTGGCCTCTAAACCCCCGGGACGCCGGTCCTGTTCGCGTCGCTCGCGCCCTCCGGGATCGGTGGCATGCAGTACGTTCCAGCGGGGTCGTTTCGCGGTGACCTGATGTACGCGAACGACAGCAAGGCGATGATCTGGATCATCGACATCGACCCCGCCACCGGGCTCGCGATCGATGCCGGCACGGGACTGCCCACCCTCGGCACGACGAACCCGAGCCAGACCCGCTTCGCCACCGACTTCACGCACGCGTGGAACCTCGAGTTCGACGTGCACTCCCACGACCTCTTCGTCAGCGACTACGCGGACAGCAAGACGATATCCCAGATCGGCGGCTTTCCGGGGCGGCGGGTCGTCGTCACGCAGTGACCGGACCCGACCTGCTCACGCACGGCACCGTGCGCGTTGCGTGCACGTCGGAGCCCGTGGCTTTGCTCCGAGAGGGTGGGGTCGACCGTCGGCTGCAGGACTTGCAGGATGCTCTGCTGGAGAAACCGGTCGAGCACCGAGGGGATGCCAAGCGGTCCCCGCGAGCAGTTGGCCTGGCAAGCTCTCCCAGGGGGTCTACGTGGCCCCGGGCACGGCGGTCGGCCACTCCACGGCGGCGGGCGGGCCGGTCGTCAGCGTCCGGGCCACGGGGCCCCGGCCGCCGCGGCCGCGAGGATCGACGCGTCGTGCCAGTCCATCGCCGCCCGTTGCGCGCGCCCTGCCAGGGTCGGGTCGATCATGCGGTGGCGGAGAACGGCCGGCCACGCCTCCGCGAACGACCGCGTCTCGCCGGCGGCGGCCAGCGTCGCCTGCACGCGGTCGAAGAGCCGCGCGCGGTGCGGCGCGATCCTCTCGAGCGTGCGGCGCCGGATCTGCGAAGGATCGAGGTCTCGCGCGACGAGGGCCCGCACCGCGTCCGCGATCGCGGCCGGCTCCGGCGCCACGATCGCGACGTGGGCCGCGTCGAACAGCTCGTCCCGGCCCCCCTCGCTCGGCGTGCTGACGACCGGCAGGCCCGCCAGCAGGTACTGCGCGCTCGCCCACATCGAGCCCTCGCGCGCCGAGAGGCACAACCCGACGCGGCATGCGGCGTACGCGCGGTTCACCTCCTCGGCGCCGAGCACCCGACGCGCCGCCGGCGGGCCGTTGCACCAGGTCGCGTGCGTGAACTCGCGCGCGATGCGCGCCTCGTACAGACGGTCGGTGTCGTCGTTCCGGTACGTCACGAGCGCGAGTCGCTCGACCGCCGCCGCGAGCCGGTGCCGCTTGAACGGGTCGAGCCGCGCGTCGTGGATCGCGTCGTGCACGCGCTGGACGTCAACGAGCGGGCGGAAGACGCGCTCGTCCACGAACGCGCCCTGGTTGCAGTGCACCGTGTCCACGCCGCGCGCGGCGAAGCGGGCGCGCTCGGCCTCCGTCTCGGCCAGCGCCGTCCCCCGCAACGACGGATGGGCGCGCACGAGCGCCTCGATCCGCGCGAGATGCTCCGGCAGGACGATGGCCTCGTCCACGTGCCACGACGTGTGGTAGACGACGTGCACCGGCCACGCCCGCAGCCGGCCGAGCAACGCGAACAGCCGCCGGCCCACGCCGAAGTCCTGCACGAACAGCACCACCGGACGCGTCGAGAGCGCCGTGTACGCCGCGCAGTCCCGCGGCACGAGCCGCGCCCAGCGCCGTCGGAAGCGCCCCCACCAGGCCGACGGCGACGTCATCGTCCCCCCGTCGCGCCGGCCAGCGCCCGCCGCGCGTCGCGCCGCGGCGGCTCGTACGCCAGCCGCAGTACAAAGCGGGGATTCGTCAGACCGTCAGCGTCATCCGACGTCGCGAGCCTGGCTCCTCTCCGCCTACGCGCCCTGAGCGTACGCAACTTGCATGGCCCGGGTCAAAGGACATCTCGCCAGGACGTCGCCCGTGGTGTCGGCCGCCGCCTCGACTCCTGCGCCGCCGCAGACTTCACTGCGGCTCAGTGCGAAAACGGCACTGCTCCCGACCTGCGCTGTCGCTGAGTCGAGCGCCGCGGCCTTGGTGGGCGTCAACCGAGCGCGAAGCCTTCGTAGCCGTTGGCCACGACCTCGGCGCACTTCGCGGCGTAGAGCGGAAAGCTCAGATACGGCATGAAGACCCGGGGCTTCCCCGGCACGTTGGCGCCCAGGTACCAGGAATTGCAGGTCGGGAAGAGCGTGAAGCTCGCCATCTCGTTCACGTGCGCGACCCACGCGTCCTCGGCCTCGGGCGTCGCTTCGATGCGGCGGAACCCGCGGCTCCGCAGGTGCGCGATGCAGTCCGCGATCCAGTCGACGTGCTGCTCGATGGCAGGAACCATGTTGCTGATGACGGACGGGCTGCCGGGCCCGACGACGACGAAGAAGTTCGGAAAACCAGCGATCCCGAGGCCCAGGTAGGTGCGCGGGCCGGCCGACCATTTCTCCTTCAGCGCCTGCCCGGCGCGGCCGCGGATGTCGATCCGGTCGAGCGCTCCGGTCATGGCGTCGAAGCCGGTGGCGAAGACGACGGCGTCGAAGACGTACTCGGTGTCGCCGACCCGAAGTCCCCGCTCGGTGAAGGACGTGATCGGGGTCCGACCGACGTCGACCAGGTGAACGTTCTCGCGATTGAAAGTCTCGTAGTACCCGGTGTCGACACAGAGACGCTTGCAGCCGATCACCTGGCGCGGCGACAACCGCTCGGCGACGGCCGCGTCGGCGACCACGCCGCCGATCTTCCCGCGGACGAACTCGGCCGCGGTCTCGTTGACCTGCGCATCGAGCATGAGGTCGACGAAGGCGCCCATGAAATGGAGGCCGCCGCGCTCCCAGTACTCCTGGTAGCGGGCCGCGCGCTCCGCGGACCCAGTGGCGGAGCCAAGGTCGCCGGCGGTCGGATAGTCGGCGCCGAACCCGAGGTGCTTCTGACGGCCGATCGTGCGAAAGGCGCGGTAGCGCTGCTTGACGTCGCGCTGGTACTCCGGCGAGAGCGGCGCGTTGTGCCCGGGAACGGCATAGGTGGCCGTCCGCTGAAACACCGTGAGATCCGCGGCTTCGCGCGCGATCAGCGGGATCGCCTGTACCCCCGACGAGCCCGTTCCGACGAGACCGACCCGGAGGCCGCGAAAGTCCACGCCCGCGTGCGGCCACCGACCGGTGTGATGGGTCGCGCCCCGAAACTCCTCGTGACCCGGAATGGCGGGCGTCAGGGCGCACGAGAGCGGGCCCGTCGCCATGATGCAATAGGTCGCGGCGACGAGTCCGCGATCGGTCTCGATCTGCCACGCGTTCCGGGCGTCGTCGAAGTGGGCCGCGAGCACCCTCGTCTCGAGCTGCACGTCGCGCAGCAGGTCGAAGCGCTCAGCGACATGCTCGAGGTACCGCAGGATCTCGGGCTGCGAAGCGTACCGCTCGGTCCACTCCCATTCTTGCTGGAGCTCCTCGGAGAAGGCGTAGGAGTAGTCGAGGCTCTCGACGTCGCAGCGCGCTCCCGGGTAGCGATTCCAGTACCAGGTACCGCCGACGCCGCCGCCAGCCTCGAAGACGCGCACGCGGAGACCGAGCGCACGCAGCCGGTACAGCATGTAGAGGCCGGCGAACCCGGCCCCCACGACGACGGCGTCGAAGTCTCGCGGCACCTGCGTGCCCGCTCGATGCGGTAGCTCAGAGGGCAGCAATCCGGATAGGGATGCCACAACCACGAGAAGGAGGAAACGATGCCCCTCAGTGACTTCGGGTCCCATGATCCAGACTTCTCCGCCGGGCAGATGGCCGAGTGCGCGCGCATCGTCGACGGCATGCGCGCCCTCAACACGAAGGTCGTCAGATTGAGCGGCTCGGCAGCCGAGCTCGCGGCGGCTGCCGACGCCGTCGAGGCACTCTCGGCCGCGCTCGACGCCGTCACGCAGCGCCGCGCGATGGAGACCTTCCGCTATCGGTTCGACCCCGACGATCCGAACGCCGTGATGCCCTTCAATCCCGCGACCGGTGCGTTCAATCCGCTGGCGCCGACTCTCGCGATGCGCGTGGCGGGCGAGAAGCTGGTGGCAGACGTCGTCTTTCGCGGCAACTACGAGAGCGCGCCGGACACCGTACAGGGCGGCATGGTCGCCGCCTGCTTCGATCAGATGCTGGCGTTCGCCGTCATGATTCACGGCAAGACCGGGCCGACGACCGCGCTGACGGTCCGCTTCGTGAAGCGCACCCCCATCGACCAGCCGCTGCGCTTCGAGGCATGGGTCGACGCGGTCGACGGCGAGCAGTTCTCCGTACGGGGGAGCTGCTTCCACGGCGAGGTGAAAGTGAGCGAGGCCGAGGCACTGGTCCTCGGCAGAGTGCCGCTTCCCGTAGTCGCCGGAACGGAGAAGGCGACCGCATGACGCCGCACCGCATCACGATGCTGTCGCCGGAAGAATCTCTCCGGGTGGCGACGGAGCTCGGCCTGCACGAGCCGATCGCACGCCTGAACATCTTCCGCACGCTGTTCCACCGGCCGAAGACTGCCAAGGCGATCTCCGACCTCCTGCTCTCGCTCCTGTTCGACTCGGCGCTCGACCATCGCCGCCGCGAGCTCATCATCATGCGGATCGGCTGGACGACGGGCTCGGAGTACGAGTGGACGCAACACTGGCCGCTCGCGCACCAGATGTTCGGGTGCACCGCCGAGGAGGTGCTGGCGGTCCGCGAGTGGCGTCCGGCGGAGTGTTTCGACGCCGTCGATCGCGCGGTGCTGACGGCGACCGACGAGCTGCTCGACACCGGCGATCTCTCCGACGAGACCTGGCGTACCTGCCTGGCAGGGCTCGGTCGCGACGCCGCGATCGACATGGTCGCGGCGATCGGGACCTGGTTGCTGATCTCGAAGCTCGCCCGCGGCCTGCGCGTTCCCCTGGAGGACGGGGTCGTGGGCTGGCCGCCCGACGGCAAGGTTCCGCCCTCCCCCTCCGGCAAGCGCGACGACACGGCGACCTGAGTCCAGGGTGCTGCGACCGGTTCTGGTTCTGCTGCCGGGGCGCGCCCCGGCCGCCTCGGAGACATCTGCTCACTCCTGGCGAACGGGCTGGCAGGCAGTACGGAGGGGGCCTTCGTCTCGAGGGCAGCGTCACCGGACGTCGCGAGCCGGGCTCGCTCCGCCAACGCGCCCGCGAAGTAGGGCGCGGAGACGACTTGACGCGACACGACTTGTTCCTCGTTGCTGGCGGACGAGAGCGGTGCCGATGAGCGATCTCGGCATCCGTGTCGAGATCGAACCTCCGCTACCGGCGACAGCGGTTTCCTTCTAGCGCGTCGGCGCCACGCCGCGACCGGACACCACCGGCCGCAGCCGGTGCAGGACCTTCGTCGCGACGGTGCGCAGCGCGCTCGGGTGCAGGTGGTTCATCCGGTCGAGGAACGCGCTCGCCGGCAGCATCGCGTGCAGGTCGAGCCAGCGCTCGGGCGGTACGCCGGCAGCGGTGCGCAGCTCCTCCACGCGGGCGGCGAAAGCCGCCGTGTCGGTGACCCCGGCTGCGGCGAGCGCGTCGGGGTTGACCGGCGAGACGTAGTAGAGAGTCCAGACCCCGGGCGGCGAGGAAGCACAAAGCCGCGATTTGTACATATGCACTCTTATCGGCCGTCGCGAGCGTGGCTCGACTCCGCTAACGCGCCCGCACGGTACGCAGCGTACAAAGCCGCTGTCAACGGAAATCTGGCCAGGACGGACAAGGGCAACGACTTCTTCGGGAGGCTGTGAAGGGTTGACCCGCTGCGGTGCCGCGGGTAGCATTTTGCTACCCGGAGGCTCGTGATGGGACAGCCGATCAAGATCAGCGACGACCTCGCCCTCGCCGCGCGCGAGGAGGCCGACGTCTGCGAGCGCTCGATCGCCTCGCAGGTCGAGCACTGGGCGCGCATCGGCCGCGCCGTCGAGCAGGTGCTCGGCCACGGCCAGGTGGTCGCGCTGAAGCGGCGCGCCGCCCTGCCCGAGTTCACGGACGCGATGCGCGAGGCCACCAGCGAGGCGGGACAGCGCAAGGCTCTGCGCCACCTCGCGAAGCTGGGCGGGCCGCGCTTCGGCGTCGACCCGGAGCGACCCGGCTTAGTGATCCGCATCGGCGCGGACGGCAGCCGCACGCGCGGCCGCTTCGTGAACCGGCAGTTCGTTGCCGCCGAAGACTAGGCCCGAGCTGCCCGACGGACGGTGGCTGATCGTCCTCGCCGGATCGAACGGCTCGGGCAAGTCGACCTTCTTCGATCTCTACCTGCGACCGCGCGGCTTCCGCTTCGTCAACGCCGACCTGATCGCGGCCGGCATCGCCGGCGGCGATCCCGCCACGCTCGCCTATCGCGCGGCCGAGCTCGCCGACATCGAGCGCCGCGCGCTGATCGCCCGCGGCGACACCTTCGTCATGGAGACCGTGTTCTCCGATCCGCACGGCGCGAAGCTCGGCCTGCTGCGCGACGCGCAGGACGCGGGCTACCACGTCGCCTTCCTCTTCATCGGCATCGACGGGCCCGAGCTGAGCAGCGCCCGCGTCGCGCAGCGGGTCGCCCTCGGCGGGCACGACGTTCCCGACGAGAAGATCATCGCGCGCTTCCCGCGCACGCTCGCGAACGCCATCGCAGCACTCCGCATCGCCGACGCCGGGTGGCTCTTCGACAACGCGGATGCAGAGCATCCCTACCGTCTCGTCGCGACCACGCGCGACGGACGGCTGGTCGAGCGGCACCCGCCGATCCCGGCCTGGTGCCGCAAGCTCACCCGCGGGCTCGCGCCGACGCGACCGGCGCGCTGATCCCCTTCACAGATTCTGCTCGAGCCAAGCCGTCCCGCGCACCCGCCGCCCGCGGAACGTCCCCGCCGCCGACGCGGCCCCCTCGTACACCGGCGAGCCGACCACCGGGAACTCCTGCGCGTCCATCAGCGCGTCGACCACGAGCTCCGCGTCGAACGACGGGATCTCGACCTTGAGCTTGAGGTAGTACGTGGCGCCCGACACCGGGCTGGTCCACGTGCGCTCGATCGGCGTGACGAAGGTCGGCACGTACCAGATCGAGCCGCTCGCATCCTGGATCGTGGCGGTGCTCGCCCGGCGCTCGCCGAGCTCGGGCGGACCGTCCTCGAGCGTCGCGTAGTTCGACAGACACGTGCCGTCGTCGAGCTGCATGTCCTGCAGGAACCACTTGACGGGGTTCGCCGCGGTGCCGAACGCGCCGTACTCGTGGTCCATCCACG
This sequence comes from Deltaproteobacteria bacterium, assembly GCA_016874715.1. Lineage (GTDB taxonomy): Bacteria > Desulfobacterota > Binatia > UBA12015 > UBA12015 > VGTK01. Next base: position 1,487 of record VGTK01000061.1, on the reverse strand, counting down.
TCGTGCCCTCGACAGCGAACGTCTCTCCGCCGAGCTCGATCGTGCCGGACGCGGCGAGCCGCGTCAGCGAGAAGTAGAAGTTGTTGGTCTGCAGATCGCTGCCGCTGCCGCCGGGATTGATGCCGGTGCCCCAGACGAAGAACGGGCGTCCCTGCTGCGAGAAGCGCAGGTCGAAGCGGACCTCCGTCAAGCTCGGGTCGTCGACCAGCAGCGCCTGGACGTGGATGTCCTGCGTCGGGTCGCTCTGCGGCGCGCTCATCGCGACGTAGGTGTGCAGCGCACGCACCAACGCACCGCTGCCGCCGCCACCGCCGACGAGACGCACCTCGGGCTGCGACGTGTAGCCGCTGCCGGGATTGACCAGCAAGACGTTCGCGAGGCCGCCGGTCGCCGGATCGAGCGCCGCGATCGCCGCGGCACCGCTGCCACCGCCCCCGACGATCTCGACCTGCGGCGGCGACGTGTAGCCACTGCCGGGCGCGACCACCGCGAACGCGTTCAGCTTGCTGTCCACCGAGCCGAGACGCGCATACCAGTCCCGCGACGGATCGCTCGCCGCCCAGCGGCTCGGATCGAAGGTCAGCGGCACGAACAGCGTCGTGCGCTGGTAGTGTGTGTTGCGCGCGACGTCGGACAGCATCACCTGCGTGAACGCGAACCCCTGACCCGCGAACGACGCGGCGTTGATCTCGAAGCCGAACACGCGCTCGCCCGCGCGCAGCGTCCCGATGTGCCACCACCACTCGGTCGGCGCGCCGGGGTGCGCGTACATGTCCTTCGGCAGGGACAGCACGACGTTCGACGGCGGCACCGGCTGCGGCTCGCCGCCGAGCGTCACATCGCCGCAGCCGACGAGGCTCGCGAGTGGTGCGACCGCGACCGCGGACGCGGCAGATGCCGCGGTGGTGAGGAAACGGCGACGACGCATGGAACCTCCGTGGCGGCGAGGAAGCACAAAGCCGCGATTTGTACATATGCCCTCTTATCGGACGTCGCGAGCGTGGCTCGACTCCGCTAACGGACGTCGCGAGGGTGGCTCGACTCCGCTAACGCGCCCGCACAGTACGCAGGGGAGTTGCCGACCGGGATGTTGCCTATGTTGAGCCAATCCGTCGTGCGAAGCATATGCACGACGTTCGTCGACTGGTTGGTGACGTACGCGATCGGCTGCGCCGCGACCCACGAAGGAATCAGCAACGCCGCGCACCCGAGGATGGCAACTCCCAGCTTGTTCAATGTCGCACTCCCGTGAAGTGTTCACGCTCGTCGGTCGGCAAGCTGCCGGCTTTGCCACGGGCGCGATGCGAGGAGTGGCTGGATGGGTCGCCCAAGGAGCGTGATAGTGATTCGTTCGCGGCGACCGAACTAGTGCACCGTACGTGATATTGAATCAAGTAGACGTCGGTTCGTCCAAGGTGCATGAAGTGCGCATTGGACATCACCCTTTCGCCCAAGCAGCGGCGCGAGCTGCAAGACCTCGTGGCGCG
>VGTK01000060.1 GCA_016874715.1 Deltaproteobacteria bacterium | reverse complement strand
CACCGGCGACCGATGCACCTGGGACGCCGGAAGCGACGGCCGCGCCGGTCGCGTCGCCGAGCCCGGCTCCTGCCGCGACGGCGGCACCCCAGACGGTCGCCGCGCGCGCCGCGACGCCGGCTGCCGAGCCCGAGCTCTCGATCGCGGCATTGCCGCGCGCCGCGAACCGGCGGCAGGGCGCGACGAGCGCCCTCGCCGAGAACGAAGCCGCCGTGCAGCTCGGCGCCGTCGACCCGCCGCCGGCCGCGCCGCAGCCGTCGCCCGTCCCGCCACGGGCGACCTCCGGCAGGAGCGCCGGCGAGACCGCACGCATCCCGCCCCCGCGCCTCTGGACGGTCGTCATCGATCCCGGCCACGGCGGCAAGGACCCCGGGGCGAAGGGGGTGACCGGAGACGACGAGAAGGACATCACGCTCGCCGTCGCACAGCTCGTGGCGGAGCGCCTGTCGGAGGATCCGCAGATCCGTGCCGTGCTCACCCGAACCGACGACAGCTACGTGTCGCTCGAGCAGCGCACGGCGATCGCGAACGCCCAGGGTGCCGACCTTTTCCTGTCGATCCACGGAAACGCGAGCGAGAGCCCGCAGCTCGCGGGCGTCGAGACCTACACCCTGAACAACACCGACGACCGCGCCACCATCCGGCTCGCGGCGCTCGAGAACGGGCTCGCGCTCACCGGCGCGTCGCCCGGCGAGCGGGACCTCGCGTACATCCTGAGCGATCTCGTGCAGACCGGGAAGGAGGACGAGTCGGTGACGCTCGCCCGGGCTGTGCAAGGCAACCTGGTCAGCTATCTACGGGATCGCTGGCGCGGAGTCGTCAACCTCGGCGTCAAGAAAGGACCGTTCTACGTGCTGGTCGGGGCCTACATGCCGTGCATCCTGGTCGAGGTGGCGTTCCTCAGCAACGAGACCGAGGGGCAGCGGATCGCGGCGCGTCGCTATCAGAAGGACGTTGCCGACGGGATCGCGCTCGGCGTGCGGCGCTTCCTCGCCAGCGACAGCGCGAACGCGAATCTGTAGATGCTCGACACCCCGCCAGCAGCGGTGGAGACGGCGCTCGGCGCGCGCTCCCCGGCGTCCCTGTCCGCATCCCCACCGGATCTGCCGGTCCTGCCCGACCCCACGGAGGTGGAGGACCTCGGTGCCCTCTCGCGCGCGTTCGTGGAGGAGTCGCGCGAGCGGTTGCACGGCTGGCATGACGCCGGGGCCTCGGGCGTGGCGGTCGTCGAGCGGTGGACGCACGCGATCGACCAGCTGATCGAGTTCCTGTTCGGGGCCGCAAGCGCCGGGTACCGCCGGCGCTACGTCCAGCTCGACCAGCGCTGCGCGGTCCTCGCGCAGGGTGGATACGGCCGCGCCGAGCTGAACCCGCAGTCGGACATCGACCTGCTCTTCCTCTACCCGCACAAGGTCACGCCCTACGTCGAGACGGTCAATGAAAAGATCCTGTACACTCTGTGGGACACCCGCCTGCAAGTCGGCTTCGCGGTACGCACCGTCGCCGAGTGCGTGCGTCTCGCGGCGACCGACCTGAAGATCAAGACGGCGCTGATCGACGCGCGCTACGTCTGCGGCGATCGGCCCCTCGCCGAGGAATTCACGCGCGGTCTCGAGCGCGACATCAAGCCGCGCGCGACCGCGAAGTTCTTCCGCGAGAAGCTCAACGAGAGCCAGGAGCGGCACCACGAGTACGGCGACTCGGTCTACCTGCTCGAGCCACAGCTCAAGGAGGGGCAGGGCGGTCTGCGCGACCTGCACACCGCGCTGTGGATCGCCAAGATCAAGTTCAAGGTGTCGAGCCTGCGGGAGCTCGCGGTGAAGGGCGTGATGAACGCGACCGAGCTCGCCGAGCTCGAGCATGCACGCGACTTCCTCTTCCGCGTTCGCAACGCGATGCACTTCCTGACCCGCTCGCACCAGGACCAGCTGACGTTCGACCTGCAGGAGCAGGTGGCGACCAACCTCGGCTATGCGGTTGGCGGCAACGGGAACCTGAAGCCGGTCGAGCGCTTCCTCAAGGACTACTACCTGCAGGCGTCGGCGGTGACGCGCTTCGCGCAGGCGATCATCGACCGCTCGGTGAACCCGCCGCGCCCGTACCGCCTGATCGGCCGGATGATGGCGCGCGCGATCCGACCGGGCATCCAGATCGTCGCGGGCGAGCTGACGGTCGCGAGCAGCGACATCTTCGCCGAGGATCCCACCGAGCTGATGCGCGTCTTCGCCGACGCCCAGCGCCACGGCGTCGCCTTCTCGGCGTCCCTCGCCGACCTGGTGCGCACCAGCGCCCATGGCCTGGGCGAGACGGAGCGCACCGACGCCCGCGTGGTGGCGACCTTCCTCGAGATCCTGCGCTCGCCGTACCGGGTCTACGAGACGCTGCACGAGATGCACAAGCTCGGCGTGCTGTCGCGCATGATCCCCGAGTGGGAGCACCTGCGCTGCCTCGTGCTGCACGACCTGTACCACATCTACACCGTCGACCAGCACTCGCTGATGGGCATCCGCGAGCTCGAGCGGCTGCGCAACGGCGAGCGCGCGGACTCGTCCCCGCTGCTCACGCAGGTGATGCGCGAGGTCGAGCGCGTCGAGCTGCTGTTCCTGGGAATCATGATGCACGATTCCGGGAAGGGGCTCGGGGGTGGGCACTCCGAGAAGGGGGCCAGGTTTGCCGTCGATCTCGCGCGACGCCTGGGTCTCAACGAGGACGACGCCCGCGAGCTCGAGTTCCTGGTGAAGAACCATCTCGTCATGTCGCACCTGGCGCAGCGCCGGGACATCCACGACGACAAGCTCATTCGCGAGTTCGCCACCCTGGTCGGGACCACCGAGACGCTCAAGCGCCTCTACGTGCTGACCTATGCCGACATGCGCGCAACCGGGCCCAAGGTCTGGAACAACTGGAAGGACATGCTGCTCGGCGAGGCCTACCTGCGCGTCGCGGACGCTTTCGCGCGTGGTCTCGAGCCCGAGGATCGCGGAGCCCGGATCGCGCGCATCAAGCATCGCGTTCTCGCCGAGGCGCGCGCGTCGCGCGACGAGGAAACCGTGGCGGCGCTCGAGCGCTTCGTCTCGAGCATGCCCGACATCTACTTCCTGACCACGCCGGAAGGCCTGATGGACGACCACGCGATTCTGGTGCGGCGCGCCCGCACCGACGGGCTCGCGACCAGCGTCGTGCACAACGAGGCCTACGAGTACAGCGAGTTCACGGTCGCCACGCCGGACCGCCCCGGCCTGTTCGCGATCCTCACCGGCGTGCTCGCGGCGCGCGGCATGAACATCGTCGGCGCTCGCATCGCGACCTCGGACGACGGCATCGCGCTCGACGCCTTCCGTGTCTCGCACCTCGAGCGGCGCGCGGTTGCCCTGGACGAGGACCGCTGGATCCGGACGCGCGAGTTGCTCGACGACGTGCTCGGCGGTCGCCGCGACCTCGGCGAGGTCGTCGCGCTTGCCGAGAAGCCGGGCCTGCTCGACAAGAAGCGTGCGCCGCGCGTACCGACCGAGATCGTCGTCACGAACGAGGTCTCCGACGAGTACACGGTGGTCGACGTGTACACGCACGACCGCGTCGGGCTCCTCTACCGGATCGCCCAGGCGCTCTACGGGCTCGGGCTCGACATCCACATCGCGAAGATCTCGACCAACGTCGATCAGGTGCTCGACGTCTTCTACGTGACCGAAGCGGACCAGGCGAAGTCGACGCGCGTAGGCGAGATCGAGAGCGCGCTCATCGCAGCGCTGCGCGAGGAGAGTGCGGCCGGCGACGGGGCGGGCGCGCCGGCCCCGGGCTGAGCGCGCATGGCGCTCGACGAGCTGATCGACCGCTTCCTCGCGCGCCTTCGTGGCGAGGTCGGCGTTTCGCGGCACACGTACGCCGCCTACGCGGACGACCTCGCGCGCTTCACGGCCTTCGTCCGGGCGCGCTTCGGCATCGAGGACGCGCGACGGGTGACGCGCGAGGTGGTGCTCGCCTTCCAGGCCGGGGAGGCGGGGCGCGGTGTCGGTGCGCGCTCGCAGGCGCGCCGGCTGTCGACGCTGCGCGGGCTCTTTCGCTTCGCCCTCGAGGAGAAGATCCTCACCGACACCCCGGTGGCGGACCTGCGCCAGCCGCGCCTGCCACGCCGGCTGCCGACGACGCTCGGCGAGGGCGACGTGCCGCCGCTCCTCGACGCCGCCGCGTCGACGCCGACCCCGCTGCGCGACGTGGCGCTGCTCGAGGTGCTCTACGGCGCGGGCCTGCGCGTCAGCGAGGCGATCTCGCTGCGGATCGACGCCGTGTTCCTCGGGGAGCGCGCTCTGCGCGTGCTCGGCAAGGGCGACAAGGAGCGCGTGGTGCCGCTCGGTCGTCCGGCCTGCGTCGCGCTCGAGCGCTACGTCGAGCACGAGCGCCCGCGGCTGGTCGCGTCCCGGCGTTGCCAGGAGGTGTTCGTCTCGCCGCGGGGGGGCAAGCTGAGCCGCCAGGCCGTCTACGCGCTCGTCCGCCGGCTCGCCGCCCGCGCCGGATTCGACGTCTCGCTGTCGCCGCACGGGCTTCGTCACGCGTTCGCGACCCACCTCGTCGAGCACGGCGCCGATCTCCGCGTGGTGCAGACGCTGCTCGGGCATGCCAACATCTCGACCACCGAGGTCTACACCCATTTGAGTCGCGCCCACCTGCATCAGGTGCACGCGGCGCACCACCCACGCGAGCGCGCTGCCGCGCGCGGCCGGCGGCGGACGACGGAGGACGGCGAGTGACGGCGAGTGCTCCCAGAAAGAAGATCGTGGTCAGCGGCATGCGCCCGACCGGCAAGCTCCACCTCGGCCACCTGCTCGGGACGCTGCGCAACTGGGTCGCGCTCCAGGACCAGTACGACTGCCACTTCTTCGTCGCCGACTGGCACGTCCTCACGACCGACTACGAGAAGCCGGGGAAGGTCCCGGGCTTCGTCGACGAGATGGTGCTCGACTGGATGGCCGCCGGTCTCGACCCCGAGCGCTGCGTGATCTTTCGCCAGTCCGACCTGCTCGAGCACGCGGAGCTCGCGCTGCTGTTCGGCATGATCACGCCGGTGCCGTGGCTCGAACGCAACCCGACCTACAAGGAGCAGCGGGAGCAGCTCTCGGATCGTGACCTCTCGACCTACGGTTTCCTCGGCTACCCGGTCCTGCAGGCCGCGGACATCCTGCTCTACCGGGCCGACCTGGTGCCGGTCGGGATCGATCAGGTCCCGCACGTCGAGTTGACGCGGGAGATCGCGCGTCGCTTCAACCACCTCTACGGCGAGGTGCTCCCCGAGCCGCAGGCGCTGCTGTCGCCGACTCCGAAGGTTCCCGGCACCGACGGGCGGAAGATGAGCAAGAGCTACGGCAACGCCATCTGGCTCGACGAGGACCCGGACTCGGTTCGCACGCGCCTGGGCAGGATGGCGACCGACCCGGCACGCGTCCGCCGAACGGACCGCGGCGACCCCGCGCTCTGCCCGGCCTTCAACCTGCACAAGGTCTACTGCACGCCCGAGGAGATCGAGCACGTCACGGCCGGCTGCAGGACGGCGGGCATCGGCTGCCTCGACTGCAAGAAGGTCATGATCGAGTACGTCGTGGCGGACCTGGCGCCGCACCGCGAGCGCCGCGCCGAGCTCGCCGCCCGCAAGGGGTACGTCCGGGACGTCCTCGCCGCCGGCACCGCACGCGCCCGCGAGATCGCACGCGGCACGATGACCGACGTCCGCAACGCCATGGGCCTCGCCGGCTGAACCGGGCAATGTCGTTCCGCCGGCCGCCCGGCCCGCGCGAAGCGAGCGGAGGAGTGGGGCGCCGGCGCGCTGCGCCCGCCGGCGCCAGGAGACGGGTCTCCTCGGGTATGATATGGACGCGACCATGAGCGAGGCGTACACCGTCAAGCTGGAGGCGTTCGAGGGCCCGCTCGACCTGCTGCTGCACCTCATCAAGAAGCACGAGGTGGATCTCTACGAGATCCGGGTGTCGCAGGTGACCGACCAGTACCTCGCCTACCTGCGCGAGGCGCAGGAGCTGAACCTCGACATCGCGGGTGAGTTCCTGGTGATGGCGGCGACGCTGATCTACCTCAAGTCGCGCGCCCTGCTGCCGCCCGAGGAGCGCGACGAGTTCGACGAGGAGGAGCCGCTCGATCCGGAAGCGCAGCTGATCCAGCAGCTCATCGAGCACGAGCGCTTCCAGAAAGTGGCCGCGGCGCTGGCCCAGCGCCCCGTGCTCGGTCGCGACGTGTTCCGGCGCACCGTGGTCGAGCGGGCGCCCGGCGAGTTCGTCGAGCCGCCGCGTCCGACGGGCGTCGGCGACCTGCTGCTGGCGTTGCAGCGGGTGCTGAGCCGGCGCGTGAACCAGCCGGTCCACCGCGTTGCACAGGAGCACGTCAGCATCCGCGACGGTCTCGACCTGGTCATGGAGCAGCTGCGGGCAACGCCGCGCGTGCGGTTCGAGGAGCTGTTTCCTGAAAGCGCGTCGCGGAGCCGGATCATCGTGACGTTCCTGGCGATCCTGGAGCTGATCAAGGTCGGTGCCGTGACGGCGGTCCAGGAGGCGGCGTACGGAGAGATCGAGGTGGTGCTGGTGCGCGACCTCGATCCCGACAGCGTGTTGGCGATCGACTTCGAGGAAGCGGTGGGATGAGCGGAGCCGAGTACGAGAACGGAGTGGACGGGGACGACGACGCGATCGCCGGCGCCGAGGGCGAGCCGGGCGCCGTGGACGCTGGTGCGCTGGACGCCGCGCGGTCCGGGGAAGAGCGCTCGGGCGACGACGAAGCGGACGACGATTTCGAGGACGCGCCCGAACTGTCGGCAGGCTCGGACGACCCGGAGGCCGGCGACCTTCCGCCGGCCGATGCGTTCGGCGAGCCGTCCGACGGCGCGACCGACGGCATCGTGGATGCGCCCCCGCTGCGCACGGTCCTCGAGGCCGTCCTGTTCGCGGCGGCGGAGCCGGTCCCGCTGAACCGCCTCGTCAAGGTGCTGGGCGCGTGGCCACGCGCGGCGGTGAAGGACGCGCTCGACGAGCTGGCTCAGGCACTCGTCGACGAGGGGCGTGGCATCCGCCTCACCGAGACCGCAGGTGGCGTGCAGCTGCGCTCGTCTGCCGAGTGCGCGCCGTGGGTGCGTGGCTTCTTCGCCGAGAAGCCGCCGCGGCTGTCGCGCGCGGTTCTCGAGACGCTCGCGATCGTCGCCTACCGGCAGCCCGCCACGCGCGGCGAGGTCGAAGCCGTGCGCGGCGTGAACTGCGACGCCGTGCTCGGTGCGCTGCTCACGCGCAACCTGATCCAGGTCGTCGGACGGCGGCAGTCGCCCGGCCGCCCGGTCGAGTACGGCACCACGGAGGCGTTCCTCGAGCTGTTCAGCTTGAAGGACCTGAGCGAGCTTCCCGACCTCCCCGAGCCGGAGGCCCTTGCGCGCCTGATCCAGGAAGCCGAAGCTCAGCAGGCGTTGACGGACGACGACGATGCGAACCCGGACGGAGAGAATCCAGAAGATCCTGAGCCAGGCCGGGATTGCGTCGCGGAGAGCGGCTGAGGACCTGATCCGGGAGGGGCGGGTCCGGGTGAACGGGAAGGTGATCTCGGAGCTCGGGACGAAGGCGGACCCGAGCAGGGATAGGATCACCGTCGACGGCCGCGCGGCGCTGCCGCGCAAGCTCGCCTACGTCGCCTACCACAAGCCCGTGGGCGTCGTGAGCACGATGTCGGACCCCGAGGGGCGCCCGGCGATCGGGGATCTGGTACGCGACCTGCGCGCCCGCCTGTTCCCCGTGGGCCGCCTCGACTTCGAGTCGAGCGGGCTCGTGCTGCTGACCAACGACGGCGAGCTGGCACAGCAGCTCACGCACCCGCGCTTCCAGATCCCGAAGGTCTACCGGGTGAAGGTCCGCGGTCGGCCGGAAGAGGTCGCGCTCGAGCGTCTGCGCCGCGGTGTGCGCCTCGACGACGGCGTGACGGCACCGGCGGAGGTCTCGGTCGAGTCCGTGCTGCCGAGCAAGGCGCGGCTGCGGATCGTGCTGCGCGAGGGGCGCCAGCGGCAGGTGCGGCGGATGTGCGAGCTCGTCGGGTATCCCGTCGAGCGCCTTTCGCGCGTGGCGATCGGACCGCTGCGTCTCGGCGCGCTGCCCGCCGGTCAGACCCGCGAGCTCACGCCGCGCGAGGTGCTCGCGCTGCGCCACGCGGTGTCGGGCCGGGACGACGTGGGGACGTCGGCCCCCGCGAGCGCGCCGCGGCCGCGGCGTCCTCTGCGGCCGGCGCGTCCGGTCAGCAGAGAAGGTCGCGAACCGACTCGTACAGGCGGCGCCAGCGCGCGTAGTACTCGTCCCACGCGGCGTTGACCTCGCCGGTCTCGAGCGGGCGCTTGTGCACCATGGCTGCGGCCGCCGCTGCGATCGACGGGTACGTCCCGTGTCCGGCGGCCGCGAGAACCGCGGCGCCGAGCGCGGTCGCGTTCGGGTCCTCCGAGACGTGCAAGGGCCGGCGGATCACGCCGGCGATCGCGCGCAGCAGAAACGCGCTCCGCGTCATGCCGCCCGACAGGGTGAGGCGGTCGACCGGCCGTCCCCGTCGCGCTTCGATCTGCTCGAGGTTCGCGCGGATCGCGCAGGTGACGTTGAGCAGGAACGCCGCGAGGAAGTCGCCGCGTACCGGACGCTTGGTGAACGGCGGGTACGGGAACACGAATCCCAGCGCCTGGTTCGGGCGGAAGTTCATCACGTCCCAGATCTGCGGCCCGGCGATGCTGAACGTCTCGGTCGGCTGCCGGGCGCACGCCGCGATCGCCTTTTCCGCCGCGGTGAACCCGATGTCGCCGTCGAGGCCGAGAATGCCGAGCAGCCACTCGTAGGCGGTGCCGGTCTCGCCCGCGTTGCTCTCGAGCGTCCAGCGTCCGGGGATCACGTGGCAGCCGGTCCAGAGCCGTCCGGTGTCGTCGAGGACGGGCTCGGCGGAGGCGGCCATCACCGGCGTGGTCGTGCCCAGTACGGCGCCGGCGTCGCCCGGTTCGACGACGTCGGAGCCGAGCAGCGCGCACTGCGTGTCCCCGCCGCCGGCGTAGACCGGAGTACCCGCGCGGAGCCCCGTCTGCTCCGCCGCGAGCACCGTCACCGTCCCGACCTGCGTTGCGGGTTCGACCACCGTCGGCAGCAGGGTCGGCGCGATCTCGAAGACCTCGAGGATCCTCGCGCTCCACTGCCGCTGCGCCACGTCGAGAAAGAACGACTCGCACGCGTTCGACGGCTCGGCGACGATCTCGCCGGCGAGCCGGTAGGTCAGCCAGTCGTTCAGCGTCAGCACCTTCGCGACCGCGGGAGCGTCCGGGTCCGCCCGATACGAGAGCAGGCGCGCGAGCGAAGACACGAAGGGCGGCCAGTGCCCGGTGATTCGGACGCCGTCGTCCATGCCCAGCCGGCCCATGACGTCGAGCGCGCCCGCGAAGCCGCGTCCGTCCATGTTCGGTCCGGCGAAGACCTCGCGCCCCTTGGCGTCGAGGAACACGGTGCCGAGCCGCTGTGCCGTGGTCGAGACGCCGGCGATCGCCGCCGGGTCGACCGCGGCCTGCGCCAGCGCCGCGCGCGTACAGCGCGCGAGCGCGGCCCAGAACGCGTTCGGGTCGAAGGCGTAGCCGCGTCCCATCGCCTCGGCGCCGAGAGCGACATCGTCGTACGACCACGGCTCGCGCACGACCGCAAGGCAGCGCCCGCCGGCGTCGAAGATGGCGCACTTCCCGCCACCGGTGCCGTAGTCGAGAGCGAGGAAGCAGGGGTGTCGGTCGTCCATGGCGACTGCAATCTCGTGGATCGCTGCGATGGAGGCAAGCCGCCAGGGCAGTGGGGCGAGTCAGGGGTGCGGCGTCGCCGACACCATCGGTACGAAGCGCACCGCGCCGAGGCTCTCGCGCACCATGCGCCCGTCACGCTTCGTCCAGCGGTAGAGGAACTGATCGTCGACGCCGACCGGCGCGACGAGGATCCCGCCGTCGCGCAGCTGTGCGACCAGGGCGCCGGGCAGATCCGGCGGCGCCGCGGTGAGCACGATGCGATCGTACGGCGCGCGCTCGGGCCAGCCGGCGTAGCCGTCGCCCGCACGCACGAGCACGTTCGTGAAGCCCAGCGCCGCGAGCCGTTGCGCAGCTCGTGACGCGAACTCGGGCACGAGCTCGATCGAATCGACCTGGCGCGCGAGGCGCGACAGCACGGCGGCCTGATAGCCGGAGCCGGTGCCGATCTCGAGCACGCGCTCGGTGCCGTCGAGGCGTAGCGCGTCGGTCATGATCGCGACCACCGCGGGCTGCGAGATCGTCTGGTCGTGGCCGATCGGAAACGCGGCATTGGCGTAGGCCTGCTCGAGGCTCGCGCCGGGTACGAAGAGGTGGCGCGGTACGGCGCGCAGCGCATCGAGCATTTGCCGGCCGAGCTGGGGATCGCGCGCCGCGACGTCGTCGACCAGCCGCGAGCGCAGCGCCTGCGCGACGGGCGGGTCGGCCGGCGTCGCGCTCGGCGGCGCCGCGTCGTCGCGGGCGGCGGCCGCTGCGGCGACCGCGAGGCAGGGCAGCGCGACCAGGACGCACGCCGCGAGCGTCACGTCACGAGCCCTCGGCGAGGCCGTACAGGCGGCGTCCGTTGTCGACGAGAATCTTGCGCTTGGCGGCGGTGGAGAGGCGCGCGTTCGCGAGCGTCGCCTGCGGCGCTCCCGGGAAGATCGCATCCGGATGGGGGTAGTCCGACGCCCAGACGACGCAGTCCTCGCCGACGAACTCGACGGTCGCGGCGACGGCGTCCTCCTCGGGGTCGGTGGAGACGAAGCACTGCGCGCGGAACACGTCGCTCGGGCGCCGTCTCAGGGCGGGCAGCGTGTAGCCCCAGTGCTCGAAGTGCTCGTCCATGCGCGCGAGCCAGTGCACGGCCCATGCCGAGCCGCTCTCCAGGAACACGACGCGGAGGTCGGGATGGCGGTCGAGCACGCCGCCCGCGATCAGGTTCAGGCACGCGAGCTGCTGCTCGAACGGGTGGGACAGCATGTGCAGGAAGAAGAACTCGTCGTAGCGATCGTCCGCGACCGTGGGGCTGGAGCGTGTCGTCCCCTCGTGGATCGCGACCGGGAGGCGTGCTTCCGCGGCGGCGGCCCAGAACGGATCGAGCGCGGGGTCGTGCAGCAGCCGTCCTGCGGCGGGGTTGGGACGCACGAACACCGCGCGCATCTCCGGCATCGTGGCGACGCGTCGCACCTCGACGACCGCCGCCGCAGGGTCCTGTAGCGGGACCGCCGCCGCACCGAAGAGGCGGCCCGGGGCAGCCGCGCAGTGCTCGCGAAGCCAGTCGTTGTAGGCGCGGCACAGCGCCGCCGCCAGCTCTCCGTCCTCGATCGACTGGAACAGCAGGCCCAGGCCCGGATAGACGACCGCGTGCCGGATGCCCTCGCGGTCCATGTCGGCGACGTGCTCGCGCGGGTCACCCATCCCGGGCCGCGGCACGAACGGCTTGCGCACGCCGCTCTCGTCCTCGACCGTGAACAGCGGCAGCGCCGCCGTGATGCGACCGTCGAGGTTCCAGCGGATCCGGCCCTGGTCGTCGAGCAGAACCTTCGGTGCGCGCGCGCGATAGCGCGGGTCGAGCCAGCGGTCCCACAGGTCGTGCGGCTCGTAGATGTGGGCATCGCTGTCGACGACGGAGCCGAGCACGTCGTCGCGACTCGTGTCGGAGATCATGGCAAGCCCTCCTCGAGCTTCCTTTGGCACGGGCGCGCAGGTCGGTAAAGCGCCGTACCGGACGTGCCTGGCGGCTCGTCCGGCGGGGCGGTGCGGCCTCCTCGGCATCGCCTGCGACCATGACTCGTCGTCGCGCCTTGCAGGCGGGGCGCCTCGACCTCCCGGACCGGTCCGGGGGTCGATCCACGAACTCTCAGCTCTGGCCGCGCGCGACGCGCAGCATCGTCCGGAAGAAGGCGACGCTGACCAGGAACGGAACCGCATAGTAGGCGAGGCGGAAGATCAGGACCGCGACCACCGTCTGCTCGAGCGGCGTGCCGAGCCCGACGAACACGGTCGTCATCGAGCCTTCCATGATGCCGAGCCCGCCCGGGGCGAGCGACACGATCGAGAACAGGATACCGATCGCGAAGCCCACGGTGACCAGAGGGAAGGGCACGTACAGGTTCACGCACCAGAAGCAGCCCCGGAGCACGCCGAGCGTCACGACCCAGTCGAGCACGATGTAGACCACCGGCAGGACCATCTTCGGCCAGTTGGCGAGGATGAAGGCGAAGCCGCGCTCGATGTTGATCTGCAGGCGCCACATCCGGAAGCGCCGCGGTGCGCGATGATGCGGCAGGAAGCGGCGTCCGATCGCGTGGCTCGCCTCCAGCCCCCAGAACAGGACGCGGCGGCGCACCCTGCGGTGCACGAGGAGCAGCAGCGCGACGGCCGTCGCGAGAATGAACAGCGCCAGCAGCGTCGCGGCGGAGACCAGTGCCGCGGTGCCGAGCGACTCGCGCGTCAGGAGGAACACGAAGCCCATCACGAGGAAGATCAGCAGCGTGAGGTTCGTGATCAGCCCCTGCACGAAGGAGATGGTGACCGCGCGTCCGACCGGAATCCCGCTCTGGCGGAAGAAGTACATGCGCAGCGCGAAGCCGGAGAGACCTCCGGTCGCGACGATGTAATTGACGACGTTCGAGACGAACGTGATGCGCAGCATCGGCAGGAAGCCGGTCGGGGCTCCGGCCGCGCGTGCGATGCCGTCATACGACATCGTCATCAGCACGTAGCTGAAGAGTGTCAGCGCCACGGGCAGCGCGAGCCGGTAGGGCGAGATGCTCGACGCGACGTTCAGCAGCTCCCGCCCGTCGCTGTAGAAGAACATGAACCCGAAGCCGAGCAGCGCGAACGCCGCGGTGGCGACCAGGATGCGACGCTTCGACTGACCGGCGAGGTCGCTCGTCGGCAGTCCGGAGGCCTCGGCGACCTCCGGATCGCGCGGCGAAGTGGCAGCACGGGCATCGTGCTCCGCGGTCTGCGGGCGACGTGCTGGTTTCCGCTCAGCGGGCACGTGCGCTCAGTGCACCGCTGGCGGATGCGAAACGTCCGCGCGTGGACCACGCGACCAGTCCGCCGATCGGTCCTCCGACCAGCGCGCCGACGATGGAGGCGCCGGCGAGCTCGCGGAAGGTGGGGTCCGGGGAGCCGATTCCGGGAAACGAGTAGGCGCCGACGAAGGACGCAGCCGTTGCGATCACCAGCGATGCTGCGGTCTCGCCGGCGCCGGTGGTGCGGTCGAACAGCACGGCGCCCGCGAGGAGGGCGGCGCCGAGCAGCAGCGTCATCCACCACGGCAGCAGAAGGTGGCGGTAGAGAGTCAGCGTGAGCAGCGGCTCTGCCTGTCCCTCGACCCGCAGCCCGGTCACCCGCAGCGGTCCCCGCCCCGGGTTGTCGATGACCACCGTGGTGGCCTTGCGCTCGCGCAGCACCTCGAGGGTCTGGGCGCGGGCCTGGCGCTGGCTCTGCCAGGTCTCCTTGAACTCCCCCTCGATCGTGCGGGGCGCCGTGCCGTCGCCCTCGATCGTCACCGCGTAGCGGGCGAGGCGCGTGCGGCCGGGCTTGGCGGCGTCGAGGTGGCTATCGATGAGCAGGTCGAGCTTGCTCAGGCCGGTCGCGGGCAGCTCGATCGGCACGCTGGCCGGCCCGGCGTCGACGCTGAACAGCCTCTCGCCGGGATAGATGCGCCGGTAGATGGGGTAGAAGATCGTGATCAGCCACAAGGCCCCGAACAGGAAGGCGTAGACGCGCTGGCGCGGGGCCAGGCGGAGGGCGTAGCGCATCGGAAAGAAGAGGACCATGCAGAGAAAGAGGAACGCGTCGGCTGCCAGCGCCGGCCGCGTCGCGATCACGTCGAGCAGCCCGAGGATGTACAACAGCAGGGACGCGATGCCACCCACGACCGGAGCGAGGAAGTTGCGCAGCGCCTCCGCCAGCGAGGTCGGGGTGTCACGCCGCAGCGGCTTGCGCCGGTAGGGTGCGCTCGCGCGGCGCCGCGAGGCACGATCGGCCTGGGCCATGTGGGGAACCTAGCACGCGCTTCGAGACCCGAGAAAGCTCGGCGCCGACCGTGGGGCGGTGCCGTCGACGGCGGTCCGCCGGCCGCGCTCACCATCCCCGGAGATCGATGGGCCAGGTCTCGACGACCTGCGGACCGGACACGACCAGCGCCCGCTCGTGGTAGGCCATGGTGGGATCGACGTGCGCGGGCCAGACGCGAATGCGGTCGCCGGCGCGCAGCGCGCTGCCGTCCTTCGGTGCGTCGGGCGCCTCGCCCTCGACCGCGATCGCCGCCTCGTCGCCGGTGCCGAAGGTGACGTGCTCGTCGGAGCAGAACCAGACCTTCGTGCCGGCGATCGCGGGGTTGCCATGATCCATGCCGAGCGCCTTCAGCCCGCAGTCCGCGACCGCGTAGCCGGCGGACACCGAGATCACCGTCGCGAGCACGGACAAGGCCTGGCGAAAGGGCAGGCCGAGGCGTGCGTACGCGGTGTCCATCAGCGCGTAGGATCCTGCCTGGATCTCGGTCGCCCAGGTGTTCACGTCGTACGTGCCGGTACCGCCGGCCGAGACCAGCTCGCCGCCGACCTCGCGATGCGCCGCCCGCAGCAGCTCCATCGACTCCGCGGTCTTCGCGACACGCAGCGCCCGATCGTCCAGCCCGACGACGTGTCCCTCGTAGCCCATGACCCCGCGTACGCCGAGGCCGGACCGGCGTGCCAGATCGGCGAGCCGTCCCGCGTCGGCGGGGGCGCACCCGCAGCGTGGCAGGCCGACGTTCACGTCGATCAGCACCTCGCGCACGCCGCCGCGCGCCGCGGCCGCGATGGTCTCGGGCGAGTCTACCGCGACGGTGACGCGTGCGTCGAGGCGGCCCAGCCGTGTCGCGTCGAGCACCTCGTTCGCGAGCAGCAGATCGTCGCCGAGGCCGGCCGCGGCGAGCCCCTCCATCTCGCGAATCGTCGCGCAGGTGAAGCCACGGTGGCCCTGTGCCGCCTGCAGGCGGGCGAGGGCGACGCACTTGTGCGCCTTCACGTGGGGCCGGAGCCGCGCACCCGGCAGGGCTGCGGCCATGGTTGCGAGGTTGTGCTGCAGCGCCCGGGCATCGACCAGCAGCGCGGGGGTGGTGAGCTCGAGCGTGGTCACGCCACACCCATGACCGACGCGACGCCCGACGACAAGCCGGCGCCGTGCCCTCCTCGGCTACGGCACGCCGACCGTGATCGGCCGCCGCGTCCTGAAGCGGTAGAGCTGCGCGGGGCGGTGCGCGCCATGGCGGGTCGTGCCGAGCGGCGTCAGCAGGTCGAGCGCGAGGATGCGCTTGCGGAAGTTGCGCCGGTCGAGCGTGTGGCCGAGCACGGTCTCGTAGACGTGCTGCAGCTCGCCGAGCGTGAAGCTCTCGTCGAGCAGTGCCCAGGCGAGGTTCGTGTACGCGAGCTTCGCGCGCAGCCGCTCGAGCGCCGTGCGCAGGATCGTGCGGTGGTCGTAGGCGAGGCGGAGCGCCGGCTCGCAGGGCACCCAGAGCGCGCCGGGCAGCGGGCGCGCGAGCAGCGCGAGGTAGGCGACCGAGACCACCCGTGAGGCCGGGTCCCGCCCGGGCTCGCCGAAGGTGTAGAGCTGCTCGACGTGCGCGCGGACGCCGGGCAGCGTGCCGTCGAGCCAGCGCGCCGCTGCGTCGTCGAGCGACTCGTTCTCGCGGACACGTCCGCCGGGGAAGGCGAGACGGCCGCGCTCGTCACCGCGCTCCACGCGCACCACGGCCGCGTGGAGCGCACCCTCCTGCAGGGTCAGCGGGACGACGTCCACGGCGACGCCGACGGTCGCGTCGTTGTGCGTGGACGGGTGCGCCGGGGCCATTGTCAAGCAGAGAGCTCGAGCATCCGTCGGAGCGAGCGCTCCGCGCCCACGCGCACCGACTCCTCGAGCTCGATCGGGTGGCGCATCTCCTTCAGCGAGCGCAGCGTGTCGTCGATCGTGATCATCTTCATGTACGCGCAGAGCTTGCAGCTCTTGTAGAACTTCTTCTCCGGCAGCTCGAGCAGCAGCCGGTCGGACAGTCCGCACTCGGTCACGACCAGGAACTCCTGCGCGTCGCTCTCCTTCGCGTACTTGATCATCCCGCTGGTCGAGAGCACGGCGTCGGCCAGCTGCAGCACGTCCGAGCGGCACTCCGGGTGGACGATGACCTTCACGTGCGGCAGGTGCTTGCGGACGTTCTCGATCTGCTCCGGCGTGATCTGATGGTGAACGTAGCAGTTGCCGTTCCACGCGATGACGTTCTTCTTCGTGTTCTCCTGCACGTGCGCGGCGAGGTTCTCGTCGGGCACGAAGAGCACGTTGTTCGTCGGCAGGGACTCGACGATGCGGATCGCGTTGGACGAGGTGACGCAGACGTCGCACACGGCCTTCACCTCTGCGGTGGTGTTGACGTAGCAGGCGACCTGAAGGTCGGGGTACAGCTTCTTCAGCTCCTCCTTCCGGTCCTCGAGCGAGTCGGCGTCGACGCTGTCGGCGAGCGAGCAGCCGGCGCGCAGATCCGGCAGCAGGACGGTTCGCTTCGGGTTGAGGATCTTGGCCGTCTCGGCCATGAAGTGGACGCCGCAGAACACGATGACCTCGGCGTCGACCGTGGTGGCCTTCTGCGCGAGCTCGAGCGAGTCGCCGACGAAGTCCGCGACCTCGAAGATCTCCGGGCGCTGGTAGTTGTGCGCGAGGATCACCGCACGGCGCACCACCTTGAGCTCGTTGATCTCGGCGATGGTGCGCGCGAGCCGGTCGCACGCCTCGGGGGTGTAGGTCGCGGGATCCCCGAGCGGGATGAACGATTCGTACAGCTCCTGCGCCGATGGCGCGGCGGCTTGGGTCAAGTCGGCCTCCTGTCGGCCGGCGCCCGACGGCTCCGGCTACTTCGTGTCATGTGTACGCATACTCGGGGCGGGTGGCAATGGGCCGCGGCGGGAATCCTCACCCGTCGCGTCAGCGACCGGCGAGCGTCATCTGGCGGATCTTGAGGGTCGGGGCGACGATGCTGGAGCGGAACAGGAGGTCGTTCCCCACCATCTCGACGTCGCGGTACATCTCGAGGAGGTTGCCGGCGATCGTGACCTCCTCGACGGGATGGGTGAGCTCGCCGTTCTCGATCCACAGCCCGCTCGCGCCGCGCGAGTAGTCGCCGGTCACGGAGTTCACGCCGAACCCGGACAGTCCGGTCACGTAGAGGCCACGCTGCACCGACGCGACGATCCGCTCCGGGGAGTGCTCGCCCGCCGCCAGGTGGAAGTTCGTCGGGCTCGCCGACGGTACGTCGCCGACCGAGCGCGCGGCGCTGCCGGTGCTCGCCATCGCGAGCTTGCGCGCGGCGTAGCCGTCGAGCAGGTAGCTCCGCAGCACGCCGCGCTCGACCACCACGGTGCGGCGCGTCGCGGTTCCCTCGGCGTCGAACGGCCGCGAGGCGAGGCCGCGCGGCATGCGCCCGTCGTCGATCACGGTGAACAGCGGGCTCGCGATCTCGTCGCCGAGCTTCCCGAGCAGGAACGAGGCGCGGCGATAGAGGGCGCCGCCGCAGACGGCGCCCGCGAGGTGGCCCACGAGAGAGGCCGCGGTCTGCGGGTCGAAGACGATCGGCACCTGCTGCGTCGGCACCGGGCGCGCGCCCAGCCGGCGCAACGTGCGCGCCGCGGCGGTGCGGCCGATGGTCTCGGGGTCGGCGAGGCGCGACAGCGAGCGCGCCGCGTCGTACCAGTAGTCGCGCTGCATCGCGCCGCCCTCGTTGGCGACCGGGGCGACGGACAGCGAGTAGCTGGTCGAGCGGTACTGGCCGGCGAAACCTGCGCTCGATGCGTACGCGACCCACGCCGAGCCGAGCGCGAAATCGGCACCCTCGGAGTTCACCAGCCGCGGGTCGCAGGCCAGCGCCGCCGCCTCGCACGACTTCGCACGCGCGACGCGATCCTCGGGGGGCATCTCGAGACCGGTCGGGTCGTACAGCTCGAGATCGGGCCAGTCCCCGGCGAGGAGGGCCGGGTCGGGCAGGCCGGAGAACGGATCGGGTGCCACGGCGCGCGCCAGCTCGACCACCTGACGGGCGAACGCGTCGATCGCAGCCGCGTCGAAATCCGCCGTCGACGCGACCGCGCTTGCCTCGCCGGCGAAGCAGCGCAGGCCGAGCCGCCGCTCGCGCGACAGCTTGACGGTCTCGACCTCGCCGAGACGAACCGTGGTGGAAGAGGACTCCGCCTCGACGACCACCGCGTCGCACGCGGTCGCGCCCGCCCGCAGCGCGCGCTCGACGACGCGTTCCGCCACCTCGAGCGGATCGATCGCTCCGGCGGGCCGGCTCATGCGCGGGTCCCGCCGACGGTGAGGCCATCGATGCGGATCGTCGGCAGTCCGACGCCGACCGGAACCGACTGGCCGTCCTTGCCGCAGACGCCGATGCCCTCGTCGAGCTTCAGGTCGCCGCCGACCCGGCTGATGCGCGTCAGGACGTCCGGTCCGTTGCCGATCAGCGTCGCGTCCTTGACCGGCGCGCCGATCCGGCCGCCCTCGATCAGGTAGGCTTCGCTCGCCGAGAACACGAACTTGCCGTTGGTGATGTCGACCTGCCCGCCGCCGAACGACACGGCGTAGAGTCCGCGATCGACCGAGCGGATGATGTCCTCCGGATCGTCCTCGCCGGCGAGCATGAACGTGTTGGTCATGCGCGGCATGGGGTAGTGCATGAAGCTCTCGCGGCGCCCGTTGCCGGTCGGCTCGACGCCCATGAGCCGCGCGTTGAGGCGGTCCTGGAGGTACCCGGTGAGCCGACCCTTCTCGATCAGCACGTTGCGCCGGGTGGGAACGCCCTCGTCGTCGACGTTCAGCGAGCCGCGCCGCGACGGGATGGTACCGTCGTCGACGACGGTGCAGAGCTCGGACGCGACACGCTCGCCCATGAGCTTCGCGAAGGCAGACGTGCCCTTGCGGTTGAAGTCGCCCTCGAGCCCGTGCCCGACCGCCTCGTGCAGCAGGACGCCCGGCCACCCGGGGCCCAGCACGACGGTCATCTGCCCGGCGGGGGTGTCGACCGCGTCGAACGCCACGATCGCCTGCCGCGCGGCCTCGCGCGCGAACTTCAGCGCGCGCTCCTCGTCGTCGACGAGGAAGTCGAAGGCGACCCGTCCGCCGCCGCCGGCCGACGCGCTGTGCCGCTTGCCGCCGTCCTCGGCGATGCAGGCGACCTGCAGCCGCAGCAGCGGCTGGCGGTCGGCGATCAGCTCGCCGGCCGAGTTCGCGATGAGCACGATCTTCTCCTCGATCGCGAACGACGCCATGACGTTGGTGATGCGTGGGTCGTAGGCGCGCGCCTCGCGGTCGACGCGCTCGAGGAGTGCCACGCGCTCGGGCAGCGGGCGGGCGATCTGCGCGCTCTCCACGGGGTAGAGCGCGTGCGGTTGCGCGGCGGTGTTGCGTCGCAGGTCGACCGATGTCGAAGCCCCCGGCGCGCTCGCGATCTGCCGCGCGTGCTCGGCGGCGACCTGCAGGCGCTCGACGGTCACCTCGTCGGAGTAGGCGTAGCCGGTCTTGTCTCCGGCCAGCACCCGGACACCGACGCCCTGCGAGACGCTGTGCGTGGTCTTCTTGACCGAGCCTTCCTCGAGCGACATGCCCTGCACCGTGCGGAACTCGAAGTACAGGTCGGCGAAGTCGGCGCGGCGCGCGAGCGCGGAGCCGAGCGTGCTCTCGAGCGCGCGGGCGTCGAGGCCGAAGCGGTCGAAGAAGAACGTCTGTGGAGGGGGCGTCTGCGTCATCGTTCGAGGATGGGGCGCGCGGCGGCCAAGTCAAGCTGCGCCTCGCGGCGGGCGGCCAGGTCGAGCTGCGCCTCGCGGCGCAGGATGGCGATCAGCGGTCGGTCGGCGTCGAGGAAGTCGAGCTCGTCGAGGCGATGGCGCGGATGCCAGACGATGCGCGCGAAGACGCGGTTCTCGATCGTGCCCGCCTGCACCACCACGGCGTGGAAGTGCACCCGCACGTGCGGGCCCTGTGGGTAGCGGTGCTCGACGCTGGCGATGCGTGCGCCGACGCTGGCCGCGATGCCGAGCTCCTCATGCAGCTCGCGCACGAGGCACGCCTCGACCGACTCGCCGGGCTCGAGCTTGCCACCCGGGAACTCCCAGCGCAGGGGGTGCGAGCCGGTCGCGGCGCGCTGGCAGACCAGCACCAGGTCGCCGTCGCGCAGCAACCCGGCAGCGACCTCGACCCGGCGGCTGCCCTCACTGGAGGGTTGGTGCATTGCCGGTCAGCTTGACGATGGTCTCGCGGAGGACGTCGCTCTCGGGGTCGTCCGGTGCAAGCTCGAGGTAGCGCTCGAGGTCGGCGACGGCGGCGCGTCCGCACTCGAGGCGCTGATACAGCGCGCCGCGATCGCGCAGCCAGAGCGGGTTCGTCGGCTCGAGGTGCACGAGGCGGTCGACGACGGCGAGAGAGCGCACGAAGTCCTTGCGCTGCAGGTGGTTCGCCTTCAGGTTGCCGAGCATGCGCACCAGGACCGTGCGCGTGTCGGGCGGTGCCGCGACCAGCCGCTTCAGGTGCGCGTCGGGGTCCGGGACGTTCATCTGGCGCAGCTGCTCGAGCAGCGTCTCGGGCGCGACTTGGCGGCCCCGCGCGAAGGGGTCCAGCACGCGCGCGCCGTGACGGACGAGGAAGTGTCCCGGCGCGTTGACCCCGTACACCGGCATGCCGAGCCGCCGGCCGACGGACAGGTAGACCACCGCGAGGCTGATCGGGATGCCGCGGCGTCGGTCGATGACCTCGTTCAGATAGCTGTT
Organism: Deltaproteobacteria bacterium; assembly: GCA_016874715.1. Taxonomy (GTDB): domain Bacteria; phylum Desulfobacterota; class Binatia; order UBA12015; family UBA12015; genus VGTK01. The sequence goes on along the minus strand of VGTK01000060.1, from coordinate 8,114 downwards.
TCGCGGGTCGTAGTACTCGGTCGCGTTGCCGGTGAACCCCTGCTGGACGAACATCTCGTCGGACAGCGCGTCACGAGCCGCGTCCGGGTCGGGCGCCGCGGCGACCCGGCGCTCGACCGTGGCAGCGACGTCGTCGAGGTACCGGAGGTACGCATCCGGGTCGAGGTTCGGGTACTCCTCGGCGGCGATCCACAGTGCGGCCGCCGCGAGATCCGCATCGGACTGGCCCGCGATGCGATAGAGCTCGTGACGGATCTCCTCGACCGGTCGCATCCGCCACCGTGGTAGCAGCCCGCCCGGTCTCGACAAAGCCCGGGATCGACGGCGACCGCCGGCCCCGTGCCGTCGGCCGGACCGGTCGCCGCCGATCGATCGTTCGGTACTGGACATGGCAGGCGCGGGCAGTATATTCCGCGTCCTGCGGGTCGATCCGTCGCTCCGCAACGATATGGGTCAAGTCAAGGGACCAGTGGTCTCGCTGCTGGCCGCGGTCGAGGGACCGCAGCCGCTCGTCATTCTGCCGCACGACAACCCGGACCCCGACGCTCTCGCGAGCGCGGCGGCGCTGCAGTACATCCTGCGCGAGCTGGCCGACCGGGACTCGGTGATCGCGCTCGGCGGCATCATCGGGCGCGCCGAGAACCGGGCGATGGTCAAGTACCTGAACATCAACATGGTGCCGGTGAAGGAGATCGAGTTCGGACCCGAGAGCCAGGTCGCCCTGGTCGACACCCAGCCCGGCCGCAGCAACAACTCGCTGCCCGCCGACATCCGGCCCACGGTCGTGATCGACCACCACCCGGCCTATGTCCTGACCGAGAACATCCCGTACGTCGACCTGCGCGATCAGTACGGGGCGACGTCGACCATCCTGACCGAGTACCTGCGCGACTCGCACGTCACGGTGGAGAGCAAGATCGCGACGGCGCTGTTCTACGGCATCGCCGCAGAGACGCAGGACCTCGGCCGCGAGTCGACGCCGGCCGACTTCGCCGCGAGCCACTTCCTGTACCCGTACGCGAACAAGCGGCGCCTCGGGAAGATCGAGAACGCGCGCGTGCCGCGCGAGTACTTCCGCACGTTCCGCGACGCCATCGAGGAGGCCGTCGTCTACGACAAGGTGGTCATCTCGGACCTCGGCGACGTCCTCTACCCGGACATGGTCGCGGAGGTCGCGGACTTCCTCCTGCGCCTCGACGAGGTCGACTGGGCCCTCGCCATGGGCTGCTACAAGAAGAACCTGCACGTCTCGCTGCGCACCACCGATCGTGACGCGAACGCGGGCGAGGTGCTGCAGAAGGTGCTCGGCAGCCGTTCGGCCGGTGGCCACGACATGATCGCCGGCGGAAAGGTCCGCATCGACGGCAACGGCCTCGAGCGCGAGAAGATGGCGGTGCGGGTGAAGGACCGCCTCCTGCGCCGCATCGGCGTCGAGGGCGCGAACCCCTGGGACCTGGTTTGACGTAGCCGGCGGCCCCGGCCGTCGTGCGCGCTCAACGGTCGCCGAGGGCGGCGCGGACTTCCGCCCGCACGGCCGGATCGGGATCCCCCACCGCGGCCTCCAGTGCAGCGCGCGCCGCGGCGCCGCCTGCGTCCTGCAGAGCCCCCAGCGCCCATGCGGCGTGGCCGCGCACCAGGGGGGCGTCGTGCTGGTGCAGAGCGGTCGCGAGCGCGGAGATCGCGGCGGGGTTGGCGGTGTTGCCGAGGACCACGGCGGCGTTGCGGGCGAGCCGCACGCGGCCGGCCCTGGCGAGCGCGGTCGCGGCGTATCGCTGCTCGAACCCGGCCTCGTCCAGGCTCAGGATGCGGCGGAGGTCGGGAGCGAGACGCTCGTCGGGCGGGCTCGTCGCGTCGCGATTCCAGGGGCAGGCCACCTGGCAGAGGTCGCAGCCGAACACCCACTCGCCGAGCGCGGGGCGCATCTCGACGGGGATCGATCCCTTGTGCTCGATGGTCAGGTACGAGATGCACCGCCGCGGCTCGAGCCGGTAGCCGGGCTCGATGGCGCCGGTCGGACAGGTGTCGATGCAGCGCGTGCAGCTGCCGCAGCGATCGGCGACCGGCGGGTCGGGCTCGATCTCGGCGCCGACCAGGATCTCGCCGAGGAACGCGTAGGACCCGAGGTCTTCGCTCAGCGTGAGCGTGTGCTTGCCGGTCCAGCCGACGCCGGCACGCGCCGCCCACTCGTGCTCGAAGATCGCTGCCGTGTCGACGAAGCCGGTGGCTCGCACCCCGGGCAGGGCGTCCTCGATGGCGCGCGCCCACTGCGCGAGGCGCTCGCCCATCTCGGCGTGGTAGTCGCGCCCGAGCGCGTAGCTGGCGATCCGGCCGCGCAGCTCCTGCCGCCATGCGGTCCGCGGCGGCGGGGGGGCTGCGTAGGGGTAGAACGCGCTCACCACCGTGCGCGCCCACGGATAGCGCGTGCGTGGGTCGAGGCGCGCCTTCACGTGGTGCAGGAGAAAGCGCATGTCGCCGGCCCGCCCGTCGGCGAGCCATCGTTCGTAGAACGCGTCGCGCCCGGTGGGACCGATGCAGGCGACGCGCGGCCGGACGAAGCCCAGCGCCAGGCCCGCGCGCAGGATCGCCACCCGCTCGCGTGTCACACGTGACCCGTCCGCGCTGTCATGCGCGACACAGGAGCGCCCTCGCGATGGGCGGCTCCGGCACAGGGGCGGCGTCCGCCGCGGTGCCGCGGTCTGGCGGCGGCACCGTCAATTCCGTGCCGCACGTCACCCGCGTGCCGTAGCCACGCGACGGGGACGTCGCGCGGCACCACCGCGCGACGCAGCGCTGGCGGAACCTCCCCGGAGCGCACGGAACCCCGCAAGTTCGGGCACTTTCCGGCGTCTGCCGGAGCGGTCGCCACGCTCGTACGAGTGCGCGGCGGCCGGCCGCAGGAGGTCCGCCCCCGTGCGGCACGAGCGTTGCAACCGTGCGGTGCCGACCGCCGCGTCCGCAAGATGCGGCAACGGGGGACGCGATGATGCAGAGCGCAGCACGGGCAGCACGCAAGGATGCCGACGGTCTCACGAGAACACGGACGACGAAGCGCGGACCCTCGCACGCCAAGGCCGAGCGCGCCGTCCGCTCCGGCGAGCGGGCGCTGTGCGAGGACGACGTCGCGATGTTCCTGCCGCTCGTGCGACAGGTCGTGCAGCAGATCCAGGCTGCGCTGCCAGCCTCGATCGAGCACGACGAGGTGATGAGCTGGGGGGTCGACGGGCTGCTCGACGCGTTCCGCAAGTACGACCCGTCGAAGGCGACCCACTTCCAGACCTACGCGCGCATCCGCATCCGCGGCGCGATCCTCGACCAGCTCCGCTTGCTGGACTGGGTGTCGCGCACCACGCGGCAGAAGGCGAACCACCTCTCGCGCAGCGCGCAGCAGCTCGAGCACCACCTCGGACGGCAGGCTTCGCACGACGAGCTCGCCTCGTCCATGGGCGTCTCGATCGACCGCCTGCACGAGCTCATGGCCGAGGTGGGTGACCTCGCGATGATCTCGCTCGAGGACGTCGCCTTCGGCCGCAACAACGAGCGGCTCGGCTTCGAGGACTACATCGCGTCGCATACCGGTGATCCCATGACCGCTCTGCTCTCGCGCGAGCGCGCCGGTGCGGTGGCCGAGGCCATCGAGCAGCTGCCCGAGAAGGAGCGGATGGTGATGCCGCTCTACTACCACAGCGAGCTCACCATGAGGGAAGTCGGTGCCCGGCTCGGCATCACCGAGTCGCGGGTGTCGCAGCTCCACGCGCAGGCGATCACCCGTCTGCGGACGATCCTCTCGGGCTACGCGCAGGACGGGATGCCCGCGATGTGATCGCGAGCGGCTCGCTCGCGACACGCGCGCGAGCCGCGGAGAGATCCGCGGGCGCGTTGACGTTCACGAAGCTGCGCCCATCCGGGTCGAGCAGCAGGATCTCCTCCTCCTCGACGATCGACACGCGCCGCTCGTCGAGCCGCGCGGTGGGCTTCAGCACGCCATCGTCGAGCTGACGCGCGAAGTGCGCCGCCATCGCGGCGCGGCGGTAGACCGCGAGCAGCGGCTCGAGATACCCGCGCCAGCGGGGGAGCACGACGTCGGCGTCGCGCTCCCGCTCGGCGCGCGCGAGCAGCGCCTCCACGAGCGCTGGTGCGAGCAACGGCACGTCGCACGCCGTCACCCACGCGATCTCGCCGCGTGCCGCGGCGAGGCCCGTCGCGAGACCGGAGACCGGTCCCAGGTGCGCGCGCGCGTCGTGCACGACGCGCGCGGCCACGCCGGCGCTCGCGAGCCGGAGCGCCTCGTTCGCGAGCCCCGCGTCGAGCTCCTCGGGCTGTGCGTCGCGCGGTGCTGCGACGAGCAGCACCTCGTCGCACGACGGCGCGAGGGCGTTCAGGACGTGGCGCACGAGCGGCGCTCCGTCGAGCTCGAGCAGCGCTTTCGGCGAGCCGAGACGGCTCGATCGGCCCCCGGCGAGGACGATTCCGCTGCGCGTCCCGTGCCCTCCGTCGGCCACCGGCGCCGTGTCCGCTCAGGCGGAGTGGAAGTCGGTGAGCCGCACGAAGGCCATGTAGCGCGCCTCGATGTCGGCCGCCGAGACCTCCCAGAGCCGGCGCATGCCGAAGCGCTCGACGACCAGCGACGCCATGACGCTGCCCTGCGCGATGCCGCGCCGCAACGAGCCCGGGGTGAGCGCGCCGCGCTTGGTCAGGTATCCCATGCAGCCGCCGGCGAAGGTGTCGCCGGCACCGGTAGGATCGAACACCTCCTCGAGCGGGTAGGCCGGCATCGCGAAGATCGAGTCCTGCTCGAAGCCCAGAACGCCGTACTCGCCGCGCTTGATCAGCAGGAGCTTCGGACCCATCTTGCGGATCGCGTGCGCCGCGCGCACGAGGTTGTGCTCGCCCGAGAGCTGGCGCGCCTCCTCGTCGTTGACGATGAGCAGGTCGATCTCGGCGACGAGGCGGAGCAGGGCGGGGCGCGCGCTGTCGAGCCAGAAGTTCATCGTGTCGCACGCGACGAGCTTGCGGCGGCGGAGCTGCTTCAGGACCGACATCTGCAGCTCGGGATCGATGTTGCCGAGGAAGACGTGCTCCACGTCGCGAAACTTCTCGGGCAGCTCCGGCTTGAACTGCGTGAGCACGTTGAGCTGCGTATCGAGGGTGTCGCGGTTGTTCAGGTTCTCGTGGTAGCGGCCCGACCACCGGAAGCTCGGGCCGTCGCCGACCTTCACGCCCGCGAGATCGACGCCGCGCGCGGCGAGGCGGTCGAGCGTCTCCTGCGGAAAGTCGTTGCCGACGATCGCGACCACGGCCGTCGGCACGGCGAAGCTCGCGGCGAGGGCCGCGTAGGCGGCCGAGCCGCCGATCTCGTCGACGACCTTGCCCGCGGGCGTTTCGATGTTGTCCATGGCGATGGTGCCGACGATGAGCAGCGACATGGGGGCGCTGTTTATACGCCCCCCGCGCCGCACGCCACCGCGAGGATGACGCGGTCGACGCGCCCGGGGCGATGGACGCGGTCGACGCCCCGGGAGGATGACGCGGTCAACGCGCCGGGAGGTAAAGGCCGGAATCGGTCAGGATCGCGTCGACCGGGACGTCGTGCGACTCGACCGGGAGCGCCTCGCACAGCGCCGCGGCGTGGCAGATGCCGACGATGGTCCAGCCGGCCGCGCGCAGCTGCGGGAGCAGCCGGTCGTAGTCGCCGCCGCCGCGACCGAGGCGGAAGCCGCGGTGGTCGAGCCCTACCGCGGGGACGAGGACGACCGCCGGGACAGGCAGGGCGGCAGGTTCGCTCGCCGGTCCCGTCGGCTCGAGGACGCGCCCGCGCGGGCCGGGGGCGAGCGCCTCGCCGGCCGCGACCAGCGCCAGCTCGAGTCCGCCGCCGGCGCGGCAGCGCGGCAGCGCGATCGCGGCGCCGCGGGCGCGCGCCGCGTCGAGGATGGGCGCCACATCGAGCTCGCCGTCGCCGGCGGCGTAGCCGGCGACGGTACGCGCCTCGCGGAGGGCGGGCAGGGCGCGTGCGGCGGACGCCAGCGCGCTTGCCGCGCGTGCCATCGCGTCTGCGTCGAGTGCGCGGCGGGCCTCCCGTAACTCCGCGCGTAGGCGCCATTTTCGGCTCGCGGCAGGGTCGTCGGCGGTCACGCTTTGGATCTGTACCTGCTTGTACGCGCCTGTTACAGTCCCGCGATCACCGCAGGGCCGCCGGCCCCGCACCTTCCACGGAGAAAGCAGCTCGATGGCGCTCAAGAACTTTTTCTTCACCTCGGAGTCTGTCTCCGAGGGGCATCCCGACAAGATGTGCGACCTGATCTCGGACGCCGTCGTCGACGAGATCCTGCGGCAGGACCCGAAGGCCCGCATCGCGTGCGAGACGCTCTGCAAGACCGGCATGGTCGTGCTCGCCGGTGAGATCACGACCAACGCCAAGATCGCCTACAACGAGATCGCGCGCGAGACGATCAAGGAGATCGGGTACACGTCGTCGGACATGGGCTTCGACTACGACACCTGCGCCGTGTTGACGGCAATCGATCGCCAGTCGCCCGACATCAGCCAGGGCGTCACCCGCAGCGAGGCCGACCTCGCCGACCAGGGCGCCGGCGACCAGGGCCTGATGTTCGGCTTCGCCTGCAACGAGACGCCCGAGATGATGCCGCTGCCGATCTCGCTCGCCCACCATCTCGTCAAGCACCTGACGCAGATCCGCAAGGAGCACCCGAAGCAGTACCCGTACCTGCGCCCCGACTCGAAGTCGCAGGTCACCGTCGAGTACAGGGAAGGCAAGCCCGTGCGCGTGCGCAACGTGGTGATCTCGACGCAGCACAGCGAGGACGTGTCGAACGAGAAGCTGCGCGAGGCGATGATCGAGGACGTGATCAAGAAGGTCATCCCGAAGCAGTTCCTGACCCCGGAGACCGAGTACCACATCAACCCGACCGGCCGCTTCGTCGTCGGCGGTCCGAAGGGCGACTGCGGCCTCACCGGACGCAAGATCATCGTCGACACCTACGGCGGCTACGGCCGCCACGGCGGCGGCGCCTTCTCGGGCAAGGATCCGTCGAAGGTCGACCGCAGCGCCGCGTACATGGGCCGCTACATGGCGAAGAACGTCGTCGCAGCGGGCCTCGCCGAGCGCTGCGAGGTGCAGATCGCGTACGCGATCGGCATCGCACGCCCGATGTCGGTGCTGGTCGATACCTTCGGCACGGGCAAGGTTCCCGACGAGAAGATCGCTTCGGCGCTGCTCGAGGTGCTCGACCTGCGCCCCTACGGCATCATCAAGACGCTCGACCTGCTGCGTCCGATCTACAAGAAGACCGCGTCGTACGGCCACTTCGGTCAGGCGCCGGAGGGCGGCTTCTTCACCTGGGAGCGCGACGACAAGGCGGCGGCGCTGGCCGAGATCTGCGGCGTCAAGCGCTGACGGCACCGCGCGCGAAGTGCAGTCGAACGGCCCGCCGGAGTCGATCTCCGGTGGGCCGTTCGCGTTCCGGCGTCACGATCTCGTGCGGCGGCGGGCGTCGCGCGGCGGATGCGACACGCACGGGCTGCCGTGCACCGAGAAGCGCCAGGGAAGCTCCGCCCAGTCCCCGGCGTACGCGACGCCGATGCGTGGCGATTGCAGGACGTCGCGGGGCTGCGGGATGCCGCGACCGCCGGCCGGCCGCAGAACACGCAGCGCGCCACGCCGCAGGTCGGCGCCGTTCAGCGCCCGGTCGATGCCGAGAGCGCGCGTGAGGTTGCCGGGCCCGCGGGCGAGCGCGCTTTCGGGGACGTGCGCGCCGCGTCGCGCCCACATCAGGTCCATGCCGTACAGCGGCTCGAGGCCGCGCAGGAGGACGGCCTCGGGGCGGCCCGGTGTCGCGGCGACGACGTTCACGCACCAGTGCATCCCGTAGATGAAGTAGACGTACGCGTGGCCGCCGGGGCCGTACATCACCTCGTTGCGCGCGGTGCGGCGTCCGCCGGCGGAATGGGCGGCGCGGTCGGTGGGGCCGCAGTAGGCCTCGACCTCGACGATCCGTCCGGCCGCCAGGCCCGCGTCGCTCTCGCAGGCCAGGATCAGGCCGAGCAGGTCGGGCGCGAGAGCGAGCGCGGAGCGACGGAAGAACGCCGCCGGAAGCGGC